>NZ_CP029833.1:0-300000 GCF_003233655.1 Azospirillum ramasamyi
CCCGGCGGCAGCCGCATCATCACCACCACCATGGAGACGGTGATCAACCACATCGACTTCGCCATGAACCCGGCCGAAGCCGCCGCCCTGCCGCGCGTCCATCACCAGTGGACCCCCGACGAGCTGCGGGTGGAGAAGGGGCTCAGCCCCGACACGATCCGCCTGCTGGAGCAGATGGGCCACAAGATCGCGGTGAAGCCGACGATGGGCCGCACCCAGACCATCCAGCTGCGCGAGGACGGGCTGTACGGCTTTTCCGACCCCCGCAACCCCGACGGCATGACGCTTGGATATTGATGGAGAGCGCGGCTGACCTCGGGATGGACGCCCGGCCTTTGCCGGGCGTTACAATTCCCGTGTACAAGGAAAAAGCGTCGTGCTTTGGTAACCGCCGATCCGCTGTGCCGGGGGCACGGGGTCGCGAAGGCTAAGGGCTCGTTCGGATAAGGCAACGGAACAGTTGGCTTAAGGCGGCCCGGTCGGTTAGCCTTTGCAGGAGTGAACCGGAGCATTTGCCGTGGACAAGGCCTTGGTCGAAAATAACCGCGAATGGACCTACCAGCGTGAGGGAAAGCAGCCCGTCACCATCCGGGTCGCCGATTTCGAGCGCGAGGGGAAGCGCATCGTCGCCTTCCTGGAGCAGACCGACATCGCCAAGGCGGAGGGGTCGCCCCAGCCGGCCGTGAATGATTGGCCGGGCATCGCCGAAGCCTATGCGAAGGAGCAGGGCGTCGCGCTCGGCGACATCTATTGGTACGAGCTGCATCCGCGCCGCTTCGCCAACGGCCGTCCCAACGTGTCGGAATACCGGCCGGGCATGGACGAATGGCGGTTCGAGACCAGCATCCCGCTCGCCCGCGCCATCGTGGAGCAGCTGGGTTTCGACCCCGACAACCTGCCGCTCGACATCTGATCGGCCCGCATATGGCTCCGCGCGCGCAGCCCCTGTGATGCGCCGCGGGGGCGGTGTATGATGCCGCCGTCGGACATGACGGCGGCGGGACCGCTTCCGGGTGTCACGGCCGGGAGATGCATGATGAAGCCGGTGCGGAGGGCGCTTGCCCTGGGTGCTGTGATGCTGGCGACAGCGGCTGCCGCTGTGGTGGCGGTGGTTCCTGAACCGGCCCAGGCGCGCACGTCGGTTTCGGTCGGCATCGGCCTCGGCTTCGGGCCGATCCTCCCGGGTTACGGCTATTACCAGCCCTACCGCTACTACGCGCCGCCCCCGCCCGTGGTGCAGTATTACGCGCCGCCCCCGGTGGTCTACGCGCCGCCGCCCCCTCCGCCCCCGGTGGTGCAGTATTACAACCCGCCGCCCGTGGCGCAGTATTACAACCCTCCTCCGGCCCCCATCGGCGTCGATCCGGCCGGCCCGGTCTATTACTCGCGCAGCGGCCAGCAATGCCGCGAATTCCAGAGCCGCGCCATGATCGGCGGCCGGCCGCAGCCTATCTACGGCACCGCCTGCCTTCAGCCCGACGGCAGCTGGCGGATCGTCGACTGAGGCCGTCCGCGGCGTCTACGCCTCTTCGGGGATCATCTTCGGCAGTTCGTCGACATTCCCGCCGTGGATGGCGCAGACCTCGTTCCAGCGCGACAGGAAGGCGTCGAGAAGGGCGGGGTCGAAGTGGCGGCCGCGCTGCTCGACCATGAAGCGGCGCGCCTCCTCCACCGTCCATGACCGCTTGTAGGGCCGGGTGGAGGTGAGGGCGTCGAACACGTCGGCGATGGCGACGATGCGGCCGGACAGCGGAATGGCGTTGCCGGCCAGGCCGTTGGGGTAGCCGCTGCCGTCGAACTTCTCATGATGGCTGAGCGCGATCTCCGCCGCCAGGCGCAGCAGCGGGATGTCGCTGTTCGCCAGGATGCGATGGCCGATGGCGGCGTGCTGGCGCATCACCGTCATTTCCTCCGGCGTCAGCCGTCCCGGCTTCAGCAGGATCATGTCGGCGATGCCGATCTTGCCGATGTCGTGCATCGGCGCGGCCTTCTGCAGTTCGAGGGCATAGACGCCGCCGCAGCCCGCGGCCTCGGCGATGAGGCGCGAATAGAGCGCCATCCGCTCGATATGGGCGCCGGTTTCGGGATCGCGGTATTCGGCCGCGCGCGACAGGCGGGTGACCAGTTCTTCCCCCTGGCGCTGGAGGACTGCGGTCACCCGTTCCACCTCGTCGGCCAGCAGGGCGGCGCGGTCGCGCAGCAGCGCGCGGCTCTGGCGCAGGGCCAGCAGGTTGCGCAGGCGGGCCTGCACCTCCGGCACCATGATCGGCTTGGTCAGGAAATCGCTGCAGCCCTCGTCCAGCGCCCGCACCCGGATGTCCAACTCCGTGTTGGCGGTGATCATCACCACCGGAACATTGTCCAGCCGCGAATCCTCGCGGATGTGGCGCAGCAGCTCCATGCCGTCCATGTCCGGCATCATCTGGTCCAGCAGGATCAGGTCCGGCTCGTTCCCGCGCAGCCACTCCATGGCGTCGAGCGGGCTTTCCATGGCAATGGGCTCCGCATCGTCCAGACGGCGGACGATGGCGCCCATGATGAACAGGTTGGTGCGATCGTCGTCGACGATGAGGATGTTCATCCGGCGGCGTCCCCGTTGCGGGCGGCGATCAGCCGGCCGGCTTCCCCCAGCAGGGCCGGCAGGTCGACCGGCTTTTCGAACGCCGCGTCGGCTCCCAGCAGGCGGGCCATGCCCGGCAGTTCCATGCGCAGCCGCAGGCTGCCGCCGGTGACCGCGATCAAGGGCGGGCGCGACGATTGTTCCTTCAGCCGCAGGATCACCTCGTACCCGTCGGCCTCCGGCATGATGATGTCGGTCACGATCAGATCGATGGTTCGTCCGGCCAGGATCGCCATGGCGGCGTTGCCGTTCTCGGCCTCGTGCACGGCGTAGCCGGCGCGTGTGAAGGCGATGCGGGTCATCCCGCGGAAGTCGGGATCATCGTCGACCAGCAGGACGGTGCCGGCCGGTGCGCCGGGCGCGGTGCCGGCGGGGGTCGGAGTGGTGGCCAGGGCGGCGGCGGCGGGATGTGCCCGCAATTCGTAAAGGGTCATGTCCATGGTCGCCGCCTCCGTCTTCCGCCGTGATGCCGGCGGACCGCGATGGATGAGGATTGATGACCATCACAATAACCTGATGAGGCGCCGCGTCGCTGTTGAGACTGGGATAGCAGGATCAGGAAATGGGATAGTGGGGATATTATCCCGCGGTCGGCAAGGAGTGGTGTTGTTGAATAATGTTCCAATGTGACTGACGTGAAATATACGGAAGCGACGAAAACTTAAGATTTCGACAGATATAAGTGGAAATGCTGATATAAGGACGTGGACGCTTGCCGAGTGTGGCGGAGGCTGTTTGATGAAAATCTTGGTGGCAGACGACCATCCCCTGTTCCGGGATGCGCTTGAGCTGTCGGTCCGACAGTCCTGGCCGGATGCCGAGGTTGGCTGCATCGGTTCCTTGCTGGAACTGCCGGCGGTGCGGCAGCTTCCCGACGGCGCGCCGGCCCTGTCACTCCGTTACGACCTGATCGTGCTGGACTGGCGCATGCCGGGCGCCGAGGGAAGCAACCCGGTCAGCGTGCTCCGGCAGGCCGGGATCGAGGGGCCGGTCGCGGTGGTGACCGGGGCGGAGGACCCGGTGACCGCGCTGGAGGTGCTGCGCTGCGGTGCTGAAGCCTATCTGCCGAAGACCACGCCGCGCCGCGTCCTGGCGCAGGCCCTGCGGCTGGTGGCGGAAGGCGGCAGCTTCGTGCCGAAATACGTGGCGCTCGACCTGACGCACATGACCGACCTGTCGCTCGACATCGACGAGGCGGAGGAAGCCGAGGATCCCGTGGCGGAAGGGGAAGGGGCGCTGTCGTCCCCCCTGACCGACCGGGAACAGCAGGTGCTGTGCATGCTCGCCACCGGGGCGACCAACAAGGAGATCGGCCGTCATCTGAGCCTGCAGGAGGTGACGGTCAAGCTGCACACCCGCCGGATTCTGCGCAAGCTGGGCGCCCGCAACCGTACCGACGCCGTCCGCCGGGCCCAGCAGGCGGGGCTGCTGTCGCGCAGCCTGGACGAGGCGACGTCCTGACCGGCGGGGCCGCTGGCGGAAGCGCCTTTGGGAGCAGTCCCGGAGTGGAGCGGGCGGTTTGAGGCATAGGGCTGGTCCCAGCAGCGCGGCCCTGGCCCTTCTGCTACAGTCCTTCCCCATCCGGTCGCGAGTCCGCCCCGCCCGGTCCGTTATCCGGTCCGTCACAAGGCGGGGGCGCAATCGCAAATGGCCGCACTCTCGAGTCGCCGATGAGCCCATCCGACCATTCCCTGTCACGGCCGGCCGTTCCGCCGCCCCCTGCATCGGCTGCCAGTCGTCATGCCTCCGGCAATGCCGTCGCGGCGCCGGCATCGGCCGCGCTGGCGGGTGCGGCGGTGCTGCTCCTGCCCGTGCTGGAGCCGCTGAGCGGTGCTGCCCCCTGGGCGCTTCCGCTGGTCGCCGCCGGCACCGGCGCGGCGGCAGGGCTGGCGCTTTTCCGTGCCTGGGCCGCGCACCGCCGGCCTGCGGGACCGGAGCCGGAGCGTCTGGCACCACCCACACCGTCCACCGCGCCCCCGTCGGCCGAGGACGGGGGTGGAGTTGCGGGCCGCGCCGCGGACGCCGCCCGGATCGCCGCGTCGGAGGAGGCGCTGCACGAGATGCGGCGGCGGGCGTCGGCCCAGCTGCGCGCCCAGCAGATGGCGGCGATGGACGCCCGCGCCGAACTGGCCTGCGCCATCGTCCACGACCTCAACAACGCGCTGGGTGCCGTGGCCGGTTATGCCGATTTCCTCGCCGCCGACCTGCCGGCCGGCTCGCCCCAGGCCGACTATGCCGAGAGGATCCTGAAGGCCGTTCAACGCACCCGCCCGGAATTCCGCCGTCTGGTGACGGCGGCAAGGATGGAGCCGGCCGCCCTCGCCCGGGAGCCGGCGGCCAGGGTGCTGGACGAGGCTGCGGCCCTTCTGCGCACCGCGCCGGTTGTGCCGCCCAGCCTGACGGTCCGGCACGACCCCGCCACCCCCGACCCCCTCTGCGATGCCGGGATGCTGGCGCGGACGCTGGCCGGGCTGGCGGCGGAGATCGTGCTGGCGACCGGCGGATTGGCCGGCGGCGGCACCGATCGGCGGTTCTGCCTGTATGCCGACGGAGTCCCGGAATCGGGTGAGGGCGCGGAGGCGGTGGGCGCCGGCTGGCATGTGCGCCAGCTCCTGCAGCCGCGGGAGGGCCTGCACACCCTGTTCGAGCTGCGGGTCGACGGCACGCCGCTGGCCGACGACCTCCTGTTCGCCCTGGTCGACCCGCTGCTGTCGGTCCGCATGCGCAACCGGCGCGGCCAGCCGGCGCGGGAGGATGCCGACGGCCCGGCGACCCTCTCGGCGGCCCTCTCGGCGGCGCGGTGCCATGACGGCGGCCTCAGCCTGCTGACCCATCCCGTCGAAGGCACGGCCGTCCGCCTCTACATCCCCGCCGTCCCACCCCCCCGGCCGGAGTCCGCTGCTGCGGCCCTTCCGCTTGCATCGCAGCGGCGCAAGGCTCCGGTGCTCCAGGTTCTGGTGGTGGAGGCCGACCCGGCGTCGGGCGACCGGTTCCAGACCGGTCTGGAACGGCAGGGCTTCGAGGTGTCGGTCTGCGACGATCTGCGCGATGCGCTGGACGTGGTCGCCGACGAGCCGGGCTTTTTCGATGCGGTGGTGATCGGTCCGGGATTGAGCGCGCTGCCCGCGGGCATGGCGCTGGCAGGCCGCCTCAAGGCGTTGCGCGGCGATCTGCCCTGCGTGCTCTACGGCACGGACTCCCTTTGCGGAGCTGACGGGCCTGCCGACCTCGTGCTGCCTCCGCCGGTGGACCTGCCGCAGCTGGCGCGCGGGCTTGCGGCACTGGCCGCTGGCGGGCCGGACGGGGCGCGGGCCGGCGGAGAGCCCGGCTGATGGGGGAGCGGCTTCAGCAGCATGGATTCATCGCCGCCGTCTGGGCGGCGACGGTGGTGATCGCCGCCGGACTGTGGGCGGCGGCCCTGATGCTCGTCCATCACGCCGATGCGGAGGCGATGGAACGGGCAGAGCGCGACGGCCGCAATATTGCCCATGTCGTTGCCGAGCAGGCGAACAGAACCATCGCCGAGGCCGACCAGATCCTCATGTTCCTGATCGACGATTTCCGCGAGCATGGCGATGTCTGGAGCCACAATATCTCGCGGATTCTGCGGCAGGCGGTGGAACGGTCGGGCATCCTGGTCCAGCTCGCGGTCATCGACGAGCATGGCGACCTCACCCACACCAGCGTCGAGGACGCCCCCGTCCGCGTCCATCTGGCCGACCGCGAGCATTTCCGCGTCCACGTCAACAACCCCAAGGCCGGTCTGTTCATCGGGAAGCCGGTTTTCGGCCGGGCGTCCGGCAAATGGTCGATCCAGCTGACACGCCGTATCGACCGCAGGGACGGCAGCTTCGCCGGCGTGCTGGTCGCGTCGATGGATCCCTTCTATTTCAGCCGCTCGCTGGAGGATTTGGACGTCGGGCCCAACGGTGCCGTGGCGATCATCGGCACGGACGGAATCCTGCGCGCCCGTTCCCTGATGAACGACCGCATCATCGGCCGCGATATGAACGATTCGGCGACGCTGGTCATGGCCCGCCGCCAGTCCACCGGCTTCCTGCGCGCCACCAGCGTGATCGACGGCATTCTGCGCCTGCAAACCTACCGCACCCTGTCGGCTTACCCGCTGATCGTCACCGCCGCCTTCGACGAGGCGTTCTTCATGGCCGATACCCGGCGGCGGCAGCGGATCTACCTGCTGGGCGCGGCGGCCTGCAGCTTCGGCCTGTTCGCGCTGGCGCTGCTGGCGACGCGGCAGACGGCACGGCTCGCCGCGCTCGCCCGGCGCCTCGCCCAGAACGAGGAGCGGTTCCGCGACCAGGCGGAGACGGCGTCCGACTGGTTCTGGGAGATGGATGCGGATCTGCGCTTTTCCGCCCTGTCCGGTCCGCTGGTCCCGCACATCGCCAACGGCTCTCTGCCGATCGGCATGACGCGGGAGGACATCGCCCTGCGCGAGCCGGGGGATGCCGCCAGATGGGAGGAGCATCGCCGCGTCATGGAGCGGCGGGAACCGTTCCGCAATTTCCGCTACCGGGTGATGACCGCTGCCGGGCTGCGCTATTTCAGCGTCAGCGGCCGGCCGATCTTCGACCGCAAGGGCGGGTTCCGCGGCTATCGCGGGTCCGCCACCGACATCACCGAGCGGGAGACCGCCGCCAACCGGCTCGCCTCCAGCGAGGCGCGCTACCGCGCCATGTTCGAAGCGGTCGGCCAGCCGATCGTCACCATCGACGAGCACGGCACCGTCGACGCCTTCAACCGGGCGGCGGAGCGGCTGTTCGGCTACCGGGCGGCGGAGGTGCTGGGAGGGCCGATGACCCGGCTGCTGCCGGCCGCGGTCGGCGCGGTCCATGACGGGCTGCTGGCCACCTATCGCGAGCGCGGCGGCCACACCCCGCGGTCGGAGGTGCGGGAGCTGACCGGGCGGCGCAAGGACGGCAGCGAGATCCCGCTGGAGGCATCGCTGGCCGGCTGGCGCGAAGGCGACCGCCGCTATGTCACCGGCGCGCTGCGCGACGTCACCGCCCAGCGCGAGATCGAGGCCAGCCTGCGCCGGGCCAAGGAGGCCGCCGATCAGGCCAACCGCGCCAAGGGCGAATTCCTGGCCACCATGAGCCACGAGATCCGCACGCCGATGAACGGCGTCCTGGGCGCGCTCGCCCTGGTGGACGGCCCCAACCTGGACGAGGAGCAGCGCCAGCTCCTGGACGTCGCCAACCGGTCGGGCAAGGCGCTGCTGCAGATCATCGACGACATCCTCGACCTGTCCAAGCTCGAGGCCGGCAAGGCGGAGGTGGAGCCGGCGGATTTCGAACTGCGCGCCGTGATGCGCGACTGCATCGACCTGCTGGAACCGACGGCCGGAGCGCGCGGCCTGATCCTGACGCGGGAGGTGGCTCCGGCAGTGCCGCAGCGCGTGCGCGCCGACCTGCGGCGCATCCGGCAGGTGCTGGTCAATCTGGTCGGCAACGCGCTGAAATTCACCCAGCGCGGCGGGGTCGCCGTGCGCGTCGGGCTGGAGGGCGAAGCCGCGCCGGGCCGTCCCTTCTTCCTGCGCTTCGAGGTGGCCGACACCGGCATCGGCATACCGGAGGACGTGCAGCCGATCCTTTTCCGCCGCTTCACCCAGGGCGACAGCTCCACCACCCGGCGCTTCGGCGGAACCGGGCTGGGGCTGGCGATCAGCCGCGAACTGGTGACGCTGATGGACGGGCGGATCGGCGTCGTCAGCGCCGAGGGCAAGGGCAGCACCTTCTGGTTCACCGTGCGCTGCGACCATGCCGCCGATCCGTGCGATGGCGTCCCGACCGCGCCCTGCGCCCCGGAACCGGCGCCGCCGGGCGGGCGGGGGACGACCGAGGACTCCCAGGGCCTGCGCGTGCTGGTGGCCGAGGACAACGAGATCAACCGCGACATCGTCGTCACCATGCTGCGCCGCGCCGGCCACCGGGTGACGGCGGTGGAGGACGGGCTGCAGGCGGTGCGGCTGGTGGAGGAGGAGCGGTTCGATCTGGTCCTGATGGACGTGCAGATGCCGGTGATGGACGGCGTCACCGCCACCCGCCACATCCGCGCCATGCCTGGTCCGGCATCCGGCCTGCCCATCGTGGCGCTGACCGGCAACGTCATGCCGGGCCACCGCGCCGAGTATCTCGCCGCCGGCATGACCGCCTACCTGACCAAGCCCATCGTAGCGGCCGACCTGTTCGGGCTGCTGGGCAGCGTATCGGCGTCCCGGACGGAGCCGTCCGGCATGGCCGCCGCCGGTCCGCGGGAGTCCTCGCCGTACGCGGGGGCGAGGAAGGCCGTCTCCGCGCCGACGGGTCCGTCGCCAGTTCCGGCGGCTGCCGAACTGTGGCGGAGCGCACCGCTTCTCGATACCGGGCAGGCGGAGTCCCTGCGCGCGGTGATCGGCGAAGAAACCTGGGCGAGGACGGTGAACGCCTTCCGGCAGACGGTGGACGACAGCATCGCCGCGATCCGGGAAGCCAGCCGACCGGCTGGAGAAGGCGGGGCGGAGGATGCGTCCGGCAACTCCCCGGCCCAACTCGCTCGCATCGCCCACACGCTGAAGGGGACGGCGGCCAACATCGGCGCCGTGCGCTTGAGCCGTCTGGCCTCGCTGATGGAACAGCGGCTGCAGTCGTCCGGCAGCAGCCCGCCCGACGCTCTGCCCGACGACCCGCTATGCGGGGAACTTGCGGAGGTCGCCGACGCCACCATGGAGGTGCTGACGGAGCGTCTTCAGCCTTCGGAAAGCCTGGAAGGTCGGGACGAGATGGTTTGAGGCGGCGAAGACGGAACGGCTTCGATTAACGCTGCTCGAAAGCGAAACCAGAGAAGCCGAAGAGCCAGGGCCGCGGTCATTGATGACGGTCGCGGCATTGGAATCCGCTTCAGAGCCCGATGAAGGGCTGCATCAGCCGTCCCATCAGCCCGGTGAAGCGCAGCGGCGCGTCGGTCGCGATCAGGCAGATGCAGTCGCGGTGGCTGTCGGCGATGGGCTGGTGGTCGGTGTCGCCGTCCAGCTCGGCCAGATCGCCGGGGCCGTAGCGGCCGAGTTCATCGGCGAAATGGCCGCTCAGCACCACGGTCAGCTCCAGGCCGCCATGGCCGTGATGGGGCAGGGCGGTGCCGGGGGCGATGCGCAGAAGCTGGGCGGCGCCGCCCGTCGCGCTGCGCGGCATCAGCTCCACCCGCCGGACGCCGGGCGCCAGCCGCTGCCATGTCAGCCTGTCCAGCTCGGTCGTGCGCGGCACATAGGGCCGCAAGGGCGCCGGTATGGCCGGGCCGCCCAGGAGGGGCGGATCGGCCGGCCGGCGCCCGCCCCACGCGAGGCCGGCGCGCCCGGCCTTGCACGGGTTGGCGGGGGCCTCCTCCAGGTCCAGGCGGGCCAGCGTGGCGGACAGCGACAGGGTTTCGAGCGGGGCGGGTGGCAGTTCCTCCAGCAGGGCGCCGCCCAGCGCCTCCACCTCCGCCAGGGCGGCGCGGCAGTCGGGGCAGTGGGCGAGATGGACGGCGACGGCCAGCGACAGCCCCTCTGCGAGGCTGCCGGCACCATAGGCCACCAGCAGGGCGTCGCTGGGGTGGTGGTTCGGCAGGAAGGCGTGTGGCGCGGTCATCGGTCGTCGTCTCCCAGCGCCTTGCGGATCTTGAGCATGGCAAGACGCAGGCGCGATTTCACCGTGCCCAGCGGCACGTCCAGCCTTTCGGCGATGGCCGGGTGGGCGAGGTCGGCGAAGAAGGACAGCTGAACCACCTCCGCCTGTTCCGGCGTCAGCGCGGCCAATGCGCTGCGCAGGCGGCGGGCACGGCGGTCGCCGTCCAGCAATTCGTCGGCACCGGGGCGGTCGTCCTCATGCTCCAGCAATTCGTCGTCCGACACCTCCGGGTGGCGTTCGCGGCGAAGGGCGTCGATGCGCAGGTTGCGCGCGATGGTGAAGACCCAGGTCGCCGCCTCCGCCTTCGCCGGATCGTAGAGCGAGGCCTTGCGCCACACCGACAGCATGGTGTCCTGCGCCAGATCCTCCGCCCGCTGCGCCGGCAGGCCCAGCTTCAGCATGTAGGCCTTCACCCGCGGGGCGAAATGGCCGAACAGCCGGGCGAAGGCCGCCCGGTCGCCGGAGGCCACCGCGACCAGATCGTCCGACAGCAGTGCCGCCAGCGCATCGTCGGGAGGCCGGGCGGGGAGGGGCCGGGCAGCCCCGGTCCTGTTCTGGTCCGGGCCGGCGGCGTGCGACAGAAATGAGGCCAGCGGTGCGATCATGCCCAGGATACGCCGACGCTGCCGCTTCGGATCACCGCTCGTGAGACATTTTGCCTGTGAGAACTTTTCGGCGCGCATTTCGTCCACTCGACCGGAGCGCCGGAAACCGCGAGCGTGGCATGATCCAACCGTGGCCGACCGCCGTATCTGGATCACCCGTGCCGGACCTACCTATTTCGGATAGGGTCCGGTCCCGACTACGCCCGATCACGTCCACACCCGATCACGTCCAAGCCCCGTCACGTCAAAGACCCCGAGAAGGGCCGTCCGCCATGCTGCTTTCCGATCCCGCCCGTCCGCCATCGGCCCCGCTCGACATCGCCGTGATCGGCTCCGGCATCGCCGGGCTGTCGGCGGCCTGGCTGCTGTCGAAGACGCATCGCGTCACCCTCTACGAGAAGGAGGACCGGCCGGGCGGCCATGCCAACACGGTGGAGGCCGACGGCGCCGGGCCGGTCGATACCGGTTTCATCGTCTACAACGAACCCTGCTATCCCAATCTGGTGGCGCTGTTCGACCGGCTGGGCGTGCGCACCTGCGCCACCGACATGAGCTTCGCGGCCTCGCTCGACGGCGGGCGGGTGGAATATGCCGGAAGTTCCCTCGGCACGCTGTTCGCGCAGAAAAGCAACCTGCTGCGCCCGCGCTTCTGGCGGATGCTGGCCGACCTGCTGCGCTTCTACCGCGAGGCGCCGGGGCTGCTGGCGGAGTTGTCGGAGGGGCCGGCGGCGGAGACGCTGACGCTCGGGCAGTTCCTCGACCGCGGCGGCTATTCCGATGCCTTCGTCCGCGACCATCTGCTGCCGATGGCCGCCGCCATCTGGTCCAGCCCGGCCGAGGCGATGCGTGACCATCCCGCTTCCGCCTTCATCCGCTTCTGCGACAATCACGGCCTGCTGAAGATCAAGGGCCGCCCGGTCTGGCGCACGGTGGAGGGCGGGAGCCGCAGCTATGTCGAACGCATGCTGGCGGACATGCCCGGCGCACTGCGCCTGAACTGCGCAATCGAGGGGATCACCCGCGAGGAGGGGCGCGTCCTGGTGCGCGACCGCCGCGGCGAGGTGCGGGCCCATGACCATGCCGTGATCGCCACCCATGCCGATCAGGCGCTCGCCCTGCTGGAGGATGCGGGCGAGGAGGAGCGCCGGCTGCTGGGCGCCTTCGGCTACGAGCGCAATCTCGCGATCCTGCACACCGACGCCGACCTGATGCCGAAACGCCGGGCCGTGTGGTCGAGCTGGAACTATCTCAGCAGCCAGGGCGAGGGCGGCAAGGACGGCGACGCCGTCTGCGTCACCTACTGGATGAACCGGCTGCAGCGGTTCCTGCCGCGCGAGCGCGACCTGTTCGTGACGCTGAACCCGTCCCATCCGCCATGCGAGGGCAGCATCCTGCGCAGCGTGCTCTATGACCACCCCATCTTCGGGATGGAGGCGCTCGCGGCGCAGAAGCGGCTGTGGACCCTGCAGGGACGGCGGCGGACCTGGTTCGCCGGCTCCTATTTCGGCGCCGGGTTCCACGAGGACGGCGTGCAGGCGGGGCTGGCGGTGGCGGAGGCGCTGGGCGGGCTGCGCCGGCCCTGGACCGTGCCGAACGAGTCCGGCCGCATCCATCTCGGGCCGCGCTCCGCTCCCGCCGCTCCCGTCGCCGGCAAGGAGGCCGCGTGATGGAGGGGCGGCGCTTCGCCTCCGGCCTTTATGTCGGCACGGTGATGCACCACCGGGTGAAGCCGGTGCGCCACCGCCTGTCCTACCGCGTGTTCAGCCTGCTGGCCGATCTGGACGAGCTTCCCCGGCTGGACCGCGACCTGCGGCTGTTCGGCCACAACCGTTTCGGCCTGACCGCTTTCCACGACCGCGATTTCGGGCCGTTGGATGGGGCGGGCATCGGCCTGAAGCAATGGGCGGAGGCGCAGCTGGCCGCAGCCGGGATCGGGGCGGGCGGGCCGGTGCGGCTGCTGTGCTTCCCGCGGGTTCTGGGCTTCGTCTTCAACCCGCTCTGCGTCTGGTTCTGCCACCGGCAGGACGAGACGCTGGCCGCCGTCATCCATGAGGTGACCAACACCTTCGGCCAGCGCCACGCCTACCTGATCCCGGCGGCGCGCGGAGCGGACGGGCTGGTGCGCCAGCGCTGCGACAAGCGGTTCTACGTGTCGCCCTTCATGGACATGGAGACGGCCTATCACTTCCGCATCCGCCCGCCCTCGGGCGAGGCGGGGGAGCCGCTGGCCGTCGCGATCCGCCAGACCGATGCGGCGGGTCCGGTGCTGCATGCGTCGCTCGCCCTGCGGCGGGTGGAGCTGAGCGACGGCGCCATCCTGCGCGCCTGGGCCCGGCATCCGCTGATGACCGCCAAGGTGGTCGCCGGCATCCATTGGGAGGCGCTGCATCTCTGGCGCAAGGGGCTGGCGGTCCGCCCGCGCCCGCCCGCACCCGCCCATCCGGTGACCGTCGTCGACGGCCCGACCCGTTTCTGACCGTTCCCGAGAAGGCTTTTCCGCATGACCGACATCGCTGCACCCGCGCTTCGCCGTCACCCCAGGTGGCTGCGGCTGGTGACCGGACACGATCTGTGGACCGGCGTGCTGCAGAGGATGGCCGCCCGCATCCGCGTCGGCGAACTGACCCTGCGCCTGCCGGACGGGCGGACGATGCGGTTCGGCGACGGGACCACCGGCCCGCAGGCCGATCTGGCGCTGCTCGACGGGTCGGCGGCGCGGCGGCTGGTGCTGGGCGGCGGGATCGGCATGGCCGAGGCCTACGGCGACGGGCTGTGGCACAGCGGCGACCTGCCGGCGCTGATCGAGCTGGCGATCCGCAACGAGGCGGCGCTGAGGGGCGTGCTGAAGGGCAGTCTGGCGGCGTCGGCGATCAACCGGCTGTTCCACCGCAGCCGCGCCAATTCCCGCCGAGGCAGCCGGCGCAACATCGCTTTCCATTACGACCTCGGCAACGAGTTCTACCGGCTGTGGCTCGACCCCGGCATGACCTATTCCTCCGCCCTGTACGGGGATGAGGGACAGAGCCTGGAGGACGCGCAGGACGCCAAGATCCGCCGCGTCGCCGAACTTCTGCAGCTGCGGCCCGGCGACCGGGTGCTGGAGATCGGTTGCGGCTGGGGCGGCATGGCGGAGCATCTGGCCGGCCATGGCGGCGCTTCGGTCGTCGGACTCACCCTTTCGGCGGAACAGCTGTCCTTCGCCCGCCGCCGCATGGCCGAGGCCGGGCTGGCCGGCAGGGTCGATCTGCGGCTGATGGATTATCGCGATGCCGGCGGCAGCTTCGACCGCATCGTCTCCATCGAGATGATCGAGGCGGTGGGAGAGGAGCATTGGCCGCGCTATTTCGCCAGCCTGCGCGACCGGCTGGTTCCCGGCGGGGCGGCGGTGGTCCAGGCGATCACCATCGACGACGCCCGGTTCCCGCGCTACCGCCGCAACTGCGACTTCATCCAGCGCCACATCTTCCCCGGCGGGCTGCTGCCCTGCCCGTCCGCCCTGCGCGCCGAGGCGGAGCGGGCCGGACTGGTGGTGGAGCATGTCGAGACCTTCGGCGCCTCCTATGCCCGCACCTGCGCCGAGTGGCGCCGCCGCTTCCACGAGGCCGCGCCGCGGGTCGCCGCCATGGGCTTCGATCCGCGGTTCCGCCGGCTGTGGGACTATTACCTCGCCTATTGCGAGGCGGGATTCCGCGCCGGCACCATCGATGTCGGGCTCTGGCGCTTCCGCCGGCCCGGCCCGGCGCCCTGAACGGAGGCCTTCCGCGATGAAGGTGGAGGATTTCGCCGGGACCGGGCCGGAATTGCGGATCGAGCGGTATTTCGCCGGCCGCACCCGCGCCTGGGGCCTGTTCGAGGATCGGTTCGGCACCTTGCGCCGCAGCTTCACCGTCGTCATCGACGGGCATTGGGACGGGCGGGAACTGACGCTGGACGAACGGTTCGACTATGCCGACGGCGAAAGCGACCGCCGGGTCTGGCGCATCGCCAGGACCGGCGATGGGCGGTACGAAGGGCGGGCCGACGACGTGATCGGCAAGGCGGTCGGCCGGTCGGCCGGCAACGCGCTCAACTGGACCTACGAGATGGCGCTGAAGGTCGGCGGCGGCCGTTGGCGGGTGCGTTTCGACGACTGGATGTGGCTGCAGCCGGGCGATGCGCTGATCAACCGCGCCAACGTCTATCGCTGGGGAGTGTGGATCGGCACCGTCAGCCTGTTCTTCCTGCCCGAAGGGCGGCTCTCCGAGCCGGGCACCGTCACCGCGGCGGGGCCGCCCCCAGCCGCCGCCGGATGAGGCGGAGCGGCGCGCCCAGCACCGGCAGGCGCAGGTAGACATGCTCGCCGGAATCCCAATGGTCGACGTGCTCGGACACCCGGCCGTCGGGAGCCTGCCGGACCTCGCTGGTGCCGATGACGTCCATCCGGCCGATGCCGGTCACCGTCGCCTCGAAGCGCCAGCGCAGGATCGCCAGATCCTCGGCGGGCAGCCGGTGCGTGACGGTGAAGCGCAGATCCCGGCAGCCGTTCAGCGTGTGGAGCAGGGCCGCGCGCACCGCGTCGCGCCCATGGGCGTCGTTGAAGGGATCGCGGAAGCGCACCTCCGGCACCGTCAGCGCGGTCAGCCGGTCGAGCGTGTCATGGCTCAAGGTTTCGAAGAAGGCGACCCAGGCGTCGAGCCCGCGCGCCCTCGGTTCGTCGATCATGTTCCCCGCCATCATGCCCCCGTCGCCTTGCGGACCAGCGGGAAGTAGGCCCGATAGGGCAGCAGGCGCGCCAGCTTCAGCTTGCGGGTGAAGCGTTTGGGAAAGGCGATTTCGAAGCCGCCGCTGTCCAGCCCGTCGGCCAGTACCCGCGCCGCGTCCTCGACCGGCATCAGGTCCGGCATGGGAAAGCCGTTGCGGGCGGTGAGCGGCGTGTCGACGAAACCGGGGCAGACCAGTTGGAGGCGGATTCCGGCACGGTCGCAGTCGGGCTTCAGCGCTTCGCACAGGTTGATCAGCGCCGCCTTGCTCGGACCATAAGCCGCCGCGGTCGGCAGGCCGCGGTATCCGGCGACCGAGGCCACCACCGCCACATGCCCGCGGCCACGGGCGCGCATCCTTGGCAGCAGCGCCTCCAGGCCATGGACGACGCCCATATAGTTGACCTCCATCAGCCGGCGGGCGGTGTCGGCCGAGAAATCGCCCAGCGACATCGGGATGTGGGTGCCGGCGTTCAGCACCGCCCGGTCGATCGGACCCAGCGTGCTTTCGATGGCGGCGACGGTGGCGGCGGTCGCCTCGCGGTCGGTGACGTCCAGCGGGAAGATGCGCATGCGCTCCGCCGAGGATCGGGCGGTTGCCGCCAGATCGCCAGTGTTGCGGGCGGACAGCGCCACCCGCCCGCCGGCATTGGCGAGGTGGATCGCCAGCGCTTGGCCGATGCCGCTGCTGGCGCCGGTGATCCAGGTCAGTGGTGTCCCGCCAATCCGATCGGCCTGTTGGCCGTTTCCCCCGCCGTCCATGGTGTGCTCCGCAGCTTTTCCCGCTGTTCCCGCTACGCAGCCATGGTCTTGGCGGATCACCCCATTCCGGCCCTACCAGATGCGGCGGGCCAGCTGGTCGCCGCGCTGGGACAGGTCGTGCAACAGCGCCCGCGCCTCGTCCTCTCCGGTCCACTGGGCGACCAATTCGATGCCGTCGGGGCTGTCGGCGGCACCGTCGCGGCCGCCGTCGCGGTCCTGCGGCATGCCGAAGACCTGCCCGGCCCGCGCCTCCACCACGGCGAAACGGCCATCGCAGGCGACCAGCCGGAAGCTGCCCTTCTCCTCAACAACCGAAACGCGGTTCATCGGCTTCCTCCTCGGGACTGTGGCGACTGCCGGTTCAACCACGGGCGGCGCCCGATTGTTGCGCGGCACCGCATCATTTCGGTCGGGGTCATCGGCCTGAAAACCGCGAGATTCCCCGCGACAGGGTGGCTGTTTGGTGGTATTGAGACTTAGTCGCAGCATCGAGTCTGGACCGCTTCCACGCCCTGAACAGTTCGCAAGGCAAACGGAACGGCGGCCGAGCTGTTTGATATTCCCGCAAAAAATGACCCGATTGCGTCCGGCGCAGGTCGATTTTTCGTGCGAGTGCGAGTCATTCGCACTATAACCGCGGTGGGGGCTTTGCTCTGGAGCGTCATCGGGTTTTTTGCATCGCGCGTGCGGGACACGCGTCGAGGGGGAGTTGGACCGCCATGCCGACATCGTTTCGTCACCGTCCTGTTCTGACTGCCGTCCTTGCCGGCGCCGGGACGCTGATGGCAGGCGCCGCCGCCCGTGCGCAGCAGGATGCCGCACCCGCCGTCGCTGCTCCTGCCACGGTTGCTCCCGCCATCGCCGCGCCTGCCGCCGCGCCTGTCACTGCCGCGCCCGCGGCGCCGGAGGCGGTTCAGGGTGCGGTGCAGGGCGCGGTGCCGGATGTGGCCCAGGGCGTGACCCAGGGTGCGGTCGAGGGCGTGACGCAGGGCGTGGCTCCCGCCGCCCAGGGCGCCGCCCAGGGTGCAGCCGACGCGGCCGCCGCGTTGGCCACTCTTCCGCACGACCTGTCGGCCTGGGGCATGTTCGTCGCCGCCAGCCCGGTCGTCCAGGCGGTGATGGTGGGTCTGACGCTGGCCTCCGTCATCACCTGGACCATCGCCATCGCCAAGGCGGTCGAGCTGTCCGCCGCGAAGCGGAAGGCGCGCGACGCCCTGGCGATGCTGGAGGAGGCGCGGTCGCTGTCCCAGGCGGCGGAGCGGGTCGGCTTCAGCCAGGGCACGGCGGCGGCGCTGGTCCGCGCGGTGATCGCCGAGACGCACCTGTCGGCCGATGCGCCGTCGCGCGACGGCCTGATGGACCGCGCCGCCTCGCGGCTGGAGCGGATCGAGGCGGCGGCCGGCCGGCGCATGGCGCGCGGCACCGGCATCCTCGCCACCATCGGTTCGACCGCCCCCTTCATCGGCCTGTTCGGCACGGTGTGGGGCATCATGACCAGCTTCATCGGCATCTCGAAGGCGCAGACAACCAACCTCGCCGTCGTCGCGCCCGGCATCGCCGAGGCGCTGCTGGCGACCGCCATCGGCCTCGTCGCCGCCATTCCGGCGGTGATGGTCTACAATGCCTGCACCCGCGCCATCGGCGGCCACAAGGCCCAGCTGACCGACGCGTCGGCGGCGGTGCTGCGCCTGCTGAGCCGCGACATCGACCGCCATGCGCTGCCCCGGGCGCAAGGCCATGTCGCGCAGGTCCACGGCACTTCCCGCGCGGCGGAGTAACGGCGATGGGTGCGCGCCTGGGCTCCGGCAACAACGACGACGAACTGACCGAAACCCATGAGATCAACGTCACGCCCTTCATCGACGTCGTTCTCGTCCTTCTGATCATCTTCATGGTGGCCGCGCCGCTGGCCACGGTGGATGTGCCGGTGGACCTGCCGGCCTCCACGGCAACGCCGACGCCGCGGCCGGACAAGCCGCTGTTCCTGACCATCCAGGCCGACAAGTCCCTGTCGCTGGGCGACTCCCCGATCGCCAAGGAGGCGCTGGGCGCCGCGCTCGACGCCGCCACCAACGGCGACAAGAGCCAGCGCGTCTTCCTGCGCGCCGACAAGACGGTGGATTACGGCGCCCTGACCGAGGTGATGAACAGCCTGCGCGGCGCCGGTTACCTGAAGATCGGCCTCGTCGGTCTGGAAACGGCCCCCGCCCCATGAGCGCGGCGTCCGATTTCGGTGCGGCGGACTGGTCCGCCGACGGCGGCGAGCGGCCCGCCCGCGGCTTTGCCCGCTGGGGCGGCAGCCTGGCGCTGGCGCTGGGCGTCCATGCCGCTGCCGGCGTCGGGATGATGGCGTGGCATGTGCCGATCACGCCCTCGGGAGCGGAACCGCCCGCCGTGCTGCTGGAGCTGGCTCCGCTGCCGGCCGCCCCGCCGGAGCCGGCGCCGTCCATCGACATCCCCTTGCCGGAACCGATGCCCGAACCGGTCATCGAGCCGCTTCCCGAACCGCTGCCCGAACCGCCGCCGCCGGAACCCGAACCGGTGGTCGAGGAACCGCCCCCGCCGCCGGAGCCGCCGCCCGTGGTCGAGCCGGAGGTGGTGCTGCCCAAGCCGCCGCCCGAACCGCCGAAGCGCAAGCCGGAGGTGAGGAAGGAGGCGCCGAAGCCCCAACCTGAAAAGCCCCAGCCTGAAAAGCCCAGGCCGCCCCGCCCGGTGGTCCAGCAGGCGCAGCCGGCACCCGCCGCCGCCCCGCCGGCTCCGGCGGTGGCGCCCGTCCCGATGGCCCCGGCGCCGTCGGCCTCCTCCAGCCGCGCGATCCCGACCTGGCAGGGCCGCGTGCTCGGCCATCTGGAACGGCACAAGCGCTATCCGCGCTCCGCCCAGGCCCGCCGGCAGGAAGGGGTCACCCAGGTCCGCTTCACCATCGACCGCCAGGGGCGCGTGCTGTCGGTCCAGCTCGACCGCAGTTCCGGCCATAACGTGCTGGACGAGGAGACGGTGGAAATGGTCCGCCGGGCCTCTCCGCTGCCGGCCCCGCCGGACGAGATGGCGCAGGAGCGCATCGAACTGGTCGTTCCGGTCCAGTTCTTCATCCGATAGGCGGCTTTTCCGCCTTCGGCCCCTCAAGCCATCCCCTCAAGGTCGATTCCATGGCCAACGCCAGCAAGCCGCGCAGCCAGCGCCTGTGGTACCGCACGCTTCAGTACATTCACCTGTGGGTCGGCCTGATCCTTTGTCTTCCGCTGGTTGTTCTCGGCATCACCGGATCCATCCTGGTGGTGGAGGACGAGCTTCGCGGGCTGACCGGCGACACGCCGGCCCAGGCCTTGGCCGAGGGGCCGATGCAGCCGGTGTCGGCGATCCTGGCCGCCGCCCGCGCCGCCGCCCCGGCGGGCACCCAGCCCGGCTTCCTCACCCTGCCCGATGAGCCGGGCCGTCCGGCGGTCGTCCGTCTGGTGGCGGCCCGCGGCGAGCGGGGCGGGCAGCAGGGCGGAACGCCGGGCGCGCAAGGATCGCCCCAGGCCGGCGCGCCGCAGGGCGCTCCCCAGGGTGCTCCCCAGGGGGGGCCGCCGCAGGGGCCGATGGGGGTGCTCCGCATCGATCCGGTGTCGCTGGCTGTGGTCGGGGACGCCAATCCGGCCCAGGCGTCCGGCGGCTTCATGCGCACGGTTCACATCCTGCACGGCAACCTGCTGATCCGCGACCGCATCGGGCGCGAGATCGTCGGCTGGCTGGGCGTGGCGATGCTGGTGCTGGGCGTCAGCGGCCTGGTGCTGTGGTGGCCGCGGCCCGGCCGCTGGAAGGCCGCCCTCACCGTGAAGGCAGGCGCCCGCGGCATCCGCCTGCACCGTGACCTTCACGGCGCGGTCGGCATCTGGACGCTGGCCGTCTTCATCGTCGTCACCTTTTCCGGCGTCTACCTCGTCTTCCCGCAGACGTTGGGAGCGGGGGTGTCGTCGGTCCTGCCGGCCCGCGACCTGCGCGCCGCCGTGACGGTCCAGCCGGTGAAGGGCGCCACCCCCATCGACATCGACCGCGCGGTCGTCCTGGCGCTCGAGGCGCTGCCGGGGGCCGAGCTGCGCTCCGTCTCGGCGCCGGCACGGCCGGATCAGGCCTACCGCATCGGGCTCGTCCCGGCGGGGCATGAGCATGGCGCGCCGTCGGCGACGGTCTTCGTCGATCCCTGGACGGCCCGCGTCGCCGAAGTCCGCGATCCCGCCACCTACAGCGCCGGCGAGACCGTGATGGCGTGGCAGCGGCCGCTGCATGCAGGCGAGGGGTTGGGACCGCTGTGGAAATGGGCGGTCTTCCTGTCCGGCGTCCTGCCGCCGCTGTTCGCCGTCACCGGCACGCTGATGTGGTGGCTGAAGCGCAAGGCCCGCCGGGCCAAGGACGCGGAGCGCGCGGCGGCACTCGCCGCCGCCGGGTGAGCTTCGTTCAGGTTCGTTGGTTTTTTTCCGGGGGCGGGGACGTCGTCGACGATGCCCCCGCCCGTCAACGCCGCAGCGGCACCGCCCGCTTCACCAGCCGGCGGTCCATGTCCGCGGCGGTGACCGTGGGTTCGCCCTGGCTGCGCATGACGAAGGCGAAGGTGTCCATCACCCGGTCCAGCACGATCTCCTGGTCGTCCGGGCGGCGGCTGACCGACACCACGGCATAGCCGGCGGCACGCGCCACCGCCGGGTCGCCCCGCAGCCCGCGCACGCCCCATCCGGCCAGCGCGTCCTTGCAGCGGAACAACTCGGCGGCGAATCCGCCCGCCGACTGGGTGCGGCCGACCACATAGGCGGCGGCGACCGCCAGCGGCGCCAGCAGCCCGTCCCAATCCAGGCAATCCTCCCGGCTGACCCAGACGCCGCCGACCGAGCAGGGGGCGGCGCCGATCGCCTCACCCAGCCCGGCGCGGAAGGCGCGCAGCGACTCCACCGCCTCCGCCGCCGGCATCGGCTCCACCCGTCTCCCGTCCGGCATCAGCATCAGCCGGCCCGCCCATTCCGACGAGGGCGGCAGCTGTTCGGTCAGGCGCGCGAGCAGCGCCTCGCGGGCGGCGGCGAAGGGAACGACCTCGGACATCGGGGCCTGCGGCAATGGTGGGGAGGGGAGGGCGAGAAAAAGCCCGAGATGGCCCGGACTGTCAAGAGCAAGTCCGGGTGGCGGCAACCCATGGCTGCGCCGGGGACGCGTTGTCACAGGAAAACGGCGCGAAACCGGCCCTCGCCGGAAAAAATGCGCGGCTTTGCATTTTTCCGCTTGCCAGGATCCGCCAGCGCTTTTATAAGGCGGCCTCTGTTCCCGGTTAGCTCAGTTGGTAGAGCAGCGGACTGTTAATCCGCTTGTCGCTGGTTCGAGTCCAGCACCGGGAGCCATAGCGCGGGTGTAGCTCAGTTGGTTAGAGCGCCGGCCTGTCACGCCGGAGGCCGCGGGTTCAAGTCCCGTCACTCGCGCCATTCTCTCCTATATCTCTCCAATTCGATGTAGCGGATGATGGCGACTGCCCCACCGGGCGGCTTCGCGCTATCATGTGTTCTTCGCCGTGTTCACGATGCGGCCGAAAGCGCCGGTTCCCTGTTGTACGGAGTCCGCGCGCCCAACGGCCGCGCACAGCCGGGGAGGAACCGCTCATGCGTTTGTCAGGGAAAGTCGCCGTCGTCACCGGTGGCGGATCGGGCTTCGGCGAGGGCATCGCCCGCCGCTTCGCCGCCGAAGGCGCCCGCGTCATCGTCGCCGACCTGGACGAGGCGGCGGCCGGCCGCGTCGCCGACAGCCTGGGCGAGACGGCGCTCGCCGTGCGCGCCGACGTGGCTGTGGGGGAGGACTACGAGGCGATCGTCTCCGCGGCGATCGGCGCGTTCGGGCGGCTCGACATCCTGGTCAACAATGCCGGCTATACCCACCGCTACGGCTCGATGCTGGACGTGGACGAGTTCACCTTCGACCGCATCTACGCCGTCAACGTGAAGTCGATCTATCACGGCGCCATCTACGCCGTGCCGGTATTCCGCGCCCAGGGCGGCGGCGTGATCCTGAACATCGCCTCCACCGCCGGGCTGCGGCCGAGGCCGAACCTGACCTGGTACAACGGCTCCAAGGGGGCGGTCATCACCCTGACCAAGTCGATGGCGGTGGAACTGGCGCCCGACCGCATCCGCGTCTGCGCCATCGCCCCCGTAGCGGGCGAAACCGGCATGCTCCACCGCTTCATGGGGCACGACACGCCCGAACGCCGCGAGCAGTTCCTGCGCAGCATCCCGCTCGGCTGGCTGTCGACGCCCGAGGACATCGCCAACTCCGCGCTCTACCTCTGTTCCGACGAGGCGGATTTCCTGACCGGCGTCTGCCTGGAGGTGGATGGCGGGCGCTGCATCTGAGGGGAGAGGGCGGGGCGAGGATGCGTGTTGGATTATCGGGGGAGGGCCGCCGCGCGTCCCCCTCACCCTAACCCTCTCCCCGGGGGGGAGAGGGGATTGTCATCGCGTCGGGAGGTGTCTGTATCCGTTCTTCGCCGATCGGGGCAGGGTCGGGATCGGGATCGGGATCGGGGACGGGATCGGGGGAACTGGCGTCGGCCGGTTCCTCCGCCGCCGGAGCGTCGGCCACCATCACTTCCTCAACCACCTCCTCCTCGCGCTTCTCGTCGGGCAGCACCGCGTCGAGCAGGCGGGCGATGTCGTCGGTGGGCCGCAGGGCACCATAGCCGGGGGCGTTGTAGTCCCAGTCATATTCGGCGAAGCCGCGGAAGCCGGCGATGACCGGGTCGCTGGCCCAGGCCTTGCGCAGGGCTTGGCGGCGCAGTTCCTCCGGCACGTCGCGGCGCAGGAAGCCGGTGTAGTCGCTGCCGGCGTCCAGGCTGTCGAGCGGGGGCAGGTCGGACAGGTCCGGCTCCTCCTCCTCGGCCGGAGGGGCAACCGGGATCTCTATCGCGATCTCCGCCGGAACCGCGTCCGGAGCGTCGTCAAGCCGCTCCGGCGCTGCCGCCTCGACCGGCGCCTCCTCCGTCCGCGCCTCGCGCTTCAGCCGCGACCAGCGGCCGAGGAAACCTTCCGTGTCCGCGGTGTCAGCCATGTCGCGGCCGCTCCGTCCTGCGGTGCCGGGCCAGGGCTTCGGTGTCGGCGCGGTCGCGTTTGCGCTTGTGGAAGGGGCGTTCGACATAATGCCGGGCGACGAAGCCGTCCATCCACAGCACCAGGGGGATCGGCAGGGACAGCGGCTCGATCACGTCGTCGCCGGCTTCGGCATGGGCGTCGATCTCGCCGGGATCGACGGTGACGCCCAGCAACTGCATCCTCGGCGCCGGACCGCCCGGCCGCAGGATGACGTAGGCGCAGGGATTGCCGCCGTCGAGGTTGTGCTTGTAGTTCTCCGCCTCGGTCGGGAACAGGGCGATCTCGGCGGTGCCGGCGTAGTGGCGGGTCCAGTCAGGCCCCTCCGCCACCACGCTCCAGTCCGGCCGCTCGGGTTCGGGCGGAACCAGCAGGACGGGCTGCCAGCGCGCTTCGATCCAGGGGTTGTCGACGCGCCGCCGCTCCACCACCACGCCGACCCTCCGCCGTTCGGCGCGGTCGGGCGGAGAAGCGGGGTGAGTGGAGGGCAGGGCGGAGGTGGTGGTGGGGAACTCGGTGGGCATGGGCGGTGTTCCTGATGGGCTGGAAGCGGATTCCGTCCCCGGTACAACGCGCCTGCGGGCGATTGGTGCCGCCGGTTCGCCGAAAGCGCCCGGATCGCCCTCAATCCAAGGATGCGCCATGCGCAAGTTCGTCGCCGCCCTGCTGCTGTCCAGCCTCCTCGCCGGTCCACCGGTCGCCGCCGCCGCCCAACAGCCGGTCCAGCATGAGCCCGCTCAGGCGCAGCCCGCCCCGTCGATCGACCCCGGATCGAAGGAGTCGGTCGGCGATGCGCTCGCCCGTGACAACGGCGTTCAGAAGAGCCAGGATCCGCTCCCCAGCTCGCAGGGCAACAAGCCGCCCGACCCGTCCAGCTCCGCCGCAACCGGCAGCGAGGAACTGCAGCAGGCGCTCGCGGACGTTCGCCGGGCGCCGCCCGACCTGAACGGCACGCCGGTCCCGCGCCCGAACCAGTGGGCGAGCGAGCCCGACCAGCCCAACGAGCCGACGCGCTCGCAGAATCCTTCCGACCTCACCAGCCAGGAAGTGAAGTAGCGCCGCCTATCCCGACAGCCGGCGGGCGCGGACGCGGATCAGGCCGCTGCCCTCCGGGTCGGCGCGGTCCGGCTTCAGCATGGCGTCCAGCAGCCGGGCGTCACCGGTCCAATAGGGCACGTACCACTGCCGGTCGGGGTCCATCACCAGCGCCCGCCGCGTCGCCGGATCATAGGCGCCCAGCGGGGCGACATGACCGAGGCCGACGTCGCCGGTCAGCGTCCCCTGGTCGAAGGCCAGCAGGATGATGTCGTCGGCGCTGCGCTCGTTCTCGCTCAGGATGCGGCGCAGCTCCGCCAGCGTGGCGGGGGAGGCATCGCGCGGCCGCCAGACCTCCACCTCCGCGTCGATGCCGTAGGCGGCGAGGCTGCGGCGGACATAGCTCTCCAGCTCGCCGAAGGAGACGCCCTCGCCATCCTCGGCGGTGGCGGCGCGCCAATGGTCGTCGTCCAGGCGGTCGAGCAGCTGCCGGCCCGTGACCAGCCGTTCCGACGCCAGCCCCGGCAGGCCGCGCAGCGCGTTCAGCATCATCGTCACGCTGGCCAGCGAACAGGAGGCGCTGGTCGTCTGCGGCACGTAATAGGGGCTGAGCGCCCAGTAATCCGGGGCCGGAGCGCTGCGGAGATAGTCGGCGGCGCGGGTGACCGGCACCGCGTCGGGGCCGAATTTCGGCTTCTGGTCCTCCTGCGCCCATGCCGGGGCCAATGCTGCCGGCGCCGTGACGGCGATGCTCATCAGGAGGCCGGCCACCGTCGCCGCGACCCTCGCGCCTGCCGTCCCGGCGGCCCTGTTCATCTTCGTCATCGGAAAAAACGGTCTCTGTCCGTCCGGCCTCAATCGGCAGTCCCGATATGGTGCGCGGCTGTGCCGGAGCCAAGCCGGGGCGATGCCGATGCCTGAAACGCCGAAGGGCGGCCCCGTCCCGCCCGACACCGTCGGACAGGGCAGGGGCCGCCCTTAAAGCGAATTTCATTCGCTTTAGAATTATATGACCTCATTCGCCGGTCGGGCTTTGGACCGCGACGGCGGTCAGACGCCGTCCCAGAACTGCTCCATCCCGGCCGCCGTCATGCCGACGACGCCCATCTTCGACCAGGCGAGGTCTTCGATGCCCATCGCGAAGGCGGGCGAGGACGCCTGCAGCGAGTAGTCGCCCCAATAGGCGTTGGTGAACATCGGCTTGCCGATCACGTCGTTGTCGCCGTATTTCGGCACGTTGTAGACGAGATTGTTGTCGATGATGAAGTCGTTGGCGCTCAGCAGTTCGACATAGTCGTCGAGCGGCAGGGTGCCCATCACCACGTTCTTCGTGATGGTGTTGTTGTGCGGATCGCCGGCCGTGCCATGCACCGGCTGCCATTCGATCCGGATGAAATCCTCCTTGTTGCTGGCGATGACCGAGAAGTTGTTGGTCACCACGTTGTTGTCGCCGCCATGGATCTGCACCGAGGCCCAGTCGGTGTCCTTGATGAAGTTGCCCCGGACGGTGATGCCGCCGGCCATGTCGTCCAGATAGATGCCGAAGCCCTTCTGCCCGTACATCCAGGCGTCCTGGGCGTTGGTGGCGAGGCCGTTGGCATGCTCGATCCGGTTGCCCTGGATGATCATGCCGGTGTCGGTGCTGGACCGGCCGAGAACCTCGATGGCGCCCCCGTCGGCGGTCTCCAGCCCGGTGTGGGAGATGTTGTTGTACTGGACGATGTTGTTGTGGTTGGCCGTGTTGGTGGTGCCGCCGTAATCCTTGAACGAGATGCCGTAGCGGGCGCTGTGGGAGATGTCGTTGTTGGAGATGACGTTGTCGTCGACGCCGGTTCCGAAGATGCCGGACACCGCCTTGCGCACTTCGCCGATGTTGCTGATGGTGTTGCCGTAGATGGTGTTGCCGTTGCTGCGGCCCTCCATCTCGATGCCGTTTTCCGCCAGATGGTTCAGCGTGTTGTGGGCGATCTGGTTGTTCGACGAGCCCGCGGTCAGCTTGATCGCCGTGCCGACGTTCAGGAAGCTGTTGTCGCTGATGTGGTTGCGGTCGGCATTGTTCAGCAGCAGGGCGTCGCCGCCGGTGGTGGTGTTCTTGAAGGTCAGCCCGTCGATCGTGACATCGCTGGTGCCGGTCAGCTTGATCAGGGTGCCGAGCCGCGGCACCTCCACGCCGGTCGAGACGAAGCCGGAGCTGGCGGCCTTGTACAGCAGCTTGCCGTCCGACGCGCGCCACGCGAACTCGCCCGCCTGGTCGACGTAGGCGGCGTTGTTCAGCAGCTTGTAGGTGGTGCCCTCGGCGAAGGGCAGGGAGGCGCCGTTCTTCAGCTTGATCGTGCGGGTGGCGGCGTTGAAGCTCTCGATGCTGGTCAGCGTGTCGCCCAGCCGCTCGGCATCCATGACCTGGATCAGGGTGCCGGGCTGGATGTCGGCGGCGGTCACTTCGTTGCCGTGGGAGCGGATGTACCAGCCGCTGGGGCCGCCCGACGCGGCGTCGGCGAAGCGCCAGCCGGTGGTGACGTCGGCGGCGTCATAGGCGTATTTCTCGGCCAGATGCTGGCGCACGTCGCCGACGATCAGGTCGAGGTTGCTGGCGGTGGAGAGCTTGGCCGAATAGAGGCCGTTGCCCTCGCTGGTGAAGTTCGTCACCACCTCGCCGCCGCTCAGCACCGGCTTCTCGCCGGGATAGTTCTTGAAGCTGTGGCCGTTGTCGAGCGAGGTCAGCTCCAGCGTCTTGGTCAGGTGATAGGTGCCTTCGCGGACATAGGTGGTGTCGATGGTCGAACTGGCCCGCATCGCGGCCTGCGCCTTCTCCAGGCTGGCGAAGGGGCCGTCGGTGCCGTCGGCGTTCGGGGCCGCCAGCTTGCCGGACCAGCTGTCCTTGCCGTTGGCGGCGACGTAGAAGGCCGGCTGGGTCGGCGGCGTCGGGATCGGGGCAGGGACGACCGGGGTCTTGCCGAACAGGTCGGCGCCGGCATCGATGTTCAGGGCGCCGCCCCAGAACAGGCCTTCCTGGCCCTTGACCACATCCTTGCCGTCGACAGCACCCTTGTCGTAGGTGACGATGCTGTCGGTGGCGGCGACGGTGTTGCCGTTGATGACGACCGACTTGACGAACAGGTTGCGGTCGACGCCGTTCACCACGCTGTCGTTGTCGTACCAGACCTGGATCGTGTGGGCCTTGGTCGGGTCGATTTCGGCGGTGAACGTGTAGGCGGTGGTGGTGGCGGCGGCCTTGGCGTCGCCGATCACCTGCCCGTCGACCAGCAGCTTGAAATGCGCCGGCTGTCCGCCGGCCGAGGTGCCGTAGGCGTTGACCACGATGTCCACGGACTTGGTCGGCGGCGGCGGCGGCGGCGGGATGTAGGGGCCGCCGAAATACTCCTCCGGCACGCCGAAGGTCAGGGCGCCGCCCCAGTACAGGCCTTCCTGTCCGGCGACGACGTATTTGCCGTCCACCGCGCCCTTGTCGTAGGACGCCATGGAGGAGGTCGAAGAGATGGTCTGCCCGTCGATGTCGATCGACTTGACGAACAGGTTGCGGTCGACGCCGTTGACGGTGGCGTCGTTGTCGTACCAGATCTGGATCTTGTGGGCCTCGTTGGGGTCCACTTCGGCGGTGAAGATGTAGTCGGTGGGCGAGGTCGCGCTGACCCAGGCGTCGCCGATCACCTTATCGTCGACCAGCAGCTTGAAGTGCGGTGCCTGGCCGGCGGCGGAGTTGCCGTAGGCCGTGACCTTGATCGTCGTGGTCATGGTGGACGCGGTGTCGTCCGGCGTCGTCGGGGCCGTCGAGAACAGCGTGGCGGGCAGCGGCACGTTCAGCGCGCCCGGCCAATACATCTCGGTCTGGCCGGCGATGACGTTCAGCCCGTCGATCTTGCCGGTGTCGTATTTCACCGACGGATCGATGGCGAGGATGGTCTTGCCGTTCACCTCGAACGACTTGACGAACAGATTGCGGTCGACACCGTTGACCGTGTCGTCGTTGTCGTAGATCAGCTGAAGGGAATGGGCCTTGTCGGCCGGCACGTTGGCGGTGAAGACGTAGCGCGACTGGCTGGCGGAAGCGACGGTGGCGTCGCCGATGACCTTGCCGTCCAGAAGCAGTTGAAAATGCGGCCATTTCCCGCCGGCCGCCGCGCCCCAGGCATTCACCGCGAAAGTAACCTGGATCGTGCCGTCGGTGTTGGTGGTAGCCATTTTGGAACTCCGCTTTATGGATATCGCTTTGTTCCGAAGGCTCGTCTGTCAGCCTTAATCGGGTACTAACACTTATGGTTAGGAAATTATTAATGAGGTGGTTTCCCGTGGCATGGATGAGACAAAAAATGGGCATCATTCCCTCGTCATGATTCAGCCAAAAACGAAAACTCCCCGCTCAGGGGCGGCCCGTTGCATCCGTCCGGCCGATTGGTCCGGGTTCCCTTGGGTTCGACTGTTCGCGTTTGGTGAATTAGTTGAGAGGCGCGCTCAAGTTCAATTTTTCCGGCTCGCTGACTTGGCGTGGCGGACTCGCTTCCCACGGGAGACACACTGTCGGCTGATAGGGAACCGAAGGGCCCGGAACCGCGTCTAGAACGAGCATCCCGGCGACGCAGGATGCGGAATGCGGAGGCGGAGAGCGTGGACAGCGGAACGGACGAGGGGCGTTGGAATGATGGGGAGCGGCAGGGCAGGGGACGCATCGACCGCGTCAACCTTGCCCTCTGGCTGCTCGGCATCCTGGCCGGGGTGGCGGTTCTGTGGGTGCTGCAGGCGGCGGCCTCGATCCTGATCCCGGTCGTCTCGGCCTTCTTCGTCGCCGTCGCCGTCGCACCGGTCAGCCGCTGGGTGCGCGAGAGGGTGCCCCGGCGCCTGTCCTGGCTTGGACTGGCCGCGTCGATGCTGCTGATCCTGGGCATCCTGGCCGCCTTCTTCGGCAGCATGGCGCTGGTGGCGCAGCGCGTGGCCGAGGACTTTCCGCAATATGCCGAGGCGCTGGGCAAGCTGTGGGCGAAGGTCGACCAGTGGATCCAGGGCACCAAGGCCGATCTGGGGCCGGCGGTGGGGCAGGGGAACGGCGAGCCGGCCGGGCAGGGCGGCGGCGAGGCGGCGGTCGACCCGATCACCGGCTTCGCCAAGGCGGCCCTGTCATCGGCCGGCCAGACAACTTCCATCCTGGTGCTGACGGTCTTCCTCGCCCTGCTGATGCAGTTGGAGGCGCCGGTCTGGCGCGAGAAGATCGTCATGACGCTGGGCCGCGAGCGCTGCCAGACCGCCGTGGTGGCGGTGGCCGCCATAGCCCAGCAGTTCCGCCGCTATCTGGTGGTCAGCAGCGTGCTGGGGCTGATCACCGGTGCGCTCTACATCGGCTGGCTGACGCTGTTCAGGCTGGATCTGGTCTTTCTGTGGGGCCTGCTGGCCTTCCTGCTGAATTATGTGCCGGTGGTGGGATCGGTGGTGGCAGGGGCGCTCCCGGTCCTGCTGGCCGTGGCGACCAAGGACGCCGGCACCGCAACGGCGGTCGCCGCCGGTCTGTTGGTGATCGAGCAGGTGATGGGCAACTTCGTCGCGCCGCACATGCAGGGCAAGCAGCTGGCGATCTCGCCCTTGGTGGTGATGATCGCGCTTCTGCTGTGGAGCTGGCTGTGGGGAGCCGCCGGCGCACTGCTGGCCGCCCCGATGGCGGTGCTGATCGCCATCACCCTGAACCACGCCGATGCGCTGCGCCCCTTCGCCATCTTCATGAGCGACAAGAGCGACCGCGAACGCTTCGACGCCCACACGCGGGCCGACTGACCGGGGTCGGTGGAAGGGTGCCGGTCGGGGGAACTTGATGGCGGAGACTGAAAACGCATAACTATCGTTATGGAAATTTAATTCAATTGCACCGCGAGAGCGGAAACGCCGCCCGGCCCTTGCGGCCGGACGGCGTTCGGAACCCCGTCTGTGGAACCTGCCCCGACGATCAGGCGGCGTTCTCGCTCAGCACGCCGCGGCGGATCTGGTCGAGTTCGATCGATTCGAACAGAGCCTTGAAGTTGCCTTCGCCGAAGCCCTCGTTGCCGATGCGCTGGATGATCTCGAAGAAGATCGGGCCGATGACGTTCTGGGTGAAGATCTGCAGCAGCAGGCCCTGGCCCTCGGTCGGGGCGCCGTCGACCAGGATGCGGTTGGCGCGCAGCCGCTCCAGATCCTGGTCGTGGCCGGGCACTCGGGCGTCGAGCCGCTCGTAGTAGGTGTCGGGCGTGTCCTGGAACGGGGTGCCCAGGCCGCGCATCGTCTCCACCGTGTGGACGATGTCGTTGGTGCCCAGCGCCACGTGCTGGATGCCCTCGCCCTTGTAGTCGCGCAGGTATTCGACGATCTGCGACTTGTTGTCGGCGGATTCGTTGATCGGGATGCGGATCTTGCCGCAGGGGCTGGTCATCGCCTTCGAGCGCAGGCCGGTCAGCTTGCCCTCGATGTCGAAGTAGCGGATCTCGCGGAAGCCGAACAGGCGGGTGTAGAACTCGGCCCACTCCTCCATCCGCCCGGTGTGGACGTTGTGGGTCAGGTGGTCGATGTAGGTCAGGCCGGCGCCCTTCGGATGCTGGTCAACCCCCGACAGCGGCACGAAATCGACCTCGTAGATGCTGCCGCGCTCGCCATAGCGGTCGACGAGATAGATCAGCGAATCGCCGATGCCCTTTATGGCGGGGATGTTCAGTTCCATGGCGCCGACGCGGTTCTCGACACCCCAGGCGCCGAGATCGACGGCGCGGCGATAGGCGAAGGCGGCGTCGGCGACACGGAAGGCGATGGCGCAGATCGACGGGCCGTGCTGGGCGGCGAAATTGCGCGGGAAACCCGACCGTTCGGCATTGACGATGAAGTTCACGTCGCCCTGGCGGTAGAGCGTCACGTCCTTGGACCGGTGGCGGGCGATGGCCGTAAAGCCCAGCTGCTCGAACAGGCGGCCCAGCGCCACGGTGTCCGGCGCGGTGAATTCGATGAACTCGAACCCATCGGTCTTCATCGGATTTTCCCACATGTCGGCCATGGTCGCCTCTCCCTTGGTTCGTTATGCGGTCAGTATGCCGGACTGTCCGTGGAAATAGCTTTCAAAGTGGGGCGAGCACACCTATGATTTTGGCAGGATTTTCCACCGAGCGCCGCATACCCGGAGAAACCATTCTGTGCCTGCCTCCTTATCGGAAATAGACATCAAAATTCTGGTCGCGCTGCAGGAGGATTCGCGCCTGACCGTGCAGGAGCTTGCCGACCGGGTCGGCACCTCCCCCTCCTCCTGCTGGCGCCGGTTGCGCTCGCTGGAGGAAACCGGGGTGATCCGCCGCTATACGGCGCTGGTCGATCCGAAAGCGGCGTCGGTGGGGGAGTGCGTGTTCGCCCATGTGACGCTCGATCACCATTCGGCCGAGACCGCCGCCGTCTTCATCGACGCGGTGCGCAAGCGGCCGGAGGTGCTGGAATGCTATGCGGTATCGGGCGATGCCGACTATCTGCTGCGGGTCGCGGTGCGGGCGATCGCCGACTACAACCGCTTTCTGGAGGAGTTCGTCTTCCAGCTGCCCTTCCAGGTCCGCATCCGCTCCAACTTCGCCCTGAAGGAAATCAAGTTCGAGACGGCGTTGCCGTTGGCAGCGGGGGCGTAGCGCCGTTGCCTTTACGAAAGCGACGTCTCCCAGCGGTCATCCCCGCGAAGGCTGGGATGACGGCCGATGACCTTGCGGATCTCCCCTACCCCGGCACCCGGCGCTTGGCCGATACGGCGGCGGCGGCGGTCGCGGGGTGCGGGCCGGCGATGCGGTCGAGCAGCAGGTCCAGGCCGGTGCGGCTGGTCTCGTAGGCCACCCGCGCGCGGGTCAGCGTCTGGGCGGACGCGGCGGCGAGCGCCTCGCGGTCGTCGGCCCAGGCCGCCAGGATCGGCAGAGCCGACTTGATGAAATCGGCATCCTGCGGCACCAGCCCTTCGGCCGGGATGTCGGAGCCGATGCAGCCGCGCTCGTAGGCCAGCACCGGCACGCCGGCCGCCATCGCTTCGAACAGCACCAGCGGCTGCGCCTCGTTGCGGTAGCGGGTGGGGAAGACGAACACGTCGATGTCGCGGTAGAAGGCCTCCTTGGCCTCGCCATGGACCGGGCCGTGATACTCGACCGCCCCGTCGAAGGCCATCAGCCCGGCGGCGATCATCGCATTGTCCTTGGGCTTCAGGCCGGGCCCGGCCAGCACCAGCTTGGCGTCCACCCCCTCCAGCTGCAGGGCGCGCAGCAGGGCGAACAGCGTGTCCAGCCCCTTCTCGCTGCACAGGTTCGACAGGTGGCCGATGCGCAACGGGCCCTCGCGCCGCGGACGCGGGGCGGCGTCGGGGGGGGAGAAGATGGCGTTCGACATGGTCATGCAGCTGCGCGCCGCCGGATAGATCGATTGGAAGCGCATCTGCATCGCCGGGCACAGCAGCACATGGGTGCAGTCGGTGCCGGCGACGCGGGTCAGCAGCCGCATCCGCCATGTCGGTTTGCTGATGGTGGCGAAGGAATGGTGGTGCAGCACCCGCTTGTAGCCGAACAGCCGCGCGGTGCCGGCGAGCGCCGTCGTGTAGAGCGCTCCCCAGCCGGAATCGACGGGCATGTAGAAACGGCGGTCGGGCTTGCCCACCCCGGCGGCCAGCCGCCCCATCGTCCCGAACACCCGGGCCATTTTGCGCAGGTGGTAGGCGCCGCCGCCGCCGTTCCACCCCGGCGACAGGTCCGCCACCTCGACACGGCCGCGCCCCCGCATGCGGTCCCGGAGACAGTCCAGCACCAGGGCGGTCACCCGGCTCATCCCGTCCACCGGCGGCGGCAGCCGTCCCGAGACGACCACATGGGTGCGCGCGTTCCGTTCCATCGTCAACTCCCGGTCAGGGCCGCGCCGGCGGACGGGCCATGCTGGCCACCCTCCGGATCGGCGGAATAGTCGGACGCATACTCCGTGTCCGCGCTGCGCTCCGCCCTCGGGCCGCCCAGCGCCACCACGGCCTTCTCCACCGACTGGGCGAAGAAGCTGGCATCGGCGAAGGCCTGGAAGGGGCGCCCGTTCAGGCTCAGGCGGCGCCATTCCGTTTCCTCCGCGGCGACCGAAAGCATGTAGCGCGCCAGCCCTTCCGGGTTGTCCGGCTCCACGATGTGGCCGTTCAGGCCGCTGCGGATCAGCACGTCGCGGGCGCCGCACTGATCGGACAGGATGGTCGGAACTCCCATGGCCAATGCCTCGTTAACCACCAGACCGAACTGCTCCTCCAAGGACGGCAGCAGCAGGCACAGCGTGGACCCGAGCGTTTCGGCGATCCCCTTCTCCTGCAGGAATCCGCGGAAGATGATCGATCCGTCCAGCCCGCGCCGCGTCACTTCGGCCCGCAGATCCTCCTCCAGCGGACCGGACCCGCAGAGGTGGAGCGGGCGGGCGGCCGGACCGGCCAACCGCCGGTAAATGTCATAGGCTTCGACCGCACGGAACAAGTTCTTCTTCGGGACGAAGCGCGCAATGATGGTGAAGTGGCGGTCGGCGAAGGGTACTCCCCCAGGGGCCGGCTCCATCCCGGACAGCCGCCGGATGCGGTCGAGCGACAGCGTGTCGTACCCGATATAGAGACGATCCTTCGGCAGTCCCAGCAGACGGAAGTAATCCACCGTGCGGTGACTGCCGCCGATCCCGGCCTGATAGGGGGAGTAGAAGACGCTCTTGACCATCTCCCGCCACAGGATGCGCGGCTTGTCGTCGTATTTGGACGCGTTCATGTTGATGAGCCTGCGCCCCATCAGCCGCATGGTCAGGGCGAGCGCGAAGACATCCGGATCCTCGTAATGGCAGAGAAAGACGAAGCGCGCGTCGGCCCGCCGGCATTCGCGCAGCAGGGCGCGGTAGACCGCCACCTTCGACAGCTCGGCCTTCGATTGGCCGGGGAACAGGGTGATCTTGCGGAAATTCTGCCCCGTTCCGGTCGAATCCCAGGCGTAGGTGTGCGATTTGGAGCCGACCTCCAGCCCGATCACGTCATAGACATGGCCAAGGCGGCGGCCGACGGCTTCCAGCCGGTCCATGTGGTAGGGGCCGAACATCTCCCAACTGAAGACCAGCGCGGGCTTCTTCATGCTGCCTCTCCCAACAGAAGACGGGCGTATCGGTCGAGCGCCACGGCGCGTGTGGCGTTCGCCTCCACCCAGGCGCGGCCGCGGCGGCCCATCGCGGTCGCGCGGACGGGATCGGACAGCAGGGCGGCCACCGCCTCCGCCATCGCGCGCGGCTCCTCCGGCGGGGTGCACAGGAAGGCGCCGACCTCCGCCTCCAGCGTGGCGAGCGCCGAGCCCGGCAGGCAGGTGCTGACGAAGGGCCGGCCGGCGGCGAGGATGGTCACCGCCTTGCCGGGCATGGCGAAGGCCGCTCCTTCGGGCCGCTGGGGCACGAGATGAACGTCGCCCTCCGCCATCGCTTCGTTCAACCGGTCCTTGGGCGCCAGCGGCTGGAAGATCACGTTGCCCAGCCCCATGGCGCTGGCGCGCGACTTCAGCTCCTCCTCCAGGCCGCCCTGCCCGCGCAGCTTGACCCGCGCCTGCGGCATCAGCCCGGCCAGATGCCCGGCCATGTCCAGAACCTGCTCCAGCCCCTGCTTGCGGGCGAAGGCGCCGCTGTAGAGCGCCGTCGGCGGCTGGTCGGGGCGCGGCAGCGGGTGGACGGCGTCGGCGTCGACATGGGGCGGGATCACATGGATCGGCTTGGTGACGCCCAGCTCCTCCAGCACGCCGCGCATCGGCTCCGACAGGACGACGATGGCGTCGGCGCGGTTCAGCGCCGCGCGCTCCATGGCGCGGATCGCCCTGACCGCCGCCTTGCCGCCCATTCCCAGCGCGCCGGCGAGGCCGGACTGGATGTCGTGGACGATGGCGACGTGGCGGCCGCCCGGCGTGGTGAGGCGGTCGGCGATGCCCACCGACAGGATCGACGGGCAGAGCGACAGCACCGCGTCGTGCCGCCCGACCCGCCCGCGGGCGAGCGCGGCGGCGAAGCCTGCATGCAGCACGCCCTCGTGGATCAGGCGGGCCTTCATGCCGCCGCCGGCCGGCGGGATGGTGGGCAGGCGCTCGATCAGCACCCCATCGACCGTCCTGCTGTCCTGCGACCCGTCGGCGTAGCCGTCATAGACCTTGTTGCCGGGATAGTTGGGCCGCGCGGTCAGCACGGTCGTTTCCGCCCCGGCCGCCGCGAAGGCGGTGGCGAGGTCGGTCATCATCGGCGCGCTGCCGGCCGGCTCCGGCCAATAGCTCTGCGCCACCAGCAGCAGCTCTTCCGGCACGGGCACGTCCGACAGGGCAAGCGCGCTGGACGGCCGGTCTGAGACCGGCTCCCGCAGATGGATGGAATCGTCCGGCATCGGCCTTCACTCCGCAGCCTGCTTCGGGGCCAGGTGGCGGTCCGGAGCGGCGTTCTCCAGGAACCAGCCATAGGTGCGGCGCAGCCCCTCTTCCAAAGACACCTTGGGGCGCCAGCCGGTGGCGAACAGGCGCGACACGTCCATCAGCTTGCGCGGGTGGCCGTCGGGCTTGCTCAGGTCGTGGGTCAGCGTGCCGGTGTAGCCGACGGTGTCGCGGATCAGGCCGGCGAGATCGGCGATGGCGATGTCGTCGCCGGGGCCGACATTGATGATCTCCTCGCTGTCGTAATGGTCCATCAGGTACAGGCAGGCGTCCGCCATGTCGTCGACATAGAGGAACTCGCGCCGCGGCGTGCCGGTGCCCCACAGCGTGACCGTCGGATCGCCCGCCAGCTTGGCGTCGTGGAAGCGGCGGATCATGCCCGGCAGCGCGTGCGAGGTCTCAGGCTCGAAATGGTCGCCGGGGCCGTAGAGGTTGGACGGCATGGCGCAGATGGCGTTGAAGCCGTATTGGCGCCGGTAGGCCTGGCACATGGTGATGCCGGCGATCTTGGCGACGGCGTAGGGCTTGTTGCTCGGCTCCATCGGGCCGGACAGCAGCGCCTCCTCCTTGATCGGCTGTTCCGCATGCTTCGGGTAGAGGCAGGAGGAGCCGAGGAACAGCAGCTTCTTCACGCCGGCGCGCCAGGCGGCGTCGATGACGTTGGACTGGATCAGCAGGTTGTCGCGGATGAAGTCGCCGCCGAAGCGGTCGTTGGCGAGGATCCCGCCCACCTTCGCCGCGGCCAGGATCACCTGATCGATGCCCTCGCGGTCGAAGAAGGCGCGCACCGCCGCCTGATCGGTCAGATCGAGCTGCGAGCGGTCGCGGATCACGAGGTCGGTGTGCCCCGCCTCCGTCAGCCGCCGCAGAATGGCGGACCCGACGAGGCCCCGGTGGCCGGCGACGAAGATACGGCTGTTGCGGTCCATGCGGGCCGTCTCCTGATGAGATGGTGTCTTGGGGGGAAGCTCCCAGGCCCCCTCCCCATCCCTCCCCCACCGGCGGCGGGAGAGGGGGTAGAACGCTTGCCGCGGTCCCTTCAAAGGACTGCGGCAGTCCCCTCTCCCTCGAAGAGGGGGAGGGTCAGGGGGGCGGAGAACTGGAGGGGGCCGTGCCCGCCCCCTACTCCGCCGCCTGCCCCATGCGCCCTAACTCCGCCCGAGCCCGCTCCGCGTACCACTGCACCACGCCCGGCAGGCCGGCGGAGAGCGGGATGCGCGGGCTGAATCCCAGCGCGGTCAGCTTGGCGATGTCGGGACTGCGGCGGTCGGTGCCGCCGGGGGCGGCCGGGCCGGGCATCACCTGGGCCTCGCGGCCGAGGCAGGACACCGTCTGCCGGGCGAGGTCGGCGATGGTGACCTCCTCCGGGTTGCCGACATGGTAGATGCCGAGATGCTCGCCCTTGCCGATCACCGTCACGATACCGTCGACGGCGTCGTCGATGTGGACGAAGGCGCGGGTCTGGCGGCCGTCGCCCTGGATCCGGAACGGCACCGGCCCGCTGGGGTGGCTGGCGATGGACTCCACCGCGCGGCGGGAGAATTCCGGCACCACATGCTCCCACCCCATGTCGGGGCCGTAGACGTTGTGCGGACGGAAGATCGCCACCCGGTCGAAGCCGTTGCGGCCCCAGTTTATGGCCAGCAGTTCCGAGATCAGCTTGGAGCCGCCATAGCTGTAGCGGGCGTTCAGCACGTCCGGCACCACCAGCGGCACGTCCTCCGGCGTCGGCACCACCGGCGGGGTCTGGTAGGCTTCGGACGAGGAGGCGACGACGAGGTCGCCCACACCCTCGGCGCGGCAGGCGTCCAGCACGTTCAGCATGCCGCGCACGCCGACGTCCAGCACCACCTCCGGCTTCTCGTAGAAATGCTTGGTGCCGTTGACGGCGGCCAGATGCAGCACGCCGTCGACGCCGCGCGCCGCCCCGCGCACGGCATCCGGGTCGCGGATGTCGCCCTGGACGAACTCCACGTCGTCCAGCACGCCGGCCAGCCGCCCGGTATGCCCGCGCGAGTTGTCGTCCAGCACGCGGACCCGGTGGCCGTCACGGACCAGCCGGTGGACCAGGGCGGCGCCGATGAAGCCGCTGCCGCCGGTGACGAGATAGTGTTTCATGTCGGTTCGATTCCCCTTCAGGCACGGATTGCGTCAGGCCGCATTTGCGTCAGGCGACATGCGCGTAGCGGGCGGCACCATGGCTCCCGAGCGCGACGTAGGCTGTGCCGTCCGGCAGGTCGACATCGCGGCTGTTGAAGTTGTTCCAGAAGTCGTAGATCACGCCCGGCCGGTCCATCCGCTGGGCCAGATCCGGCAGCGGCATCGAGGTGAAGACCGGGTGATTGTTCAGGATGACCGCCAGATTGGCGCCGGACACCGCCTCGGCCATGTTGGCCGCCGGCTCCAGCCCGAAGCTGCGGATGTCGTCCGGCCGGACCACCGCGTCGAAGCCGCGCAGGCGGGCGGAGGGGAAACGGTGGCGGAGTTCCTCCAGCACCGGCTTCGCCATGGTGCCGCGCAGGTCGTCGGTCGCCGGCCGGCCCTTGAAGGCGAGGCCCATCAGGCTGATGGTCGGCGTCTCCGGGAAGCCCTGCATGGAGTGGGCGAGCTTGCCGAGGAAGTCGGCGACCTCGACCGGCTGGCTTTCGTTGACCAGACGGCCGGCGGCGGTGATCGCCATGTCGACGCCGACCTCGCGCGCCGCCTCGATCAGGATGTGGGGATCCTTCTCCAGGCAGGGGCCGCCGACCGGGCCGGGCAGCGGCAGGTTGGTGCGCGAATAGCCCAGCTTGCCGGCGCGGGCCACCTCGACCGCCGAGATCTCCATGGCGTTGCACAGCTTCGCGATCTCGTTGGAGAAGGCGAAGGTGACGTCGCGGTAGGTGTTGTCGACCAGCTTGATCAGCTCCGCCGTCTCCAGGGTGGAGACCTTGACGGTGGTCGGCGTCAGGAAGCCGAAGATCTGCGCCGCGCGGGTGGCGACGTCCAGGCTTTCCGCCCCGACGATCTGCGGCAGCTGGTTCAACTCCAGCAGCGCCTGGCCTTCCAGGGTGCGTTCCGGGCAGAAGGCGATGTCGAACTGCTTGCCGGTGGCGCGCAGGATCGGCGCCACGATGTTGCGGGTGGTGCCCAGCTTCACGGTGGAGCGCAGGATGACCAGATCGCCGTCATGCAGGCAGCTGGCGACCTGACGGGTGGCCGCTTCGATCATGTCGGTGCGGACCCGGCCGTCCTTGCTCAGCGGCGTACCGACCGTGATGATGAAGACGCTGGCCTTGCTGCAATCCTGCTGGTTGCGGCTGAAGGTGAAACGGCCGCGCGCGATGACGTGCCGCAGCTTCTCCGTCAGGCCCGGCTCGTGGAAGTGCGGGTTGCCCTGACCGAGCTTGTCGAGCACGTCCTGCCGCACCTCGACCCCATGCACCTGGAAGCCGGCGTCCGCCATCGCCACCGCCAGCGTCAGGCCGACATAGCCGAGCCCGAGGACGCAGACGTCACGATCGGAAAAAGTCTTGGGAAGCATCGTTGCTCCTGCCGTTTGCTGAGGCCCCGCCGGAGGCGGCGGGGTGCCGAGAGTTTGGAGACGCCCCCGGCTGCCCTGCCGTGTTGGCAAGGGTGCAGACGGAGAAACCTCAAAATTTGAAATTGTTTTCTTGTTGTGACTTCGCCGTGACGATGAAGTACCTCGTTACCGGCGTTGTGCAGCGCGAAGTGTTTCAGAAATCGCCGTCCGATGGAAAGACTATGATTGCAGAACACCGCCGTGTTAAGAGTATTAACCCTCGGCGCGCTCTAATAAATGCTTGGAGGCACCAACAGAGACGTTCGAAAGTGGTGCAATAGGCACTTTCCGTCCCTGAAGTCTAAAATCGACGGGCGGCATTGCAAAATTGTCGGGTGCGATCATCGGGGCGGACGGCCGGACTGTCATGCTTCACCTCCCTCATGCCGTGGCGCTGGTCAGCCGGCGCAGCCTGTTCGGGCGCACCAGTCCGGTCAGGACGGCCACCAGCGCATAGATCAAGACCATCGCCACGCTGCCGGCGATGAAATGCACCAGCGCCGGCATGTGGGCGAAGAACGGGGCGCCGACATGGGCCAGGGCGAAGGCCGCTCCGGTCGCGGCGCCGGCGCACAGCATCGCCCGCGCCGCGATCCCGACATACAGCTCGCCCACGGCCCGACGGTGGATCCAGGCGATGGCGACGGTGGCGGCCAGCTCCGCGGTGAAGGTCGCCATCGCGGCCCCCTCGATGCCGTAGCGGGGAATCCACCAGATGTTCAGCAGGGCGTTCAGCGCCCCCCCCGACAGCATGGCGATCATGTAGCCGGTCTGCCGGTGCCAGACGAGCAGCGGGTTGCCCAGGATCATGTTGGCGTAGACCACTGCCGACGCCAGCATCAGCAGCCGCAGCGCCAGCGTCGCCGGGGCGTAGGCGTCGCCGAACAGCGTGCCCAGGATGACCGGCGCCAGGGCGAAGCCGCCGGCGATGACCAGCCCGCCGACCGCCAGCATGACGCCGGCATAGGCGCGCATCCGCTCGCGCATCTGCCCGATCTCGCCATAGGAGGCGGCCAGCTGCGGCAGGAAGGCGTTCATCACGATGTTGCCGACCAGATTGGCCAGGGTCTGGATCTTCACCGCGGCGCTGTACCAGCCGACTTCGGTATGCGGAGCCAGGAAGCCCAGCATCACCACGTCCAGATGGGTGAAGATCGCCCAGGCGAAGACGCCGACGGCCATCGGCGTCGCCGCCGTCAGGATCTCGCGCCACACCTTCAGGTCGATCCTCGGGCGCAGCGTGCCGAAATCGCGGTGGAAACGGCCGATCATGATCAGCGCGTTGACGGTGATGGAGCCGCCGGTGATGGCGGCCGCGGTGATGGCGTCCTCAGGTCCACGCACCAGGAGGAAGACGAGAAGCATGGAGCCGATCGATGTCCCGATCTCGCGCGTGGCGATCACCCCCATCTTCTCGGTCGCCTGGTAAACAAAGTCGAGCACCAGGGCGTTCCCGAGCAGCTGCACCGCCTGTACCAGAAGAACCGCCTTCACCGCCATCGGCTTGTCCAAGGACAGGATGAACACCGCATAGACGGTCCCCACCAGCAGGGCGAGGACGGTGCGCAGGGTCAGCACATGCTCGGACAGTTCGGCCGCCTGGTCGCGGTCGCGCGCGATCTCGCGGATGGCGTAGGTGGACAGGCCCATGTTCACGAACAGCGCCGCATAGGCCATCAGCGACGTGCCGAACCCCAGAACGCCGAAGCTGTCCGGCCCCAGCACCCGCGCGGTCCAGGCGGCGGTGACCAGCCCGCTCGCCATAGTCGCCGCCTTTGCGGCGGCAAGGGCGCGGATGTTGCGGAAGATGCGGTGGCCAGCTGACATTCATAGCTCTTCGGTGGTGGACGGTATGTTCGATTCACAGGGCAAAACGGCCTCTCCCGCCTTTTCGGGGCGGGAGAGGGAAAACCGTCCTCAATTTGCGTAATAGCGCCGGTAGCCGTGGTATCTGCCGCTGTCCGGGAACTCGTATTGTGCGTGGCGCCGGGTATCGACCTGACTGAACAGGACGCCGACCACGTCGCCGCCGGCCTCGACCACCTCCTTCAGGCCGGCCATGGCGGTGCCGCGCTTGGTCAGCCCCCAGCGGACGATGAAGACGGTCTGGTCGGCGAGCGCGGCCAGCAGCTTGCCCTCCGACACAGCCAGGACCGGCGGCGAATCCAGGACCACGCGGTCGTAGTTGACCGACAGGCGCGACAGCAGCTGATGCATGTTGGACGAACCCAGGGCATCCTGCGGCAACGACGGACCGTGACCGGCGGTGAGGACGTGCAGGCCGGTGCGCGGATCGACCTGGATGACGTCCTCCAGCGCCGAGGTGCCGGCCAGAACCTCCGACAGGCCGTGGGTGTTGGTCATGCCCAGCATCTCGTGCAGGCTCTTCCGCCGCAGGTCGCAGTCGACCAGGATCGTCCGCTGGCCGGCGTTGGCGCAGGTGCGGGCGAAGGCAGCGGCGACGGAGCTCTTGCCCTCCCCCGGGACCGACGAGCTGAACAGGATCACCCGGTGCCGCCCGTCGGGATTGGCGAGCAGCAGCGAGGTGCGCAGGTTCTGCATCGATTCCGCGAAGGCGGAGGCCGGCTTGTCGACCACATAGCTGGCGGGCGATCCGCCGAAGCGCGGGATGCGCGGCACGATGCCCATGCTGCGCACGCCGGTCGCCAGTTCGAACTGGTGCGGGCTGCGGAAGCCATTGTCGGCCCGTTCGCGCAGCATGGCCAGAAGCACGCCCAGCGTGCCCGACGCCACCAGCGCCAGCAGCACGATCAGCTTGCGGTTGGGCTGCGACGGATCGAGCGGGATCGATGCCTCCGACACCACGCGGGCGTCGGGCTGGCGCATGTCGGTCTGCGCCGCGATCTGCTGCGAGCGGGTCAGCAGCGCCTCGTACATCGACTGGGCGGTGGTGGCGTCGCGCTCCAGGGTGCGCAGGCCGACGGTCGCCTGCTGCTGTTCGTTCTGCTTGGCCTCAGCCTGATCCAGGCTGGTCTTCAGCGCCTGCTCGCGGCCCTTGGCCAGCTCCACCTCGTTGCTGAGATTGTCGACGATCTTGCCGACATCGGCCTTGATCTGGGATTGCAGGTCGCGCAGCTGGCTTTGCAGGGCCAGCAGCATCGGGTGCTTGCTGCCGTAGCGGTTGGTGGCGTCGGCGATCTGCCGCTGCAGGTCGACCTCGCGCTCGCGCAGGGCCTGGATCAGCGGGGAGCCCAGCACGTCGCCGACCGCCGAGGCGCCGCGCGGCGAATTGGCCATCGCGGTGACGTCGCGCAGCTTGCTCTCCGCCTCCTGCCGCTTGGTGCGGGCCAGGATGTAGTCGGCGTTCAGCTGGCTCAGCTGCTGGCCGACCACGGTGCTCTCATTGACCGACGAGGTGGTCAGGCCATGCTGGGTCCGGTACTTCTCCACCGCGTCGCCGGTGGTCTGCGCTTCCCGGCGCAGATCGGCCAGCCGTTCCTCCAGCCATTGGGTGGCGCGCTTGGACGCCTTGAACTTCTCGTCGAGCTGATCCACCAGATAGAGGTCGGCCATGGTGTTGGCGATGAGGGAGGCCTTGCGCGGATCCTCGCTGTCGAAGCTGACGGCGATGACGTAGGAGCGGCCCTGCGGCCGGACCGACGTGTTGTCGAGAACCGCGTTGACCACCGAAGTCAGCTGGTTGCGCTCGCGCTCCTCGGGCGACAGCGGCAGGTCGTCGGACTTTTTCCAGCTGTCGGGGATCCAGTTGCGCGGGTTCAGCGCCGCCATCCACCCGGGGGGCGGCGGCCGCAGCGAGGCGTTGAATTCCGGATCGTTCATCAGCTTCAGCTTCGTCACCACCTTTTCGGCGAAGGCCGGCGACTTCAGGATGGCGACCTCGCTCTGTAAGGCGCTGATGTCCGGGTTCATGTCGGATACCACGCCCTCGAAATTCAGGACGGTGTTCTTGCGGTGCTCGACCATGATCAGGGTTTCGGCCGTGTAGAGCGGCGTCATCCGGAACGCGGCGAGGACCGCCAGTCCGGTGCCGACCACGATCACCGTGCCGATCAGAAGCTTGTGCCGCCGCAACAGCCCGGTGGTCCGACGCACCGCGCTGGCGGCGCTGGCCGACAGATCGTAGGAGATACCGGAAGAGGCGGAACCGGGACCCCGCCGAGACTCAGGGTTATCGCGTCGGGGGTGTTCCTGAAGTTCCTGGGTGGCCAAGGGGTCCTCCTCGCGTAACGACCAAATGCGCGGCCATAGGACCGTCCGATAGCCCGATCCGCCGTTTCGGACAGTGACTGCTGTCCGGCGGGCAAGCTCGGCGGTTCGTCCGATTGGCTGAAACGCAGTGTTAGTCCAGCCGTTGCATCGGCCATCCAGTGCATGCGGTGAGCAATGGGCGCGCAGTGGGTAGCCTTCCTGACCCTGTTGCAGTGCGGTATGAGCCGCAGGGGCAGGAGGCGAGATAATCGGGGTTACTCGGATGGACGGGCCAGATGACGAACGAACGGGGCGGCGAACGGGCCGGATGGAAGGCGGCGATCCCCGCGCCCTTCCCCATTCCGGCCGGTCCTGGAGCGGGGGCGGCCAGCATCCCGGGCAACGCCGGCCGGCGGGTGAACGTTCCCCGCCGAGCCGTAGGTTTCCGTGTCGGAGATGCTCGCCCCGACGGCCCATCCCGTACTGACAGAGCAGAGATTTATGACTTATTGCATAATAGAAATGTTAGGCGCCCAAACTTTTGAATTGCGCGGAATACGCAATAAAGGATAGTGTAACTCATCCTTTCGACGGAGGGTCGCGTCATGTCGTGCCGTCACACCGCTCGTCACACCGCTCGTCCCACCGCCACTGTCTGCGCGATCCGACAGATTCGCGACCATAGCCGGACTTGCGGCAGCCTTCCTGCCCGCGAGATGCTGCTGCGGGTCGAGCGGCGGATGATCCAACTTCTCGAAGATGAGTCGGCTTTGGCGATGTCCAGCCGGCCCGAACAGCACTGCGTTTCCAGGTGTGAACCCATCACAGACGGAATGATGGCCCAGGTGTAGAGCGGTCGATCGCGCGCCGGCCCGCAACGCGAACGGCCCGCTCCCTTTCGGGGGCGGGCCGTTCGCGTTTCCTCCAGAAAGCGTCTGGGGAAGTCAGGCGCGCGGGGCGTGCTTGTTCAGGATGCGCTGCAGGGTGCGTCGGTGCATCTTCAGGCGGCGTGCGGTCTCGGAGACGTTGCGGTCGCATTGTTCGAAGACGCGCTGGATATGCTCCCACCGCACGCGATCGGCCGACATCGGGTTTTCCGGCGGCTGGGGCAGCGGACGGCCGTCGGCCAGCAGCGCCGACTCGACGGCGTCGGCGTCGGCGGGCTTGGGCAGATAATCGACCGCGCCGGCCTTCACCGCCGCGACGGCGGTGGCGATGTTGCCATAGCCGGTCAGCATGACGATGCGGGCGTCGGGGCGGGCGTCGCGCAGGGCCGACACCACGTCGAGCCCGTTGCCGTCGCCCAGCCGCAGGTCGACCACCGCGAAGGCGGGCGCGGATTCCTGCGCCACCTCGATGCCGAGTTGCACGCAATCGACCGCGACCACGTTGAAGCCGCGCTTCTCCATGGCGCGGGCCAGCCGCGTGCGGAAGGGGGCGTCGTCGTCGACGATCAGCAGGCTGCGGGTGACGTCGCCAGTGAAGGTCAGTTTGACGGCTTCGCCCGACAGCATGTCATCGGTTGTTTTGAGGGTGTCCACCGTAAAACCTCATTTCTTGGCGTTGATGGTCTTCCAGCGCACGGAAATCCGCGCACCCGTTCCGCCCTGGTTGGAATGCCCGCCGGCGGTCTGGTCAGCGGGCGGAGTGCTGCTGTCCGGCGGATTGTTGGCGTAGCGCACCGTCGCGCCGGTCTTCTCCAGCAGCGTCTGCGCGATGAAGATGCCCAGCCCCATATGCCCGCCGCCCGCCTGCCCCTTGGGACCGGAGCGCTCGCCGCGCACGGACAGGTACGGTTCGCCGATGCGGCCCAGCAGATGGGGCGGGAAGCCCGGACCGTCGTCCATCACCGTGATGGTGACGCCGCGGCCGTCCCAGGCGGCGGCGATCGTCACCTTGTGGCGGGCGAACTGGTGGGCGTTCTGGATGAAGTTGCCGAGGCCGTGGATGATCTCCGGGCTGCGGCGCAGGAAGGGTTCCTCCGCCCCGCCGACCGGATGCGGTTCCACGACGAAGTCGATGTGGCCCAGCCGGTGGGGAGCCGCCGCGGCCTCGATCAGCGCGGTCAGCGGCAGCCGTTCGAACGGGTCGCCGCCGTCGGCCTCCGGCTTGCGCGCCAGATCGGCCAGGATCTCGCGGCAGCGCATCACCTGGCTCTGCAGCAGCTCGACATCCTCGCCATAGGGGCTGTCGGGCGGCAGGTCGCGCGCCAACTCCTTCGCCACCACGGCGATGGTGCCCAGCGGCGATCCCAGCTCATGCGCGGCGGCGGCGGCGAGCGCGCCCAGGGCGCCCAGGCGCTGTTCGCGGGCAAGCGCCACCTGCGAGGCGGCAAGCGCGTCGGCGAAGCGCCGCGCCTCGGCGGCGACCCGGAAGACATAGCCGGCGATGAAGACCGACGACACCGACAGCGACAGCCAGACGCCGAAGGCGTAGAGCGGCGCCATCGAGCGCACCGGCTCCTCCCACGGCAGCGGGAAGTGCCAGAGGGCGAGCGCGGTCAGGCAGATCAGGTTCAGCCCGGTCAGCAGCACCGTGCTGTAGCGCGACAGGATGGCGGCGCCCACCGTCATCGGCGCCAGCAGCAGGATGGCGAAGGGGTTGCTCAGGCCGCCGGTCAGATAGAGCAGCAGCGTCAGCTGCAGCATGTCGTAGCTGAGATACAGCGCCGCATCGCGGTCGGCCAGCCGCAGCCGGCCGCCCTGCTGGGCCATCGCCACCACGTTCAGCAGCGCCGACGCGCTGATCGCGGCCAGCACCGGCCCCAGCGGCAGCGGGAATCCCAGGCCCAGGCTGACGAATCCGACCGCCGCCAGCTGCCCGATCACCGCGACCCAACGGATCAGGATCAGCGTGCGCAGGGTGATGCGGCCGTCGGGCTGCGACCATTGCGGCGGTGCGGCGGCCGGCACCGGGGCGGTCAACACGCTGGCGAGCGTCACCATGATCCATACTCCCGGCCCGCATGCCCCTGGCGGTTGAGGCTCCTGCCGCCATATTCTGTGCCCATGACCGAGCGAACCATCCCACAGCATCCGCCCGCCATCCGGGTGGCCGGGCTGACCAAGCGCTTTCCCACGCCCGGCGGCGGGGAGGTGACGGCTGTCGACGCCATCGACTTCACCGTGCCGCGCGGAAGCGTGACCGGCCTTCTGGGCGGCAACGGCGCCGGCAAGACCACGACCATCTCGATGCTGCTGGGGCTTTTGCTGCCGACGGCCGGGACGGTGGAGATCCTGGGCGTCGACATGGCGCGCCATCGGCATGCCGTGCTTCCGCGCATGAACTTCTCCTCCCCCTACGTCGAACTGCCCCATCGGCTGACGGTGCGGGAGAACCTTACCGTCTATGCCCACCTCTACGGTTTGACATGCGTCAAAAAGCGCGTCCGAGAATTGTCCGAGCATCTTGACCTGACGCGTTTTCTCGATCGCCCGTCCGGCGGGCTTTCGGCGGGGCAGAAAACCCGCGTCGCGCTGGCCAAAGCTCTGCTGAACGATCCGGAGCTTCTGCTGCTGGACGAGCCGACGGCCTCGCTCGACCCCGACACCGCCGACTGGATCCGGACATATCTTGAGCGGTACCGCGCCCGCACCGGCGCCACCATCCTGCTTGCCTCCCATAACATGCTGGAGGTGGAAAGGTTGTGCGACGGCGTGCTGATGATGCGGCAGGGACGGATCGTCGACCGCGGCGCGCCGTCGGCCCTGGTCGCCCGCTATGGCCGACAGACGCTGGAGGAGGTGTTCCTCGACATCGCCCGCGCGTCCGACGGCACGCTCCTGGCCGGGGAGACCGCCGATGCCGCCGAATGACGCGACCGCTTCCCACCCGATCCCGCGGGCAGACTTCTCGCTGCGCCGGGTCGGCGCCATGGTGCTGCGCTACTGGTATCTGCTGCGCGGGTCGTGGCCGCGCATCCTGGAACTGGCCTACTGGCCGACCATGCAGATGATCCTGTGGGGCTACATCAACCAGTTCATGGCGTCGAGCAGCGGCGGCGGCAGCGTCTGGGTGGCGCAGGGGGCCGGCGTGCTGGTCAGCGCGGTGCTGCTGTGGGACGTGCTGTTCCGCGGCCAGCTCGGCGTCTCCATCTCCTTTCTGGAAGAGATGTGGTCGCGCAACCTCGGCCATCTGTTCGTCAGCCCCTTGCGCCCCGGCGAATGGGTGACGGCGCTGATGACCATGAGCCTGCTGCGCACCCTGATCGGCGTGCTGCCGGCGGCGGCGCTGGCGATTCCCTTCTTCGGCTATTCGGTCTTCGCACTCGGCCTGCCGCTTGCCGCCTTCTTCGCCAACCTGATCGTGCTGGGCTGGTCGCTCGGGCTGGTGATCGTGGCGCTGATCCTGCGCTACGGCATGGGCGCGGAGGGGCTGGCCTGGATCGTCGTCTTCATGCTGGCGCCGGTCAGCGCGGTCTATTATCCGGTCTCGGTCCTGCCGGCGTGGCTGCAGCCGGTCTCGCTCGCCCTGCCCTCCGCCCATGTGTTCGAGGGCATGCGGGCGCTGCTGTTCGAGGGTGTCCTGCGCTGGGACCATATGGCCTGGGCGGTCGGGCTGAACGCGCTCTACATGGCGGCCGGCGTCGGCGTGTTCCTGTACGCCTTCCGTCAGGCGCGCGTGCGCGGAGCTTTGCTGCAGACGGGTGAATGATCGGTAGAGTATGCGTCCGCAACCGTCAGCGACACCGGAGACCGCCGCCATGACCGCGCCCGCCACCCGCATCGACCTGTTCGACCGGCTCGTCGCCGAATCCCGGCCCGACTGGTCCGCCTATGTCGACCACGCCTTCGTGCGCGGGATGGGCGACGCCACGCTGCCGCAGGCGTGTTTCCGCCATTATCTGGTGCAGGATTACCTGTTCCTGATCCATTTCGCCCGGGCCTACGCGCTGGCCATCTACAAGGGCCGCGACCTGCGCGAGATGCGGGCATCGCTGGGCGGGCTGAAAGCGATCCTGGACGTGGAGATGGACCTGCATGTCGGCCTGTGCGCCGCTTGGGGCCTGTCGGCGACCGCGCTGGAACAGGCGGCGGAGGCCAAGGCGACGATGGCCTACACCCGCTATGTGCTGGAAACCGGCCTGCGCGGCGACCTGCTGGACCTGCATGTCGCGCTCAGCCCCTGCGTCATCGGCTATGCCGAGATCGGCCGGCGGCTGGCGGCCACGCCCGGCGCGCTGGACGGCGCCAACCCCTACCGCGTCTGGATCGCCGAATATGCCGGCGATGCCTATCAGGAGGTGGCGCGGGCGGCGCGGGAGAACCTCGACCGGCTGGCGGCCGACAGCCTGACCGAGGCCCGCTTCCCGCGGCTGCTGACGGTGTTCCGGCAGGCCTGCCGGCTGGAGGCGGATTTCTGGGAAATGGGAATGACGCTGGCGGGGTGAGACGCCGGGGGCAGGCGGGGACCGGGCGCGTCAGCGGAACAGCCCGGCCGTCTCCACCCATTCCCCGCCCAGGCCGAGCTTGAATTCGGTGACGCCCGGCGCATCGTCCGGGTTGATGCCGCCGAGGTCGAGCATGGTGACGCCGCGCGCCTTCAGCTCGGCGATGGCCCGCCACAGCACGAGCCGCATTGCGTTGCTCTTGCGGCCGGCCTCGCTCGACCAGCCGATCTGGTAGGTCGCCGCCTGCCCATGGATGAACAGCAGCGCCGCCGCCGCCGGTTCCTTTCCGGCGAGCGCCGTGATCATCAGCACGCCGCCGGCCTTGTGCATCGCATTGCGCAGCCGGACGATCAGCGGTCCCGAGGCGCTGCGGTATCCCTTGGTCTGCGCCTGCTTCTGGTCCTGGCGCGCCAGCCACGGCAGGTTCTGCGCCGCCGGATCGACATCGAGAACCAGCCCGGCCGACTCGGCATCCTTCAAACGCTTGCGCCATGAACCGGCAAAACGGGCGCGGATCGCCTCCAGGCTCGGCGTCAGGTCGATCCAGACCGTCTGATAGCCGGGGCCGATGCGGCGGAAGCCGCAACGTTCCAGCACAGCCGCCATCTCCGGCGAGGCCGGCAGCTCGGGCAGGAAGCTGACGCGGCTGAAGACATGGTTGGGGTATTCGCGCCGCAGCAGCGTCAACGCGGCCTCGACGACGTCCGGGGCGGGCGTGCCGCCGAACCACAGGGGCCCGCGGTGGATGTGGGTCTGGCGGAACAGCTTCAGCGCACGACGCTGCAGCACCTGCACCAGCCCGATCGGAGTCTCCCCCTCATGGATCAGGCCCAGACGCGGAACATAGCCGTGCGTCTTCGCCATCGCGCTCGCATAGCCGAAGCTCTGCGGCAGGGTCGAGCGCGGGATCGCGGCGTAATGCCGGCCCCAATCGCCGACGGTGCCCTCGTTCCACAGGATGGTGACGGCGGAATCCCCGATCTTCGCTGACGCGGTCATCGTTGGCGAGGTCATGGCGGAAGGCTCATCGGCGGTCGGGCCGCGGCTCGGGATCGTCCGGGCTGCAAGTCGCCGCGTCTCACCACAGCGTGTGCTCCAGCAGGATCTTGGCGCCCAGCCCGATCAGCACCACGCCGCCGGCCATCTCCGCCCAGCGCCCGAGATGCTTGCCGGCGGCGCGCCCGATCAGCACCCCGCCGAACGCCACCGCGAAGGTCACGGCGCCGATCAGCGCCGCTGTCGTCACCATGTCCACATCGACCATGGCCAGGCCGGCGCCCACGGCGGCGGCGTCGATGCTGGTGGCGACGGCGGTGGTCAGCAGGGCCAGCCACCCGGAACGCCCGCCGCGCACCGGACCGCAATCCACGTCGCCCTCATCCTTGCCGGCCACGACGGCGTTGCGCAGCATCGCGCCGCCGACCAGCAGCAGCAGGATGAAGGCGATCCAGTGATCGACCGATTCAACGAGGCTGGCGAAGGCGATGCCGACGCCCCAGCCGACCAGCGGCATCGCGAACTGGCAGACGCCGAAGGCCGCGCCCACGCGCATCGCCTCGGGCAGGCCGGCACGGTTCGAGCAGGCGCCACGGCCAAGTGCCGCGGCGAAGGAATCCATGGATAGGCTGAAGGCGAGCGCAAGGGACGTGGCGAACATGGCTATTCCCGGCCAGACAACTCAGTGGAACCGGACGGACTCCGGCTGGCCGCGGAGATGTCCGATCCACTGGTCTCGCCGGGTCGGCCCGCTGGCCGCCGTGCGCGCCATGGCGGTAACGGCCGGAGGCCGGAACCATCCAAGTCTGTTGACGCGAACCCCGCCCGGTCCGAATGCCGGCGGGTGGCTACTCCCCAATGACGGCGGAAGTCCTACAGAAGCTGGGGACTTCGGTCAAGCACCCGATTGCCGCAGGTGCGAGTTGCGGCCGCGCAGGTAGGTGGCGGCCACCGAGCGGTCGTCGCCCAGCGTCACCTGGATGAACAGCTCCTCCTCCAGGTCGCCGTCCACCGCCTTCATGCGATGTCGCATAGCCGGCGTCGCGGCGGGGTCGAGCACGACGAGGTCGGCCCAGCGTCCGGGCTCCAGGCTGCCGATCTCGTCGGCCATGCCCAGCGCCTCGGCATTGCCGCGGGTCATCCAATGCAGCGCCGCAAGCGCCGGCAGGTTCCGGCGCCGCAGCTGCAGCACCTTGTAGGCTTCCGCCGCCGTGCGCAGCATCGAATAGCTGGTGCCGCCGCCGACATCGGTGGCGATGGCGGTGCGCACCGGCCGCTCCGGCTTCGACAGGGCGTCGAGGTCGAACAGGCCGCTGCCGATGAACAGGTTGCTGGTCGGGCAGAAGACGGCGACCGACCCGCTTTCCGACAGCCGGGCCATCTCCGCTTCCGACAGATGGATGCAGTGGCCGAACAGCGAGGTCGGCCCCAGCAGCCCGAAGCGGTCGTAGACGTCGGTGTAGTCGCGGGCGCCGGGGAAGAGGCGACCCACCTCGGCGATCTCGTCGCCGTTCTCCGACAGATGGGTCTGCATGTGGACGCCGGGATGCTCGCGCAGCAGCGCGCCCGCCGCCTCCAGCTGCGCCTCGGTCGAGGTGATGGCGAAGCGCGGGGTGACGGCATAGCGCTGCCGCCCCTTGCCGTGCCAGCGGCCGATCAGGTCCTTGCCGTCGCGATAGCTGCTTTCGGCCGTGTCGGTCAGGGCGGGCGGGGCATGGCGGTCCATCATCACCTTGCCGGCGATCAGCCCGGCGCCGCGGGCCTCGGCCTCCGCGAAGAGGGCATCGACCGACTGCGGATGGACCGAGCCGTAGACCGCCGCCGTGGTCGTGCCGTTGCGCAGAAGCTCGTCCATGAAGAAGGCGGCGTTGGCGGCGGCGTGGGCCGGATCGGCGAAGCGCTGCTCCTCGATGAAGGTGTATTTCTCCAGCCAGTCGAGCAGCTGGGTGCCGTAGGAGGCGATGACCTGGGTCTGCGGGAAATGGATGTGGGTGTCGATGAAGCCGGGGAGCACCAGCTTGCCGCCGTGGTCGTCGACCGCCACCCCCTCCGGCACCCGGCCGCGCAGATCGGCCCAGTCCCCCACCTCCAGAATCCGGCCGTCGGCCCCGACCAGCAGCAGCCCGTCCTCGTGATAGCTCAGACAATCGAGATCCCCTGGCCCGGCCGGCGCCCGATGGAAGCTGAGCAGGCGTCCGCGGATGGCGGCGGCGACGGGGGCGGCGATGGACTGGTCAGACATGGGGATCCGGTTCGATGAGGAAACTCTGTGGGAGGGTTACTTAACGCCCCCGGACCACGCCGCCAACACCGCACGTTCCCGGGGCGTCATTCCGGTGATGTTGGCGGGGGGCATGGCGCTGCTGAAACCGGCATGCAGGCGGATCTGCTCGGCATGGCGGCGGATGCCGTCACCCTCCAGAACGACGCCGCGCGGCGGGGTCGCGATGCCCTCCCACACCGGCTCGGCGGCGTGGCACATGCTGCAGCGGGTGGCGACGATCTCCTCCACCTCGGCATAGCCGACCTTGACCGGCGCCGCGGCTGCGGTGTCGCCGCCGCTGCCGACGTCGGCGGGGCCCATGGTGCTGAGCCAGACGCAGGCCAGCATTCCGGCGGCGGCGACGCCCCAGGTCCACCAGGGCGTCGGCCTGCCGGCATGGCGGCTGTTGAAGAAATGACGGATCGCCGCGCCGACCACCAGCACCAGCGCGACCATCACCCAGTTGTAGCGGGTGGAGTTGACCAGCGGATAATGGTTGGACAGCATCAGGAAGACGACCGGCAGGGTCAGGTAATTGTTGTGCAGCGACCGCTGCTTGGCCTGCTTTCCCAGCGACGGGTCCGGCGTCTCGCCGCGCAGCATGGCGGCCACGGTCTTGCGCTGGTTGGGGATGATCAGCATGAAGACGTTGCAGGCCATCATGGTCGCCATCAGCGCGCCGACCTGCAGCATGGCGCCGCGCCCGCTGAAGATCTGCGTCAAGCCCCAGGCCGTCGCCACCAGCAGCACGAAACCGGCGGCCGCGAGCGCCCCGTCGTTGCGGCCCAGCGGCGACCTGCACATCAGGTCATAGGCGACCCAGCCCGCCACCAGCACCGCGACGCTGATCGCCACCGCCTGCCAGTGGCCGAGCGCCATCACGTCCTGGTCGATCAGGAGCAGGTCGGCGCCGCGGTAATACAGCACGCACATCAGGAAGAAGCCGCTGAGCCACGTCGCGTAGGATTCCCACTTGAACCAGGTCAGCTCCTCCGGCAGCTGCGGCGGGGCGACCATGTATTTGGTCATGTGGTAGAAGCCGCCGCCGTGGATCTGCCACGCATCGCCCGCCGTCCCGGACGGCGCCCCCGCCCGCTTGCGCAGCGAGGCGTCGAGATGGATGAAGTAGAAGGACGATCCGATCCAGGCGATGGCGGTGATGACGTGCAGCCACCGCGCCAGGGCGTTGATCCACTCCCACAGGATGGGCTCCATCGCGCGCACGCTCCTTCAGCTAAGGTCCGGGCAGTTCAGGGGCCGGGACCGGACTCTCCGGGTTGGAGTCTACGGCGAGTGTGCGGCTGCGGAAAACCATGCTCCTGTCCCAACAGCTTCAAAAAATGGCGAAAGATCGGGGATCGGCTCTGACCGGCGTGCTGGCCTTCACCCCGCCAGTGCCTCCGGTTCCTGAATTGCGCTGGGGCCGAAACCATGGCGCGAGCGGAAGTGGCGGAAATTTCAAGGACATGGCGGCAGTCGAGACCCGGACCGACAAGCGCCCCTGTCACCGCGCATGCGCTCTGTTCGCCCTGACTGGCTCATTTATTCAATGTTATCTCTTTTCCCCTAATCCCGGTATCCGGCTGCCCTCTTCGCCGGGATGGCGTCGATGCCGGAGAAAGCGGCGCCCCGCCGCAGCCCGGCTCCGCTCTCACCAACCCACCCATCACACCGCCGCCCCGGAGGCTGCCATGACCGCCACGCGAGATCCCTGGGACGACGGCCCGGACACAGGCCTGCTGGACGAGGAGCAGGTCTCCCTCCTGCTGGAACTGCTGACCGCCGAGGACTGGAGCGCCTCGCTGGACGGTTTCACCGACAACGGCCGCAGGACCGTCGACAGCATGATCGCCCAGGCCCATGCCGGAGAGCCGCACAACCGCACGGCCCACACGCTGAAGGGCACCGCGCTGAACCTCGGCGCGGCGGCGCTCGGCCGTCTGGCGAAGGAACTGGAACAGGCCGGCTCCGCCGCGGTCCTGGCGCAGGAGGACCGGCTCTACGACCTGCTCGACCGCTCCCTGGCCGCACTGCGCGCCTGCCGGCCTCAAACCGCCTGAACGAGCTCCGAATGGACGTCCGAACGGATAGGCGGGCGGCAGGACTGCACCGACAGGCAGTTCCGCCCTCCCACGTTCGGGCAGCCATGCGCGGCACAAAAGCCTTCCTGCGGCGTTGTACTTCCGGGACCACGACCAGAGAGGCGACATGACCCAGCTTGCGGACGATCTCGACCGGCCGACCGGCCTGCGGACCGACACCGGCCTGCGGACCGACAAGGTGCGCGCGACCGTGCGGGAACCCCTGATGGCCGCCGGCTTCCGGCCCATGGATCTGGGCGACGGCTGCCATGCCTGGTATCGGCGCTCGGACGACGGCAACCACGCGCTGATCTCGCACAACAACGCGTTGGACGGCGACCCGGCGGTCAGGGACTGGATCGTCGGCCAGTATGGCGAGCGCGGCGGTTTCGTCGAGGTCGGCGGCCTGCCGCTGTCCCGCGCGCTGGAAGGGGCGGACGTGCTGCCCTCGCCGGTTCGGCCGGACGGATCCATGGTGGAAGCCATCTATCCGTCCCTCCAACAGGCGCTTGATGATCTGGGGTGATAGTCCAGTCGCAGCTTGCGATTGCCCAATGGGTGATGACCAAGGTCAGGATGGACAAGCGGACGGCCGAACGGAAAAGCTCACGCCGGTTGCCGCATGGGATTCCCGTCCCCATCTGTAGCTTGACCATCGCCCAGACCCGCAGCGAGCCGCATGTCCATGGAAGCCGACCAGTCCAAGCCCTTGCGCATCCTGCTCGTGGAAGACGAGCCGCTGGTGGCCATGGCCATCGAGGATTCGCTTGAAGTCCAGAATGTCGGCGTCATCGGTCCGGCCGGTACGGTGGCCGAGGCGCTGGAACTGATCGCCAGGGGGGGAATCGACGCCGCCCTGCTCGACGTCTCGCTGCGCGGGGAGCGCGTCGACAGCGTCGCCGACGCGCTGAGCGCGCAGGGCATCCCCTTCGTCTTCACCACCGGCCACGGCGCCGCCGGCCTGCCGAAGGGCCATCAGGACCGCCCCGTCCTGACCAAGCCCTTCCGCGAGGTCGAGATGAACGACGCCATCGACCGCTACTTCCGCGGCGCCGCCTGACGGGGCATCGGCCTCGCCCCGCAAAACCTCAACCCGGAAGACTTCAACCCGGACGGCCGTCGGCGCGCGGCGCCAGCAGGACCGGGGCGTAGGCGACCAGAAACAGGGTGAAGGCGGCGACCCAGCCATAGCCCGACCATTGCAGCGCCGCCCACACCCAGTCCACCGGCAGCAGCGGCGAGACGGTGCGGGCGATCGCCGCGACCGTCAGCAGCACATAGGCGGCGACCGTCACCCGCGACACCACCAGCGGACGGCCGGTATGGCCCAGCGAGGCGCGGCTCATCACCGCCAGGATCAGTGTGGCGAAGGCGCCGACCGTCAGCGCATGGGTCGCTGCCGGGGCCGGCAGGTCGGCAAAAACCTGCAACCCGCGCAGCAGCAGCGCCACCGGCACCCACAGATAACCGACATGCAGGATCCACAGGATCGGCGAGCGCCAGGCCTTCCAGCCCTGCCAGCCGGCCAGCCGCGCGGCATGGGCCACGGCGGCGGCAAGCGCGATCAGCCCGGTGACCGCCGACTCCGGCGCCGCAATCGTCGCCGGGAGCAGCGCCAGCGTCAGGACGAGGGCCGCCCGCTCCACCGGCGGCCAGGACCGCACGCCCCGCCCCGCCTCGCCCAACCCGTTGCGGGTGAATGCCGGCAGGATGCGCCCGCCGATCACCGTCACCATCATCAGAACGATGCCGAGGCCGAGCGCGAATCCGGCCCCCGCCCCGCCGTCCAGCCGGCCCAGCCAGTCCAGATGGATCAGCAGGTCGGCGGCTGTCAGCAGACCCAGCAGGACCAGGAAGGCGCTGTTGCGCCACTTGCCGGCGGCCACCAGCGGCCGGGCGAGCGCGAAGCCGAGCGCCGGCAGGAAGGCGATGTCGATCACCGCCGCCACCGGTTCCGGCACCCCGGCCCAGGGGAAGACGGCGACGCGGCCGGCCATCCACAGCGCCGCGAGCGCCATCAGCGGCGCGCCGGCCACCGCCCTGGTGCCGGTCCAGCTCGGCACCGCGGTCAGCAGGAAGCCGGCGACGGCGGCCACCACCATGCCGAACAGCATCTCATGCCCGTGCCACGCGCTGGCGCCGACGGCATGCTGCGGCCATTCCCCGGTCGCCAGCACGCCCAGCCATGCGCCCAGCAGGCCGACGGCGGCGATACCGCTGAACAGGAAGAAGAAGCGGAAACCGTATTGGAACAGGATCGGGATCGCGGGGCCGTCGTCGCGGCCGGCAAGACTGGATGAGGACATGAACGGGGACTCCCCGGAAAGGGTGCTGCGGTGCAGGATCGACCGACAGCGTGTGCCTGGCCCCCCGCCCCTGCCTTGACGAAAGTCAAACGCGTTCGCAAGCTCGTCCCCCGCGCCCTTTTCCTTTTAGGCCCATGCCCCGTCCCGACAGCCTGTCCCTGCGTGAGGCCCGCCGCGTCGCCATCGCGGCCCAGGGCTTCGCCAACACCGCTCCCGAAGACGCTTCAACCGCCGCTGCGGTGGAGGCCCGCCATGCCCGGCGCATGATCGGCCGGCTGGGGCTGGTGCAGATCGATTCCGTCAACGTGCTGGTCCGCTCCCATTACCTGCCGCTCTTCTCACGGCTGGGGCCGTACGAGGCGGTGCTGCTCGACCGGCTGGCCTATGGCGGCAGGCGGCGGGCACTGTTCGAGTATTGGGGCCACGAAGCCTCGCTGATCCCGGTGGAGCAGCAGCCGCTGTTCCGCTGGCGCATGGCGCGGGCCGAACGCAACGAAGGCATCTACGGCGGGCTGGCACGCTTCGCCGCCGAGCGCCGCCCCTACATCGACTCGGTCCTGGCCGAGGTGGCGGCGCGCGGACCGATGGGCGCGTCCGAACTCAGCGAGGCCGGGCGCGGGGCCGGCGGCTGGTGGGGCTGGAGCGACGGCAAGCAGGCGCTGGAGTATCTGTTCTGGGCCGGCCTCGTCACCACCGCCGGGCGGCGCGGTTTCGAGCGGCTCTACGACCTGCCGGAGCGGGTGCTGCCCGCCGCCGTCCTCGACACCCCGACGCCGGAGGAGGCCGAGGCCCAGCGCGCCCTGCTGCGCATCGCCGCCCGCGCCCATGGCGTGGCGACCGAACGCGACCTGCGCGACTATCACCGGCTCGACGTCGCCGACGCCCGCCTGCGCATCGCCGAGCTGGTGGAGGCCGGCGAGCTGCTGCCGGTGACGGTGGAGGGCTGGGAGCGCATCGCCTACGTCACTCCCGACCTGCGGGTTCCGCGCAAGGCGCCGGCCCGCGCCCTGCTCTCCCCCTTCGATTCGCTGATCTGGGAGCGGCAGCGCACCGAGCGCCTGTTCGGCGCCCGCATCCGGCTGGAGATCTACACCCCCGCCCACAAGCGGGAGCATGGCTATTACGTGCTGCCCTTCCTGATGGAGGAGCGCATCGCCGCCCGCGTCGACCTGAAATCCGACCGCAATGCCGCCGCCCTGCTGGTCCGGGCCGCCCACGCCGAACCCCACGCCCGTCCCGAAACCGTCGCCCCGCCCCTGGCGGCGGAACTGCGGCGGCTGGCGGGCTGGCTGGGGCTGAAGCGCGTGACGGTCTGCGGCGGCGGCGATCTGGCCCCGGCCCTGGCGGCGACCTTGCAGTGGACCGGCGCCGACGCTCCGCTCACTCCAGATGGTCCAGAGGCAGCCGGGTCTCGAACTTGACCTCCTTCAGGGTGACGCTCGATTTGACGTGCGACACCGCGGGGATGGAAAAGATGCGCTCGCTGAGGAAGCGGCCGTAATCCTCGGTGGTGGGCACGACGATGCGCAGCAGGTAGTCGGCATCGCCGGTGACGGCGAAGCATTCCAGCACCTGCGGCATGCCGGCGATGGCGGTCTCGAACTGTTCGACCGCGTTCTCCTTGTGGCGTTCCAGCGTGACATGGGCGAAGACGCATTCGCCGAGCCCCAGCTTGCGCGGGTCGAGCTGGACCGTGTAGCGGCGGATGACGCCGATGTCCTCCATCGACCGCACGCGGCGCCAGCAAGGGGAGGCCGACAGGCCGACGGTGTCGCCCAACTCCTGCATGGTCAGCCGGGCATTCTCCTGCAGGGCCGCCAGGATGCCCTTCTCATGCCGGTCGAGCTTGATCGTCGCCAATTCCGCCTCTCTTCGATCCGTGCCGGAAACCATCACCCAAAGGAACATATGCCGGGCGGGCGGCGGCTGCGAGTCCCCCGCATCGCAACCAATCGGCCCCTCCGGTGTTCTCCGGTTGGGCAGACGCGGGAGGAAGAGTGTGTTCGACTGGATCGTCAGCATGGTGGAGCAGACCGGCTATCTCGGCGTGGCTCTGCTGATGTTCGCGGAGAACCTGTTTCCGCCCATCCCATCGGAGCTGATCCTGCCGCTGGCCGGCTTCACCGCCGCGCGCGGAGACCTGAGCCTTCCCCTGGTGGTGGTCGCCGGCACGGCCGGCGCCCTGGCGGGCGCGCTGTTCTGGTATGCGATCGGCCGCTGGGTCGGCTGCCGCCGGCTGAAGCACTGGGCCGAACGCCATGGCCGCTGGCTGACCATCAGCCCCGAGGAGGTCGACCAGGCCGCATCCCATTTCCGGGAACATGGCGGGCGGGCGGTGCTGATCGGCCGGATGATCCCGGCGGTGCGCACGCTGATCTCCATCCCCGCCGGCGTGTCGGAAATGGCGCTCGTGCCCTTCCTGCTCTACACCACCGTGGGCACCGCGATCTGGACGACCTTCCTCGCCGCCGCCGGCTATCTGCTGGAGGACCGCTATCAGCAGGTTTCCGGCTGGCTGAACCCGGTGTCCAACATCGTCATAGCGGGCATTTTCCTCTGGTACGTCTACCGGGTCGCCACCTTCGGCCGGCGGACGGCCAAGCAGCCGGCGGAATAGCCGGCTCCGCGTCCGCCCCTAGGAATTCCGCCCAGAGGAAAATTCCCCGGCCCCGGCTGGACGGCGCCGCGCCCCGCATGCTCTCCCTGACGGGTCCGACCGCCAGCGGGAGCATCAGCCCATGACTTCCACCCCGACCGTCATCCTCGTCCACGGCGCCTTCGCCGACGGCTCCTCCTGGGGCCGGGTGATCCCCCGCCTGCAGGCGGAAGGGCTGGCGGCGGTCGCGGTGCAGAACCCGCTGGTCTCGCTCGACGACGACGTCGCCCATGTCCAGCGCGCCATCGACCGGACCAAGGGGCCGGTGCTGCTGGTCGGCCATTCCTGGGGCGGGGCCGTCATCACCCAGATCGGCGAGCAGGAGCGGGTGAAGGGGCTGGTCTATGTCGCCGCCTTCGCCCCCGATGCCGGACAATCGCCGAACGACACACTGAAGCCCTTCCCGCCCTCGGCCGGCCTGTCGGGCGTCTCGGTCGACAAGGGCCGCTTCCTGACCCTGACGCCGGAAGGGATGGCCCGCAACTTCGCCCAGGATCTGGGCGCCGAGGATGCCGCCCTGCTGGCCGCGACCCAGGGGCCGGTGGCCGCCGCCTGCTTCGCCACCCGCGTCACGGCCGCCGCCTGGAAGACCAAGCCCGCCTGGTACATCGTCGCCACGCAGGACCGCATGCTGCCGCCCGACTTCCTGCGCGCCACCGCCGCGCGCATCGGCGCACGCAGCGTTGAGGTCGAAAGCGGTCACGCCCCCCACCTGTCGCGCCCCGACGCGGTGGCGGCGGTGATCGTCGAGGCGGCGCGCGCGGCGGTCTAGACCCCGTTCCGCAGCGCCCCCGGCGTGGTGCCGCGGCGACGGCGCAGGCTGCGGGTCAAGGCGCTCTGATCGGAGAATCCAACCGCCAACGCCACCTCCGCCAAGGACAGGTCGCCGGCGCGCAGCAGCGCCTCCGCCCGGTCCAGCCGCAGCTCCGCCAGCCGGCGGGCCGGGGTGGTGCCGGTCTGCGCTCGGAAGCGTTCGTGGAAGCGGCTGGGCGCCAGCCCGACCGCGGCGGCAAGCTCCGCCACCGTCAGCGGCTCCTCGCACCGCTCCGCCATCAGGGTCAGGGCGCGCGCCACCGGATCGTCCGGCACGGCGGGCGTGGGACGGCGCGATTCGAGGGCGCGCAGCAGCAGCCCGGCCGCATGGTGGGCCAGCACCGGGTCGAGCGGCCGGTCGGCCGCCTCCGCCGCCAGATACCGCACCAGGCCATCCAGCGCCGCGTCGATGGGGAAGAAGGCGTCGCAGGCATGCGCTGCGGCCTCCGGCACCAGCCCGCCGGCCGGCACGTCCAGCACGACGAAACGGTTGGTCCCGGCGCTGCGGAAGCTGTGCGGCATCCCGTCCGCCACCAGCACGCCGCGCCCCTCGCCCACCCGACCGCGCGCCCCGGCAACCTCCATGTCGAGGATACCGGCGACGGGCAGGACGATCTGATGATGGTCATGCGTGTGCCGCCGCTCGAACCCGTCATAGCTGCGGGTGCTGACGCTCGGCCGATGCGGGGACGCCACGCCGTCGGACTCCTGGCGATCGGGTTGGGGCGGCCATGCTACGCCGTCGGCCCCGGGGCGTACAGCCACAGCTGCGGAGCTTTCCGCCGGAGAAGCGGTCAATCCCGGCCGGAGCCCCGGTCAAGACAGCATGCCGTCCACCGGCTATGGTCGTCCGATCCGCGCCAACCGACCGATCCCCATCATGCCCGCTCCCTCCGCCGCCGCCATCCGGCCCGCCCTGCCCGACCGCCGGTCCGTCAACCGCGCCACCCTGGTCGGCTTCACCGCCATCCTGATGTGGGCGACGCTGGCCCCGCTGGCGACGCTGGCCTCGATGGTGCCGCCGTTCCAGCTGGTGGCGACCTCCTTCCTGCTGGCCTTCCTGGTCGGCAGCGGCTGGACGATGCTGCGCGGCGACAACCCCTTGCGCTATTTCCGCCAGCCGCCCGCCGCCTGGGCGCTGGGGGTGGGCGGGCTGTTCGGCTTCCACTTCCTCTATTTCATGGCGCTGCAGGCGGCGCCGCCGGTGGAAGCCAACCTGATCAACTACCTGTGGCCGCTGTTGATCGTGCTGTTCTCCGCCCTGCTGCCGGGGGAGCGGCTGCGGGCGTGGCATGTCGGCGGCGCCGTCGCCGGGCTGGCGGGCACCGCGCTGCTGATCGCACGCGGCGGGAGCGGCGGCCTGGGGAGCGGACTCTCCATCGATCCGGCGCATCTGCCGGGCTATGCCGCGGCCCTGGGCAGCGCCGTCACCTGGGCCGGCTATTCGGTGCTGCGCCGCCGGCTGGGCCAGATCGGCGAGGCGCCGACCGACGCCGTCAGCGCCTTCTGCCTCGCCACAGCGCTTCTGTCGCTGCTCTGCCATCTGGCACTGGAGCAGACGGTGTGGCCGGAGACCCTTGCCGGCTGGGGAGCGATGCTGCTGCTGGGTCTTGGCCCGGTGGGGGCGGCCTTCTTCGTCTGGGACTTCGGCGTGCGCCACGGCGACATCCGGGCGCTGGGGGCGCTGTCCTATCTGGCGCCGCTGCTGTCGACCCTGCTGCTGGTCCTGTTCGGCCTCGCCCCCAATTCGGGGATCATCTGGGTGTCCTGCGCCCTGATCGCCGGCGGCTCGCTGCTCGCCAGCAAGGATCTGCTGCGGCGGAAGTCCCCTTAAGCCTCCGCGCCATGCGCCGCGGCGGCGACATCCTGGCGGGCCCGGTCGCCGGTCGCCAGGCCGTTGAAGTACCAGTTCAGCGCCACCGCCGTCAGGGTGCCCAGCAGGATGCCGCTGTGCAGCAGCGGCGACAGGAAGGACGGCATCTGCGAGAAGAACTTGTCCGACACCAGCAGGATCAGCCCGACGCCGATGCTGACCGCCACGACGATCAGGTTCTCGCGCCGGTTGGCGTAATCGACCTGGGACAGGATCCGCACGCCGGTCGCCGCGACCATGCCGAACATCACAAGCCCGGCGCCGCCCAGAACGAAGGCCGGCACCGACGCCACCACATGGGCCAGCTTCGGCAAGAGCCCCAGCAGAAGCAGGATCAGCCCGCCGGCCGCGCAGACCCAGCGGCTGCGCACGCCGGTCACCCCGACCAGCCCGACATTCTGCGAGAAGGACGTGTAGGGAAAGGTGTTGAAGACCCCGCCGATCACCGTGCCCAGCCCGTCGGTGCGCAAGCCCCGGACCAGATCCTCCCGCGTGACCGGGCGGCCGACCATGTCGCCGACGGCCAGGAACATGCCGGTCGATTCGATCATCACCACGATCATCACCAGAGACATGGTCAGGATGGCGATGGGGTCGAAGACCGGAAGGCCGAACTGGAAGGGCCGGACCGGCGCCACCCACGGCGCCTCGGCCAGACCGTTGAAGCTGACCATGCCCAGCGCCATCGCCAGCACCATCCCGGCCACCAGACCCAGCAGAACCGCGACGTTGCGGACGAACCCGCGGCCATGCTTCATCAGCGCCAGGATCGTCACCAGCACGAAGGCGGCGACGCCCAGGAAGGCCGGGTCGCCGAAACGCGGATTTCCCACACCGCCGCCGGCCCACCCCACCCCGACCCGCATCAGCGAGATGCCGATGATGGCTATGACGCTGCCGGTCACCACCGGCGGGAACAGCCGCAGCAGCCGGCCGACCAGCGGTGCCGCCACCATGGCGAAGATGCCGGACCCGATCACCGCGCCATAGATCCCCAGCAGGCCCAGCGACGGGTTGGCCGCCATCGCCACCATCGGCCCGACCGCGGCGAAGGTGACGCCCATCATGATCGGCAGCCTGATGCCGAACCGCCAGAACCCGACCGCCTGGATCAGCGTGACCAAGCCGCAGACGAAGAGGTCGGCGTTGATCAGCATGGCGATCTGCTCCTTGGGCAGCTTCAGCGCCCCGCCGATGATCAGCGGCACCGCGACGGCCCCGGCATACATCACCAGCACATGCTGCAGCCCCAGCGCCAGCAGCCGCCAGGGCGGCAGAATTTCGTCGACGGGATGGGCGGCTGTCCTGCCGTCGGCGCTTGACGTGTCGGTGGCGCTTGACGTGTCGGTGGCGCTTGACGTGTCGATTGCGCGTGTCATGGCGCTGGCCTCGCTGTCCTGTGGTGCGGCGCTGCGATGCATGGCCCATGCCGCATCGCAGCGCCGCGTCCTGCATGGCCGATACCGAACATGCCTGCACAAGTCCTGTGCATCTTCCGACGGAGGCTGCCCGCGCAGGTGGCAAATCCCACGCGGTTTTTTGCCGCGCCGGGTGGAGACCGCAGTGGAGGCTGCGGTATTCGTTAACGATCCGCGGGTACAGTCGCTGCAATCTACCCCTTTCGCGCAACCCGAACAGAGCGTCGCGATGAGCAAGTCGATCGAGGGTGTATCCAACTGGATGCACATGTTCCGTTGGATCGTGAAGCTGATCCGCGACGAATACGGGGTGGACGAAGCTCTGCTGACCCGGAATGCGACGCTGGAGACCGACATCCAGCTGTCGATCGACCAGGTTGAACAGGTTCTGGAATACATCTCCGAAAGCTTCGGCATCCGTTTCCCGGAAGGGACGCTGGACGAGCTGGTGAAGCTGGAGGAGCTTTGCCTCTTGGCGAGCTGGATCAAGGGCTATTACAAGCGCCCCGAATTCATCTCCGACGAGTTCGAAGGCCGCTGCCGCGGCATCAACGAGATTGCCGCCTAGAAATGACCGACCAGACTTCTCCCTATCCGCCCGGTTTCATTTGGGGCGTTTCCACCTCCGCCTACCAGATCGAAGGTGCTGCGGCCGAGGACGGGCGCGGCGCCAGCATCTGGGACGTCCGCTGCCGCACCCTGGGCGGGGTGATGAACGGCGACACCGGCGACGTGGCCTGCGACCATTACCACCGCATGCCGGAGGATGTGGCGCTGATGAAGGGGCTGGGCGTCGACGCCTACCGCTTCTCGGTGTCCTGGCCGCGGGTGCTGCCGCGCGGGCGCGGTGCGGTGAACGAGGCGGGGCTGGACTTCTACGACCGGCTGATCGACCGGCTGATGGAGGCGGGGATCGAACCCTGGCTGTGCCTCTATCACTGGGATTTGCCGCAGGCGTTGCAGGATCCGGGCGGCTGGTCCAGCCGCGACTGCGCCGGCTGGTATGCCGACTATGCCGCGCTCTGCGCCCGGCGCTACGGCGACCGGGTGAAGCGCTGGATCACCTTCAACGAATTCTCGGTCTTCACCCTGTTCGGCTACGCCATTCCCTGGGCCGCGCCGGGGATCGTCGACCGGGCTCAGCATCTGCGCGCCATCCACCACGTCAACCTCGCCCATGGCGCCGGGGTGGACGTGCTGCGGGATCTGGTGCCCGGCGCCTCGATCAGCGCCATCCACAACCGGCAGGTCGTGATCCCCGAGACCGATACGCCGGAAAACCGCGCCGCGGCCTCGCTGCTGGACGAGCATTGGAACCTCGTCTTCTGCGACCCGCAGATCCTCGGCCATTATCCGCCGCAGACAGCCGCCGCCATCGAGCCCTACGTGCAGGCCGGCGACATGGCCCGCATCGCCCGGCCGGTGGACTGGTTCGGGCTGAACCATTACGGCCCGATCTTCGCCAAGGCCGACCCGGCCCGGAGCTGGGGTTACGGCTGGGGCGACGCGCCGCCCGATTCGCCGACCCACGGCGTCGGCTGGGCGATCTTTCCCGACGCCTTCCGGGACGAGCTGCTGACCATCCAACGCCGCTACCGCCTGCCCATCGTGGTGACGGAGAACGGCTGCGGCGGCAGCGACACCGTCAGCCCCGACGGCGCCGTCCACGACCCCCACCGCATCAACTACCTGACCATCTACAACGCCGCGATGCGCGACGCGATGGCCCAGGGCGCCGACGTGCGCGGCTATTTCGTCTGGTCGCTGCTGGACAATTTCGAATGGGGCAGCGGCTATGGACAACGCTTCGGCATCGTCCATGTGGACTTCCAGACCCTGGCCCGCACGCCGAAGGACTCGGCGCGCTGGTATGCGGAGCTGATCCGGTCGGCGAAAGCCTAAAGCGAGTTTCCATTCGCTTCAGCTTCAGATGACCTCATTCGCCGGTCGGGCTTCGGCCGCATGAGCGGCCGGGGCCGCCGTCGCGGTCCAAAGCAGATTGCAATCCGCTTCAGCGCCGCCGCACCGCCGCACACACGGCTTCCGCCCCGTCCGGCACCTCCACCCGTGCGGCACCATCGCGCAGGAGCAGGCTGTGCCCCTCGGGAACCGGCAGGGCGTCCGCGCCATCGGGGATGACGGTCACGGTTCCGGCCAGGGCGTGGAACAGCACCACGTCGCCGGCGGCACGGTCGGCGGCCGGACCGGCAAGCAGGGTCAGGGCGCCGGTGGCCGACGCGCGGTCGAGCATCAGATTCACGTCGCGGATCGGACCGGCGGTCGGTTCGCACCACACCTTCGCCTCGCCGGGAAAGGCGAAGGCAGGGTCCAGTCGGCGCCGTTCGACCGGCGGGGCGCCATCGACGGACAGGCGCATGCCGTCGCCCTCCACCACGGCGATCAGGCGGTCATAGCCGGGAAAGGCCGAGAATGGACCGGGCTCGACGACGTCGGCGATGCTGACCCGCCAAAGGAAGCGCCCATCGGAAGACGGGCCGGCAGTCGGGCCGGCAGTCGGCTCCACCGCCAGTTCGGTGGTGACGCCGCCGCCATTCTTCCAGGGAACGCGGCGGTGATCGGCGGGGTTCAGGAGGGTGAGGCTGGGCAAGGTCGGGCTCCGGCGCGGATGAACTCCGCACCGTCATAGCACAGCCGGCGCCGATGCTTCAGACGAAGAGCCGCAGGCGAAGAGCCTCAAACGAAAAGGTTGAAGCTGCCCATGAGCTTCTGCGTTCCGGTCTGGCCGGTGGGGATCGAGTTCAGGCTGCCGATGGCGCTGTTCAGCCCGTCCAGCGTCGCCTGCTGCCCGGTGGTCAGCGCCAGGCCGGTGTCGCCCTTGGCCGGCGCCTGGGCCACGGTGTCGTAATCCTTGCTGTAGTTCCCCATCACCACCTGCAAGGCGTAGTTCTTGGGATCCTTGTCGGACTGCCCCTTGTCGCGGGTGATGCGCAGGGTGTAGTCGCCCTTGTCGACCGTCAGATTGCCGGCCTGCAGCTTCTTGAAGGAGTCGTAATTGTCGCCGGACTTCGGATCGCTGTCGGCCATCACCCGGCCAAGCCGGTTCATCAGCTGGACGCGCACGCCGTCGTCGCCGACCTGGCCCATGGTCATCTCACCCTTGGTGGTGACCTTGAACTTGTAGAAATCGACCTTGTCGTTCGCCGCCAGCGTGCTGGCGACGTTCAGGCGGGTGGTGTTCTTGGCGAGCACGCCGATGTCGGTGGCGCCGGCCGTGCTGGTCAGCGCCGACTTCCTGACCGTCTTGGAAAATTCCTGGACGTCGCCGACGGCCTGGTTGCTCTGCGACTTCCTGATGGCCTCGACCGCGTTCTTGATCGACGCGTTGAGGCCGGACACCATAGAGCTGACGCTGGAGAGAGCATCATCCGCCATGATCCGTCATCCTTCTTCCGATCCGACCAAAACGCCCAAATCCGAACGAGCGGATCCGGACGCCGCCGAGAGGTACCCACAATGGTGCGGCCGGCTGCGCCGCCACCCGGACACGTCTGCCCTAAGGAAGTATACGACAACAGCCGGCGGAACATAGGCAGGATTCGTGATTTTTTTGGTCCAAAGCTGGGATTATCGGTCCGCACGCCATGGGCGGCGTCCCCGACCCCCCGCTCAGGATCGCGGCTTTCCCATTGTTTGCGGGTTCGAAACGGATTGCGCGGCGGCGGCGGCGGTCAGTGCCGCAGTCTGCGGGGCCGACTCGGGAGCGGCCGGCTCGTCGGCCGGGGGGCAGTGGGGCGGCTGGGTGGGGCCGGTGACGACATCGAAATCGAACATGACAACCTCTCTTGCGGATGATGAGGCCGCCCGGATCGCCCGTGTTCGGATTTTGAGGATGTGCAGCCCATCAAGGGCCGAGGTCACAAACGCGAAAGCCGCCGCGGGTCGGTCCGGGCGGCTTCGGGAATGAGCGACAGATGCGCGTTCCTAGGCCGCCGGACGAAACCAGCGGCCAAAATATCGGGAGCGTCCGGAGGACGCGATGGAAAGCGCCTGTTGCATGACGGCGACCATAGCGCGCGGCCGCCGCCCTGCCAAGCGGCATTTTCGCCGACTAGCTTGCCTTAAAACTAGCTCGCCTTGCGTTCGCCCAGGGTGTCGGCGACATAGGCGTCGCGCTGCCCCATCGGCCGGGCCGGCCGTCCGTCGCGGCTGGTGGTGTCGCGGGCGGTCTGATGCTCGATCTCCGCATTCAGCTCGGCCCCCAGCAGCACGACGTAGGAGGTCAGGTTGAACCACAGCAGCAGCACCACGACGGCGCCGACCGACCCGTAGGTCTCGTTGTAGCTGCCGAAATTCGACACGTAGATGGAAAAACCCAGGGACCCCAGCAGCCAGACCAGAGTCGCCGTCGCCGAACCCCAGGTGACCCAGCGCCATTGCGGCTCCCGGCGGTCGGGGGCGTAGCGGTAGAAGACGGCAAGCCCCAGGATGATCGCCACCGCCAGGATCGGCCAGCGGGCAAGGCTGGCGATCCAGCCGATCGGCGTGTCCTGCAGCCCGATGATGTTGATCGCGGCCGGCACCGCGACGATCATCACCATGGCGACGATGACGAACAGCAGGCCTGCCACCGTCAGGCCCATCGACAGCAAGGCCAGCTTGATGAAGCCCCGCGTCTCCTGCTCGCCATAGGCGATGTTGAGCGCCGCCACCAGCGAGTTGGTGCCGCGCGACGCGCTCCACAGGGTCAGCAGCAGGCCGAAGATCAGGCCGAAACCCAGCCCTTCCGACGGGGCCGTCGCCACCTTGCGGGCCTGGTCGCTGACGATGGACAGGGCTTCCGGCGGCAGCAGCCCGCCCATCTGGCTCAGCTGGTTCTCGATCATCGCCGGATCGGCGACGAGACCGTAGATGGAGACCAGCGCCGCGATGGCCGGGAAGATGGCGAGCAGCCCGTAATAGGCGACGCCCGCGGCCAGCATCGACACGTTGTCCTTGCTCTGCTCGTCCCACACCCGCAGCAGGATGTCCTTCCAGCCTTTTGCGGGAATGTCGGATGGGGTTTCCGCCGACCGGCCCCGCCCGCTCCGGCTCCCGCCGCGCGCGTCATTGGCGGCGTAGCCGACCGCACGGTATTCGTTCACACGGTTCCGGTGCTCGTAGTAATGGCGGCGGCTCAACCCCAGCATGACCCGCCCTCCTCAGACCACGGCTTCGCGCAGCGCGCCGACACGGTGGCGGGCGGTCTCCACGGCATGGAACTGGGCGCCGATGACGACCTGCAGGTGATCGTCGGGCGCATCGCGCAGGGCATCGCGGAACAGGGCCAGCGTGCCGTCCAGACCGCTTTCCAGCCGCGCCAGCAGGTCGCCCCGCCCGGCCGATCCGCCGACGCCCGCCACGACGCTGCGCGCGCTCGCCTCCGCCAGGCCATGCAGGGGCGACCAGACCCGGCCGCCATCGCCCGCCGTCTCGATCCAGCCGCCGCCGTTGCGCAGTTCGTCGTCCAGCGCCATGGCGCTGCGGTCGAGCTGGTCGGCCAGGGTCTCCAGGCGGGAGGACAGCGCCGGATCGGCGATGGTCATGTCGGCGCGGCGGAAGGCTTCCGACCCGTCGCGGCAGGCAGCGATCAGGTCGGTCAGCAGATGCCGGCTGCGCGGATCCAGATGCCGGCCGTGGGGATCGTAATCGTCGAATTCGGTGGTGGCCTCCGGCGTGCGGGCGACCGCCCAGGCGAGCCAGAGAGCGCCGACGCCCATCAGCGCTACGGGGATCGGATTGGCGCGGACGGCACGGGCGATGCGGCCGGACATGCCGTCGCCGCCGCCCTCGATGACGTCGCGCACCACCTGCACCACCCCGCCGGACATCTGGCCGGGAGACAGGCGGAATTCGATCTCGTCGATCACCGCATCCATGCGGGCGCGGATCGACTCGATCTCATGTTCGATTTCCTCGGGCCGGCGATTCTGCGCCGCTGTCGCGGCCCCGGCAGCGGCCGCGCGGTCGGAGGGAACCGACGTGGATGGAGCGGCGGGCGGAATGGCGTCGTTGTGGTTGGTCATGCCGGACGTCTCCTGTGGGGGCTGCCGGCTTGCAACAGCACGGGGAGGCGATTGTTCCAGCCTGACCTGCACAGGCAAAGGGCCGGAACGCTTCCCTCCCGCCCCGTCCTTCAAGAGACGATTCCGCTGCCTACCATCAGGCAAGCCGGGCTGCATGGTGCGGTTAAGGCTAAGTCCCACGGAAGGATTCAGCCCGGCCAGGGCCGGCGCACGGGATCCGCCCCGCCGGACCTCCGTATTTTGACGCAGGTCAATGTGCTGCACCCCGGTTCCGTCAGGATGGGCCGCCTTCCGCCCCAGGACGCCCCCATGACCGCAGCCACATTGCCCGCAGAGGGATCGGTATCCGTCCGGCTGTGGCTCGACGGCAAAACGGGCGCCGGCACCATCATCTGCCGGGCCGAGGTCGCCACCCGCCGCCCGCGCGCCGTCGCCGCCCTGGTCGGCCGCCGGACGGACGAGGCGGTGCGGCTGGCTCCCCTGCTGTTCAGCCTGTGCGGAACCGCGCAGGCCCTGGCCGTCGCCCGCGCCTGCGAAGCGGCTCTGGGCATCGACGCAGGCGCGCAGGAAACCGCAAGAAACCTGCTGACCGACGCCGAGGCGCTGGACAGCCATGGCTGGCAGGCGGTCGTCGAATGGCCGGCGCGCCTTGGCGCTCCGCCGCGGCCGGCCGCCCTGCGCGGCTTGCGCCAGGCGGTGTCCGCGGTCATGCCGGCGCTCTATCCCGGCAAGGACGGGTTGCGGCCGGGCGGCGGCGGCCTGCGGCCCGACGCGGCGGCCCTGCGCGATGCACTGGACCGGATGAATGGCTGGCTGGCGGCGGAGGTCTTCGCCGGAGCGCCGCCACGGGATGCCGACGACCTCGCCCGCTGGGCCGGGCTTGGCGCCAGCGACGCGGCGCGTCTGGCCGCCCGGCTGCTGCACCCGGAGCTGGCAAGCTGGGGAGCGGGCGGCACGTCCCTTCTGAGGGAAAGCCGGCCGGACTGGTTCGCCGCGGCGCTGGCCGGCGATCCGGCCTTCGCCACCCGGCCGCGGCACGACGGCGGCCCGGCGCTGACCGGCCCACTGGAACGTCAGGCGGCGCACCCGCTGGTGGTTTCGGTGACGGACCGCTTCGGCGACGGTCTGGCCCGGCTGTTCGCGGCGCGTCTCGCCGATCTGGCGGAATTGCCGCGGCGGATGGAGGCGGCCATCGCCGGCCTGTGCCCGGCCGAACCGGCCATGGCGGCGGGTCGGGCGGGTCAGGCGCCGGGCTCGGGCTGCGGCGTGGCGGAGACGGCGCGCGGGCGGCTCGCCCACTGGCTGCGGCTGGACGAGGCCGGGCGGATCGCCGATGCCCGCATGGTGGCGCCGACCGACTGGAACTTCGCCGCCGACGGCCCGCTGGCGCGCGGACTGGCCGGCGCCCGGGTGCGCGGCCGGGACGATGCGGCGGAACGGGCGCGGCTGTTGGTCGCGATGCTCGACCCCTGCGTCGCCTGCGGCATAGAGGTACACGAATGACGAGCACTTGCCGAAGCGGGCGGCCGGGACGATGATGCTCCGCCGAACGGATAGGGCGTATGCCATGCGGATCGAAGAGTGGGAGAGCGTGTGATGTGCACGGTTTGCGGATGTGGCGAAGGCGAAACCCGGATCGACGGCAAGGCCGCCGATGCCGAGCATGAGCATATCGGCCCGGACGGCAAGGTCTACCGCCACCGCCATGGCGAGGGCCACGGCGCGACGCACCACCATGCCCACCACCATCACGACGACACCCACGAACATGTCGCCCCCGACGGCACGGTGTTCCGCCACAGCCACAGCGGTCATGGGCACCACGATCATGATCACGCGCACGACCATGGCCATGGCCATGGGCATGACCACGCCCACACGCATCACCACCACCGTCCCGACCGCCCCGACGCCATCGACGGCGGCGCCGCGCTGAACCAGCCGCGGCTGATCACACTCGAACGCGACATCCTGGCGAAGAACGACGCGCTGGCCGACATCAACCGCCGCCGCTTCGCCGGGCGCGGGGTGTTCGTGCTGAACCTGATGTCCAGCCCCGGTTCGGGCAAGACCACCCTGCTGACCCGCAGCCTGACCGACCTGAAGGGCCGCTTTCCGGTCGCGGTGATCGAAGGCGACCAGCAGACCAGCTTCGACGCCGACCGCATCCGCGCCACCGGCACCCCGGCGGTGCAGGTCAACACCGGCAAGGGCTGCCACCTCGACGCCTCCATGGTGGCGCAGGCCGCCGACAAGCTGGCCGCCGAGGGCGGATTCGCCGAGGATGGCGTCCTGTTCGTCGAGAATGTCGGCAATCTGGTCTGCCCCGCCGGCTTCGACCTGGGCGAGACCCACCGCGTCGTCGTGCTGTCGGTGACGGAGGGGGAGGACAAGCCCCTGAAATACCCGGACATGTTCGTCCGCGCCGACCTGCTGATCGTCAACAAGATCGACCTGCTGCCCCATCTGACCTTCGATGTGGAGCGGATGATCGGCTATGCCCAGCGCCTGAACCCGTCGCTGGCGGTGATCCAGCTGTCGGCCACCACCGGCCAGGGATTGGAGGAGTGGTACGACTGGATCGCCGACGGGCTGGCGGAAGCCCGCGCGTCCCACGCCGCCCCCACATTTGCTGATTGACCGGAAGGACCGCCGCCATGTGCCTTGCCGTTCCCGCCCTGGTCACCGCCCTGCTGCCCGACGAGCGCGCCACCGTCAGCCTGGGCGGCGTCACCTCCACCTGCTCGCTGGAACTGGTGGAGGGCGTCGCCGTCGGCGATTACGTGATCGTCCATGTCGGCTACGCCCTGTCCCGCCTCGACGCCGAGGAAGCCGAGCGAACGCTCGCTCTCCTGGCCGAGGTCGCGCAGGCGGAAGCTGAAGGCGCCGAAGCCGCGGCCTGACCCGCGCACGTCATTCCCCCCACACACCCGCCGACCACCCGGACCACCCGCCATGACCGACCGCCGCCTGTTCACCCGCAAGCTCGACATCGCCCGCGGGGCGGTGGACATGACCCATGGGTCGGGCGGAAAGGCGATGGCGCAGCTGGTGCGAGAACTGTTCGCCGCCGCCTTCGCCAACCCGTATCTCGACCAGGGCAACGATCAGGCCGCCTTCGACGTGCCGGGCGGGCGCATGGTGATGACGACCGACGGCTTCGTCGTCTCGCCGCTGTTCTTCCCCGGCGGCGACATCGGCTCGCTGGCGGTCCACGGCACGGTGAACGACGTCGCCATGGCCGGCGCCGTGCCGCTGCACCTGACCGCCGGCTTCATCATAGAAGAGGGCTTCCCGCTGGCCGACCTGAAGCGGGTGGTCGACAGCATGGCCGCCGCGGCGCGCGAGGCCGGGGTTGCCATCGTGTCGGGCGACACCAAGGTTGTGGAGCGCGGCAAGGGCGACGGCATCTTCATCACCACCTCCGGCATCGGCATGGTGCCGCCGGGCGTCGCCCCCTCCGGCGACCGGGCGCGGCCGGGCGACGTCATCCTTGTCAGCGGCACCATGGGCGACCATGGCGTCGCCATCATGTCGACCCGCGACAATCTAGGGTTCGAGACGGCGATCCTCTCCGACAGCGCGGCGCTGAACGGTCTGGTCGCGGCGATGGTGGCGGCGGTGCCCGGCGTCCATGTGCTGCGCGATCCCACCCGCGGCGGGCTGGCGACGACGCTGAACGAGATCGCCCACCAGTCCGGCGTCGGCATGAGGCTGCGCGAGGCCGACATCCCCGTTCGGGCGGAAGTCACCGCCGCCTGCGAATTATTGGGTCTGGATCCGCTCTACGCCGCCAACGAAGGTAAGCTGATCGCGATCTGCGCGGCGGAGGAGCGTGACCGGATGCTCGCCGCCATGCGCGGCCACCCTCTGGGACGGGATGCCGCCTGCATCGGATGTGTGGTGGAGGACCCCCATCGATTCGTTCAAATGGAGACCCGCTTCGGCGGCCGCCGGATCGTGGATTGGCTGACCGGAGAGCAGCTTCCCCGGATCTGCTGACCCGTACCGGCGGGCTAACTCACCCTTTCCAATCGTCCCGTCCCATTGGCAGGACCCCTTTCGCGCGCTGGCCGTTGCCTCTCTCGGATGATCCTATGCCCTGACCAGAGACGTTCAGCGACGAGAGAATATTATGGCGTTGTCCAACATCGCCCTTTTGGGCGCTCCCCGTCTGGACCCCGGCCGCATGGCCGGGACCCGGTCGGCGATGCAGGCGATGGACCGGCTTCCCGGTTGCCCACCCCTGCACAGGCATCGCGTCAAGCGTGCCTTCGACATCGTCGGCTCCCTGGGGCTGCTCGCCTTGTTCGGGCCGCTGATGCTTGTGCTGGCCTGGATGGTGGCCCGCGACGGCGGGCCCGCGGTGTTCGGCCACCGGCGCATCGGCGCCGACGGACGGTCCTTCACCTGCCTGAAGTTCCGCTCGATGGTGGTGAACTCCGCCGAGGTGCTGGAGCGGCTGCTCGCCACCGACGAGACGGCGCGCACCGAATGGCTGACGGCGCGCAAGCTGCGCAACGACCCGCGCATCACCCGGGTCGGCCGCTTCCTGCGCAAGTCGAGCCTGGACGAGCTGCCGCAGCTGTTCAACGTCCTGCGCGGCGACATGAGCCTGGTCGGCCCCCGCCCGATCATCGACGACGAGGTTCCCTATTACCGCGCCTGCTTTCCCTTCTACACCCGCTGCCGCCCCGGCCTGACCGGGCTGTGGCAGGTCAGCGGCCGCAGCGACGTCGATTACGTGCGCCGCGTCCAGCTCGACACCGCCTATGTGGTGGGCTGGAGCTTCTGGACGGACATCGGCATCATGCTGCGCACCGTGCGGGTGGTGGTGAAGGGCAGCGGCGCCTACTGACCGTCCTTCTTCCACTCTCCGAAAGCACTCATCCCTTCACACCGGCCGCGCGTCCCATCCGGGCGCGCGACATTGCTGTCTGCGCACACCATTTCCGGTAAGGGAAGCCGGCGGCCGTCACTTGGCGGCCGTCCTCCGCGACTGTGCCTGCCGCATGACACTCTTGCCGAAACCGGGGTGCACTTTGAGAATGGCGGAACGACGTGCTAGGGTCGTGCCAACCGGCAAAACCCCAACCGGCGAAACACTGGTATAAGTGAACGATGAGCGTAAGACCGCCGGCTGGACCGGCCAGTCAAGAGGGGCCTAGGATGGCGAAGCTGCTGGCTGCCTTGCTGCTGATGATGGTGGCGATCGGGCCCGCCTGCGCCGTGGCGCCCGCCAGCCGCGCCGACACCGTCGCGGCGCTCGACCGCTACCGCACCGATTTCGCGAAGATCCGCGGCTACGGCTCCCTGTCTTCCGCCGACCGCAACTACGTCCTCTTTTCCGACGCCATGCGCCGCGTTCTGACGGAACATGTGAAGCCCTTCGACCCGCAGATGCTGGTCGACAAGGCGGAGGACGGGCTGAAGAAGAAGAAGGCGGAGAACCCGCGCGCCAGCGACCGCGTGCTGACCGAAGCGGCGCTGGACAGCATGCTGAGCTCGCTCGACCCCTATTCCAGCTTTCTCGACAGCGAACGCTACCGCTACCTGCGCGAACAGACCCAGGGCGAGTTCGGCGGTCTCGGCATCGAGGTGACGATGGACGAGGAAAGCGGCCTGATCAAGGTCGTCTCCCCCATCGACGGCTCGCCCGCCGCCCGCGCCGGGCTGCGCAGCGGCGACCTGATCGCCCGCATCGACGACGTGGCCGTCAAGGGACTGAACCTGCACGACGCCGTCGCCCGCATGCGCGGCCCGGTCGGCAGCTCCGTCGCCCTGTCGATCCGCCGCCCGCCGGCGACCGACGCCAACACCCGCGTCTCGCTGACCCGCGCCATCGTCAAGATCCAGCCCGTCCGCTACCGGCTGGAGGGCAATGTCGCCTATGTCCGCATCGCCACCTTCAACCAGTCCACCTCCTCGGCGCTGGACGCGGCGATCGAGGACATGCGCCGGCAGGCGAAGGGCCGGCTGACCGGCGCCGTCATCGACCTGCGCAACAACCCCGGCGGCCTGCTGGAGCAGGCGGTGCAGGTGGCCGACCGCTTCCTGGAGACGGTGGACATCGTGTCCGTCCGCGGCCGCGACCCGGAGGAATCCCGCTCCTACCGCGGCACCTCGGGCGACCTGCTGGCCGGGCTGCCGGTGGTGGTGCTGATCAACAGCGGCTCGGCATCCGCGTCGGAGATCGTGGCGGGCGCCCTGCAGGACCATCACCGGGCGCTGCTGTTCGGCTCCCGCTCCTACGGCAAGGGGTCGGTTCAGACGATCTCCTCGCTCAGCGCCGACACCGGCATCCGCCTGACCACCGCCCGCTACTACCGCCCATCGGGGGCGCTGGTGGACTGCTTCGGCGTCTCGCCGAACCTGGAGGTCAAACCGACCCACGGCAACACCGAGGAAACCCACCCGGATCCCGCCACCTGCGACGCCAATGCCCCGACCCCGCCCAAGCCGCAGGTCTGGATGGCGGAGGACATGTGCCCCGACGTGATGGACAAGGCCCCGCGCCCCGACGACGACCGTCCGCTGGAATGCGCCGTCTCCGCCATCCGCAACCGCCTGACCGGCACCCTGGCCGGCGGGGAGTGAGTCAGGTCTGAGCTCCCCTCTCCCCGAGGGGAGAGGGCGTTTTCCTATCCCACGAACCCCTCATCCATCACCCGCGTCTCCACCGTCCAGCCGGTGCCATGCGCCGCGATGGCGGCGACGGTGTCCGGCAGAACCCGGCAGTCGAACAGGCTCCAGTCGCCCGGCACGCCGACTTCGCCGCGCAGCCCCTCGCCGATCTCCAGCAGGGCCGGCGGCGCGCCCGGTGTCACCTCCACCGCGAACTCGTCGAGCGGCATCGACAGCCCGACGCCGGCCGCCTTGATGAATGCCTCCTTCCGCGTCCAGGCCAGCAGGAACCCCTCGTCCCGCCGATCCGGCGCCAACCGCTGCAGGGCGGACCGCTCGGCCGCATGGAAGAAGCGGTCGGCGATGCCGTCGGCGCTTTCGATCGGGCGCAGCCGCTCGATGTCGACGCCGATCCGCCCCTCCGCCGCCACCGCGATGGCAAGGCTGTCCTCGCTGTCGCTGAGGTTGAAGGCGGGACCGCCGGGCAGCGCCGGCTTGCCGTGCGTTCCGTAGTCGAAGACCAGCCCCGCCGGATCGCGGCCGGTGCAGCGCCCCAGCAACAGCCGCAGCAGCCCGCGGCGCAGCACGAAGCGGTCGGTCAGCCGTTCCATCACAAACCGGTCCGCACGCTCCACCTCGTCGGCGGAGAGCAGGGCGCGAAACGCCGCCTTGTGCGCGGCCAGTCCCGACAGATCGGCGAACCAGACGCGGACGGTTCCGGGCCTCGGGACATAGTCGCCGGCACGCCCGCCCGGCGGCTCCGCGATGATTGCGTCATGCATCGGACAGCGGTCCTCCCTCTTGAATTAGCGCCCTGGTTCCGGCAGGGGTTTCGGGTATCATGCGCGCCTCTCGCATCCGCCCCCCTGCATCCGGACCAGGATCCCATGGTTGACACCGCCCTGCTCGCCCCGCACCTGACCAACGTTCTTCGCGACGCCTTCATCCCGGAGCTGCCCAATCATTACCGCGGCAAGGTGCGTGAAAACTACGACCTTCCGGACGGCAGGCGCATCCTGATCACCACCGACCGGCTGTCGGCCTTCGACCGCGCCCTGACCGCCATCCCCTTCAAGGGGCAGGTGCTGACCCAGACCGCGCGCTTCTGGTTCGAGGCGACGAAGGACATCTGCGCCAACCACGTCCTGGAATACCCCGATCCCAACGTGGTGGTGGCGAAGCGGCTGACCATCATGCCGGTCGAGGTCGTGGTCCGCGATTACATGGCGGGCACCACCGGCACCTCGATCTGGTCGATGTACAAGCAGGGCCGGCGCGAGATGTACGGCCACATCTTCCCCGACGGGCTGCGCCAGAACCAGAAGCTGGGCACCCCGATCATCACGCCGACCACCAAGGCCTTCGACGCCGGCCATGACGAGGAACTGACCGCGACCGAGATCGTGGAGCGCAACCTGCTGACCCGCGCCCAGTGGGACGAGGTGTCGGACAAGGCGCTGGCCCTGTTCGCCCGCGGCCAGGAGATGGCGGCGGAACGCGGCCTGATCCTGGTCGACACCAAGTACGAGTTCGGCTTCGACGAGGACGGCAACATCCTGCTTGCCGACGAGATCCACACCCCCGACAGCTCGCGCTACTGGTTCGCCGGCAGCTATCAGGAGCGGTTCGAGGCCGGCGAGAAGCCGGAGAGCTTCGACAAGGATTTCGTCCGCAACTGGGTCGTCGCCCGCTGCGATCCCTACACCCAGGACGTTCCGGAAATCCCCGCCGACGTGGTGCTGGAAGCCGCCCGCGTCTACATCGAAGCCGGCGAGACCATCACCGGCCGCCCGTTCGAGGTGCCGGCGACCGCCGTCCCGGTGCTCGACCGCATCCGCGCCAATCTGGCGCCCTACTTCACCAAGTAAGAGGGCGGGCTCCATGCGCGTCGCCATCCTCGATGATTATCAGGGGGTCGCGCGCGACCTCGCCGACTGGTCGCAGCTGCCGGCGGGGAGCGACCTGACGGTCTTCGACAGGCCGCTGGGCGATGAGACGGCGGCGGCCGCGGCGCTGGAGCCCTTCGACGTGCTGGTGATCATGCGGGAACGGACAGCGTTCCCGGCATCCCTGGTCGACCGGCTGCCGAACCTGAAGCTGCTGGTCACCACCGGTGCGCGCAACAATGCCGTCGACCTTGCGGCCTGCGCCGCCCGCGGCATCCCCGTCTGCGGCACCCGCATGGTCGGCACGCCCACGGCGGAACTGACCTGGGGCCTGATCCTGGCGCTGGCCAAGCGCATCCCCGCTGAAGAGCGGGCCCTGCGCGAAGGCCACTGGCAGACCGGCCTGACCGGCGATCTCGCCGGCAAGCGTCTGGGCCTCGTCGGGCTGGGCAAGCTGGGCACCCGGGTCGCCCAGGTCGGCCAGGCCTTCGGCATGGAGGTGGCGGCCTGGAGCCCCAACCTGACCGACGAACGCGCCGCCGCCGCCGGCGTGACCCGCGTCGAAAAACGCGATCTCTTCGCCGCCTCCGATGTGGTCAGCATCCATCTGGTTCTGAGCGGGCGCACCCGCGGCGTGGTGGGTTTGGCGGAGATCAGCGCGATGAAGCCGACGGCCTTCCTCGTCAACACCTCGCGCGCCGGTCTGGTGGACGAGGCGGTGCTGGCCCATGCGCTGCGCCACGGCCATATCGCCGGCGCCGGCATCGACGTCTTCCCCATCGAGCCCCTGCCGAAAGACAGCCTTTGGCTTGACCTTCCCAACACGGTTCTGACGCCCCATCTGGGCTACGTGACGCGGGAGAATTACGCGGTGTTCTACCGCGACGCGCTGGAGGACATCCTGGCCTGGACGGCCGGTTCACCGGTGCGGCTGCTCTCTCCCGGCTGAACGGGAAACAGGGACGGAGGGCACCGGTGAGCTGGCGGGAGAGGGTTGCAGACGGCGGCCGGGGCGGCTTCTGGGCAAGGATGAGCCGGCATCAGCTGGGCATGCTGATCGGCATGTCGGTGGTCGCCGGCCTGCTGTTCGGCTTCGTCGAACTGGCCGGCGAGGTGATGGAGGGCGAAACCAGCGCCTTCGACAAGAGCCTGCTTCTGGCCCTGCGCGACCCGTTGAACCCGGACCAGCCCGGCGGCCCATGGTGGCTGGCACGAATGGCGCGGGACATCACCTCGCTCGGCAGCACCACCATCCTCACCATGGTCACCGTCGCCACGCTTGGCTTCCTGCTTCTGCTGCACAAGCGGGCGGCGGCTCTGCTGGTCCTGGTGTCGATCGGCGGCGGCGGAACGCTCAGCACCCTGCTGAAGATGCTGTTCGACCGCGCCCGCCCCGATCTGGTGCCGCATGGCGATCAGGTGATCTCCGCCAGCTTCCCCAGCGGCCACGCCATGCAGTCGGCCGTGGTGTACCTGACGCTGGGCGCCCTGTTGGCCCAGTTCGTCGAGGGCCGGCGGACCAAGGCCTATCTGCTGACCTGGGCGATGCTGCTGACGCTCGTCATCGGGGCGAGCCGCGTCTATCTGGGCGTCCATTGGCCGACCGACGTGCTCGCCGGCTGGAGCGTCGGCGCCGCCTGGGCAGCCTTCTGCTGGATGGTCGCCGAATGGCTGCAGCGGCGCGGCGCGGTGGAGCAGGACCGGCCGGAAGCGACGGCAGGGCGCTGAGAGGCCGCCGACCGGGCGGGTGCGGCGCACAAAAGGTTAACAAGCGGGTTGAATACGGAGGCCTGCCCGCCGATAGTGTCGGCCCTAACCCTTTCGGACCAAGCCGCATCATGCCTCACGGCGCACTCGACCGCGAAACCCTTGAAGCCGTTGGCGTCCTTGCCCGCGCGGTGGAGCGCGAGCGGGTGCCCGGCGTCCTGGAATGCCGCCTGCTGGCGAACGCCCTGAAGCGTACCCTCGACAGCGGGCAGGAACGCGAGTTGGCCGAGGCGTCGCGCGTCTTCCGCACGCTCGACACCGACCTGCGCGAACGCATCGTCGCCCGCGCGCGGGTGGAGGCGCAGCAGGCCCGCGCCGAAGCGAAGGGCAAGACCGCCGACCGTAGCGCCGACCGCGAGGCGGTGACGCAGGAAATGCTGTCGCTGCCCCGCGAGGCGGTCGAACCGAAAGCGCGCGCCGGCTCCAACTTCCTGGCGGCGCTCAACGGCCTGCGTCCGGCCGCGGCAGCCGGCAGCCGGGGTGCCGCCCGCGACCGCCTGCGCGCCGCCGTCGACACGCAACGGCGCGTCGGCCAGCGGATGAAACCGGCGCTGGAGTGAGGGAGCGGGCTCGGCTCGGGGCCAATACCCCTCCCCTATCCCTGCGCCCCCTCCCCTGCGCCCTTACCCCTGCCCCAGCGCGCAGCGCGCCGCGGCCAAATCCCAGGCCGCGCAGCCGACGCTCTTGAACAGGCGCGGGCGCCCGTCCGTCGCGCGGCCGTCGAGCGCATCGACCAGCGACTTGACCGCCGCCCAGTCCACGCCGGCCTGGATGAAGTCGCCGGCTTCGTGGCGGGCGCCGGCGGGATCGTCGACGAACAGCTCGCTGCCATGGACGGCGGTCGGGCCGAACTCCGCCATTTCCGGCTTGAAGGCGCCGACGCCGACCAGCAGGCGGTCCGGGCGCGGCGTCTCGTCATAGATGGGCGACAGGCTGGTGGTCAGCGCGATCACCACCTCCGCCGCCGGATCGACCGCGCCGCTCATCGGCCGCAACTCCACCCCCGGCGCTTCCTGCCTGGCGCAGAAGGCGGTGGCGCTGTCCAGGCTGCGGCTGTGGATGTCGACGCGGATGCCGGGATGGAGCGCGGCGAGAGCGGCGACATGGCCGGCCGACTGGGTGCCGGCGCCGAGCAGCGCCACATGGCGCGGAGCCGGGGCCAGCGTGCGGATCGCCAGCATCGACACGGCGGCGGTGCGGCGCGCGGTGACGGTCGGGCCGTCCAGAATGACCCGGGGGGCGCCGGTCAGGGCGTCGAAGGCGCTGACCACGCCATGGATGGTCGGCAGGCCCTTGGCGCCATTGCCGGGATTGACGTTCACCAGCTTGTGGATGGCGATGTCAGCCGCCGTGGCCGGCATCGACAGCAGCACGCCGCCGTCCGGCAGCGGCAGCACCTGCCGTTCCGGGCTGGTGATGCGGCCGGCGGCATAGTCGCGGGCGGCCGAGGCCACCGCGTCGCACAGCGCGGGGAAAGGAAGACGGGCGGCGGTCTGTTCGGCGGTAAGGACGGCGAGCGACGACACGGGAGGCGGCTTCCTCTCTATGGAATGGAAAAGGGTCAGGCGCGGGCGCGCTCGATCTCCACGCCGACGCTGGCGGCGTCGGGGAAGACGTCCAGCTTCTCCACCCGCACCTTCGCCATCGTCACCCGCGCGTCGGCGAGGCAGCGCTCGGCGATGCGCTCCGCCAGCGTTTCCACCAGCGTGACGTGGCCCTGGGTGACCACGCCCTTGACGATGGTCGCCATGTCCTCGCCGGTGACGCCGGGGGCGATCACCTCGAGGTCCAGGTTCAGGCGGATGCGCTGGGGCTTCAGCCGTTCATGGGCATAGACGCCGATCAGCGCGTCCAACACCAGATCGCGCACGAAACAACGGGTGGACAGCGCCGCCGGGGCCGAGCGCGGCACCGGGGCGGTGACGGTGGCGAAGAGCTTGTTCATGGGCGACAGCCCTAACACGGCAACGCCACCGCTGCCAAGCAGCCGTCCCGGCCGATGCCCATAACGGATGGACAGATCTGGGAGGGTGTCAGTGCATTTCAGAGCGGATGCGCTCGCGCAGCACGTCGATCGGGCGCAGATCCTCGCCCTCCTCATAATGCCAGAAGGTCCAGCCGTTGCAGGCCGGCAGGCCGGCCATCGCCGCGCCCACCTGATGGATCGAGCCGCGATGGTCGCCGCGCGGGCCGGAGCCGATCAGCGTGCCGTCGGCGCGCACGCGGGCGGCGACGCGGCGACGCTGGTCGAACAGGGTCGAGCCGGGGCGCAGAAGCCCGCGTTCCACCACCCAGCCGAAGGGGACGCGCGGCGCGGCGCGCTTGGGCGGGGTGTCGAGGATCGCGGCGTCCGGCGCCTCCTCCACCGCGTCGATGCGGGCCTGGGCCGCCTTGACGTAGGTGTCGTCGCGCTCCAGCCCGATCCATTTGCGGCCGAGCCGCTTGGCGACCGCGCCGGTGGTGCCGGTGCCGAAGAAGGGATCGAGCACCACGTCGCCCGGACGGGACGAGGACAGGATCACCCGGTACAGCAGCGATTCCGGCTTCTGCGTCGGGTGGGTCTTCTTGCCGTCCTCGTCGCGCAGGCGCTCAGACCCGCTGCAGATCGGCAGCAGCCAGTCGCTGCGCATCTGAAGATCCTCGTTGAGGTTCTTCATCGCGTCGTAATTGAAGCGGTAGCGCGCATCCTTGTCGCGGGCCGCCCAGATCATCGTCTCATGGGCGTTGGCGAAGCGGGTGCCGCGGAAGTTCGGCATCGGGTTGGTCTTGCGCCAGACGATGTCGTTCAGAATCCAGAAGCCCAGATTCTGCAGCGTGGCGCCGACGCGGAAGATGTTGTGGTAGCTGCCGATCACCCACAGCGAGCCTTCCGGCTTCAGGATGCGGCGGGCGGCCGTCATCCAGTCGCGGGTGAAGCGGTCGTAGGTCTCGAAATCGTCGAACTTGTCCCACTCGTCGTCCACCCCGGCGACGCGGGTGTGGTTCGGCCGCAGCAGCTCGCCGCCCAACTGGAGATTGTAGGGCGGATCGGCGAAGACGAGATCGACCGACGCGGGCGGCAGATCGTTCATGAGAGCGACGCAATCGCCGACCAGGATACGGTTTTCAGGGAGCATTTCACGACCGGCAAAGAACTGGGACTCGGCCGGACAATGAGTCGCGGCCGAGTCGCCGTCAACAGCTTTCTTTGCCAAGTGACGAAGGCTCAACCGCTTAGTGCCTTTTGCCGTTTCACTGGTGCAAAACTGACTCGGTGATGCGGCGTGACACCATGGCGGGTCAGCGCGTCCAGATGCTCTGGCGTCGGATAGCCGGCATTTCGATCCCATCCATAGTGTGGATACTGGGCCGACAACCGCAACATCTCGCTGTCGCGCGCCACTTTGGCGAGAATAGAGGCGGCGGCGATCGACTGGCTGCGGCTGTCGCCCTTGACGACCGCCACCCTCTCGCACGCGATGTCCGGGGTGAATTTGCCATCGACCAGCGCCGCGTCGGGGGTCGGACCGGGCAGCGCCAGATAGGCCCGCTTCATCGCCAGCAGCGTCGCCCTGTGGATGTTCAGCTCGTCGATCTCCGCCGCCGACGCCTCGGCGATGGCGAAGGCGAGCGCATGGGCGCGGATCGCCGGCTCGATCTCCTCGCGCAGGCGGCGGATGACGGCCTTGCTGTCATTGATCCGGGCCGCGATCTCCGGCGGCAGCCCTTCGGGCGGCAGGACCACGGCGGCGGCGACCACCGGGCCGCAGAGCGGACCGCGCCCGACCTCGTCGATGCCGCAGACGCGGCGGCCGGGACCGAAGCCGGCCTCCAGCGACAGATCGGGGCGCTGCCGGGGAGCGGCAGCTTTGCGGGGCGCTTTGGCAGGCATCGGCGGACGGCCTTCCGGAAGGAGGGATGGGGCCGCTTGATAGCGGCAGCGGAATCCGGGCGCAAGGCCGCGCCCACTTGCGTCAACCAAGCTCTTGAGAAGCGGCGTATGGCTGCGCTATGGATGCGCCCCGCAAGCCTGCCCGCCCCGTCCGGGACGGCGGCTCGCGACGCCGGACCACGCCATCACCCCCGAGAGCAGGCCATGACCGACACGACCCAGACCGCCGCCGAATGCCCCTGCCGTTCCGGCAAGCCGCTGGACGCCTGCTGCGGTCCCTATCTGGCCGGCATGCCCGCCCCGACGGCCGAGGCGCTGATGCGCTCGCGCTATTCCGCCTTCGCCACCGGCAACATCGATTACCTGCACGACACGCTGCTGCCCAGCACCCGCGACGACTTCAACCGTGAAGAGATCGAGACCTGGGCCAAGAACAGCGTCTGGACCGGCGTGGAGATCCGCTCGACCGAGGCCGGCCAGCCCGGCGACAGCGACGGCATCGTGGAGTTCGTCGCCCGGTTCAGCATGAACGGCAAGCCGATGACCCACCACGAGACCAGCCGCTTCACCCACCAGGACGGCCGCTGGTTCTATGTGGACGGGCAGCTCGGCGCCCGTCCGCGCAGCGGCCCGAAGGTCGGCCGCAACGACCCCTGCCCCTGCGGCAGCGGCAAGAAGTACAAGAAGTGCCACGGCGCCTGAGCCGGCATGCGTGACGGCCGGACCCTGAGTCGCGGGTGATTCGTCACGCTGCACCTGCACAATTTCGGCGAAATCGCCCCGCCCCGCCCAGCAAATGGGCGGCGGCGGCGCTTTTGTCATGCGCGCATGGCCGAATCGCGGAATGACGATTGAATTATGGGGCGGAAGCGATCATCCTTCGCTGGCCCTGTTCCGGGTCTCCCTCTTTGGTGCTTTGCCGGGATGGGGTTTAACACGACAGATGAGACGATACTGATGTTCGACCGTCCGCAGCGCTCTTCCTTCCGCGCTCCTGAAATTACCCAGCGCGACATCCGCGCTACCGTCAAGTGGTTCAACGCCACCAAGGGCTTCGGCTTCGTCACCCCCGACGACGGTTCGCCCGATGCCTTCCTGCATTCCACGGTTCTGCAGTTCTGCGGACACGACAGCCTGCCCGAAGGCGCCACCATCACCTGCGACCTGTCGCGCGGCCCGAAGGGCCCGCAGGTGGCCACCATCCACGCGGTCGACACCTCGACCGCCGCTCCGAGCCGCCCGCGCGCCCCGCGCGAGCGTGACAGCTGGGGCAACGACGGCGGTTACGGCGGCGGCGGTTACGGCGGCGGCAGCCGTGGCGGTTACAGCTCCGGCGGCTACGGCGGCGACAGCTACGGCGACTCGGACAGCGGCGAGACCGTCGACGGCACGGTGAAGTGGTTCAACGTGTCGAAGGGCTTCGGCTTCATCGCCCCGTCCACCGGCGGCAAGGACATCTTCGTGCACATCCGTGCGCTGGAGCGGTCGGGCATCAGCGGCCTGGATGACGGTGCGCAGGTCCGCGTCACCATCCGCCAGGGCGCCAAGGGCCCCGAGGCTCAGCGCATCGAGATGGCCTGATCTCTCATCGGTCGTTGTGATGTGAAAAAGCCCCCGCTCCACCGGAGCGGGGGCTTTTTCATGCCCGGACCCGGAAACCTGCCCGGCCCCCTGCCGCCGCAACGGTTCACGAATCCCGCGCAGGCTCACCCTCGTCGTGAGCGGTCTCCCAGTAATGGCAGGCCACGCGGTGGCCGGGCGCCACCTCCTCCAGCGCCGGGACGGCCTGGGCGCAGAAATCGCGGGCCAGCGGGCAGCGGCGGCGCAGCGCACAGCCGCCGGGCGGGTTGAAGGCCGACGGCGCGTCGCCCTCCAGGTCCGGCCGCTCGCCAAGGGCCGCGGCCAGCATCGCCCGGCTATAGGGATGCAGCGGCGCCGTCCTCAGCGTCTCGGAATCGGCGCTCTCCACCACCCGACCCGACAGCATGACGATGCCGCGATGGGCATCGCGCAGTCCCTCCAGATAGCGGTCGGTCGCCAGCACCAGCGCCAGGCCGCGCCGGTCGCGCACCGCCGTCAGGCGGTCGAGGAAGGCGTCGCGCTCCTCCGCCGACAGGCCGGCGGCGGGCTCGTCGGCGATCAGCATGCGCGGCTCCGGCAGCAGGGCGCGGGCGAGCCCGGCATGGGCGGCCTCCGCCTTGCCGAGCCCGCCGGGCCAGCGGAGCGCGGTGTCCTGACGCAGCCCGGCCTCTTCCAACGCCTCGTCGATGCGCAGGTCGCGGCGGTCGGCGGCGATGTCGGGACGCAGGCTTTCCAGCGCCAGGGCGAATTGGGCGCCGATGGTCATGGCGGGATCGAAGGAGGCGGCCGGGTCGGGGAACAGCGGCTGCAGGTCGCGCCGGGCGCGGCGCAGGCCGCCGGGATCCGCATCCTCCCCGGCCCCACCGTCAGGCGGCGCGGCGGCGGCGACCAGATCGCGGCCCATCCACACCACCGCCCCCGCCGTCGGCGGCGGCAGGCACAGCAGCGAACGGGCGAGAGTCGCCTTGGCGCTGCCGGTCTCGCCAAGCAGGGCAACCGTCTCCCCCAGGCCGACATCCAGATCGATCCCGTGCAGAACGGTCAGCGTCCGCGCCTCCCCCTTCGGGCCGGGAGCGAGCGGATAGGCGATGCCGACGCCGCGGGCATGCAGCCGGGCGGTCCCCGGCGCCTCCATCGCCGCCGCCGGGGCGATGCGCGGCGGCTCGTAGGGCAGCAGCCGGCCGCGGCGCAGGGACAGCACGCGGTCGGCGGGACCGGCCACGCCGTCCTCCGGCCGTCCGGCCAGGATCAGCGCCACCCCGTCCGCCCGCGCCCAGTCGGCCAGCCGGTGGAGAAGGCGCAGCCGCACGGTCGGGTCCAGCCCGGCGGCCGGCGCGTCCGCCAGCAGCACCGCCGGCGCCACCGCCGCCGCCATGGCGAAGAGGCAGGCCCAGCGCAGGGAGTCCGGCAGCTGTTCGGGCGGCAGGTCGAACCGGCGGGCCGCGGGCGGCACGCCCATGCGGTCAAGCCCGTCGGCCATCCGGCGCAACGCGCCGCGCAGGTCCAGCCCCAGATGATGGCCGACCACCTCCGCCACCTGCAGGGCGAGCGGCCGGCGCGGCGCCAGACGGCCTCCCTGGGCGATCAGCAGGCGCCCCTCGACCCGGACGTTGCCCGCCATGCCCAGCCCGGCCGGCGGCTGGCCGGCGAGCGCGGCGAGCAGCGCGGTCTTGCCGCTGCCGGCACCGCCGGTGATCGCCAGCACCTCCCCGCGCTCCACCCGCAGACTGGCGCGGTCGAGCAGGACGCGGTCGCCCAGCATCAGGGTCAGCCCCTCGGTTTCCACCGGCGCGGCTTTGGGGGCGATGTGGTTCATGGCTTGCGGCTTCCCGCCACCGCGGCATCGGCGATGGCGCAGGCCGCCCAGAGGGCGAGCGCCAGCAGCAGGGCGGGCGGAACGAAGGCCACCGGATCGCCCAGCCGCGCGGCCAGCCCGACCGAGGCACCCCAGCTGCCGAGCGCCGGCGGCAGGCCGAGGCCGAGCAGGCTGGCCGCGCTCTCCGCCGCCAGCACGCGCGGCAGGGCCAGCGTCCCGGCGGCCAGCAGCGGGCGGGCCGCGTTGGGGATCAGGTGGCGGCGCAGCACCTCGCCTTCCGGCAGGCCGGCGGCGCGGGCGGCGGTCAGGAACTCCGCCCGCAGCAGCGCCGACAGCTCGGCATGGGCGAGCGCGGCGACGGCGGGGGCGGCGGTCAGCGCGGTGACGACGGCCAGCGGCCCGACCTCCCCCACCAGCCCGCCGGTCAGCGGCACCAGCAGGGCGAGCGGCAGGCCGGCCAGCCGGTGGGCGGCGGCGATGGTCCGCCGCTCCGCCCGGGCGCCCGACAGCTTGCCGAGCAGCCCGGCCAGCAGGGCCCAGCCGATGCCCAGCGCCCCGCCCAGCACCGCGGCGAGCAGCGCGAAGGACAGGCTGCCCCGCCCGTCGAGCAGGGCGGCGGCCACCGGATCGGCGCCCAGCCGCTGGATGACGGCGCCGTCGGCCATCAGCGGCGCGGCGGCCGAGGCGAGCGCCAGGGCGACCAGCACCGCCGCCCCGGACAGGCCACGGGCGAAGCCGGCGCGCGGCGGCACCGGATGGGACAGCGGTGAATGCTCGAACTCGGCCATCGGGTTCCTTCGTCCGTCACGCCCCGTCATAGGGCGTGGAGCTGTGGTTGGCCGGATCGATCCAGTCGCGCGCGGCGAGGCCGAGAGCACCGAGCAGCGCGGTCAGCCCGCAGAGCGCCACCAGCGGCGGCAGCGCCCCCGCCGCCGATCCGGCGCGGGCGGCGTCGATCATCAGCGCCCCCGCCCCCGGCAGGTCCAACAGGCTCTCCAGCGCCACCGCCCCGACCACCGACGCCAGCACCGCGGCGCGCAGCCCCCCCATCACCGGGGCGACCGCCTGCGGCAGGGCGTGGTGGCGCAGCACGATGCGTTCGTCCAGTCCCAGGCCGCGGGCCATGCGCACCGCGTCGCCCTCCGGCCCGGCGCCGAGCGCGCGCTCCATCGCCGGGCGCGACAGCCGTGCCGCCTGGCAGGCGGCGGGAATGGCGAGCGCCGTCCAGCCCAGCGGCGCCGCCGACGCCCCCGCCCGCACGGCGAGCGCAGCGACGGCGGCCAGCAGGAACCCCGGCAGCAGCGGCCCCGCCCCGGCCAGGAAGCGGCCGATCAGCCCGCCGGCGGAGCGCGGCGCCACCGCCGCCCAGGAGCCGGCCAGGGCGCCCAGCGCGGTGCCCACCGCCAGCGACGGCAGGGTCAGCAGCAGCGTCACCGCCAGCCCGCGCAGCAGCGCCGCCGCGGCGTCCGGCTGCGGCGCCACCAGCGCCGACAGTCCGATCCCCGCCGCCATCGGCAGGATGGCGGTCGGCACGGCATCGATCAGGCGGCGGATCAGGGGGCGCGGCATCGGAGGGGCGATAAAGGATGGAATACGACATATGGGGGTGCGTCATGCGACCGTAAGCGCCCCTGCCCCCATGGGGCAACAAAATTGGCGCCTGTCCCGGAACCGGGGCGGAAAAGCCGCCCCGCCCGGATTTTTCGACCGGCAGCGTGGCCGGGATGGCTGCAATTCCCGGCGGCTTTCACCAAATGGCTGAGGGCGGGGAGGGAAAGGCCTTCCCAGATGTTATGTCCCAGAACACACAGCCGACCGGTCCCCATGTACGCCCACACGCCTCAGCCGCTCCCCTTCACCGGACCGCCGTCCGACGCCACCGGTTCAGCCGGGGTGCCGCGGCCGATCCTGGAACCGGGACGGACCTGCTGGCGGGTGGAGGAGACGGAGCGGCTGGGCGTCATCGTCGACGGCGAGGATTACTTCGCGCTGGCCAAGGCCGCCATGCGGCGGGCCCGGCGCACCATCTACCTGACCGCCTGGGATTTCGACGCCCGCATCCGCCTGATGCCGCAGACGCGCCGGCCGCGCCGGCCCGACCGGCTGGGCACGCTGCTGAACTGGCTGGCGACGACGCGGCCGGACCTGCACATCCATGTGCTGAAATGGGACTATGCGGAGCTGTTCGACCTCGCCCGCTGGTCGCACCCCTTCATGCTGCGCAACTGGCTGACCCACCGGCGCCTGCAATACCGGCTGGACGGCGACCATCCGACCGGCGCCTGCCATCACCAGAAGCTGCTGGTCATCGACGACCGGGTCGCCTTCTGCGGCGGGCTGGACATCACCGCCAACCGCTGGGACACCCGCGCCCACCGCGCCGACGACCCGCGGCGGCGCCAGCCCGACGGCAAGCATTACGAACCCTTCCACGACGTGATGATGGCGGTCGACGGCAACGCCGCCCGCGCGCTGGGCGAGATGTTCCGCGAACGCTGGGCGCGGGCGACCGGCGAGACGCTGCTGCCCCCCGCCCCGTCGCCCGGCCGCCCGGCCCGCCGCTATCCGCTGGCCGCCGACCCCTGGCCGCCGGGACTGGAGCCGCTGCTGCGCGGCGTGAGCGTCGGCATCGCCCGCACCGATCCCGCCTGCAACGGACGCGAGGCGGTGCGCGAGGTCGAGGCGCTCTATCTGGAGGCCATCGCCGCGGCGCGCGAGGTCATCTACCTGGAAAGCCAGTATTTCGCCTCCAGCGCGGTGGCCGAGGCGCTGAAGGCCCGGCTGGCGGAGGAGGACGGGCCGGAGGTGATCGTCGTCAACCCGGTGCGCACCACCAGCTGGCTTGAGAACACCGTCATGCTGGGCGCCCGCGCCCGGCTGACCCGCGAGCTGCGCGAGGCGGACCGGCACGGCCGCTTCCACATGTTCGCCGCGCTGACCGACGGCGGCGCCTGCATCACCGTGCACGCCAAGGTCATGGTTGTGGACGACCGGCTGCTGCGCATCGGCTCCGCCAACCTCAACAACCGCTCCATGGGCCTCGACACCGAATGCGACCTGGCGCTGGAAGCCGGGCCGGGGCCGGAGGAGGCCGAGACCCGCCGGGCGATCCGCCACACGCGCAACGACCTGATCGCCGAGCATCTCGGCACCAGCCCGGCCGCGGTGGCGTCGGCGCAGCGGCGGCTGGGCTCGCTCGCCGCGGCCATCGAGTCGCTGCGCAAGCCGATGGGGCGCAAGGCGATGGGCCGCACGCTGGAGCCGCTGCACGACCCCGAGCCGGACGGGCTGGCCGCCGCCGTCGCCGACGTCCGCGTCTTCGATCCCGAACACCCGGTCGACGCGGTGGACATCGTGCGCCGGGTGCTGCCGTCGCGGATCCCGCGCACCCGCCAATGGCTGATGCTGGCCGGAATCCTGGCGCTCGTCGGGCTGTGGGGGATGTGGCGCTACACCGCGCTGAGCGAATGGGCGACGCTGGACGCCGTGCTGGCGGTCTTCCAGTCCCTGCGCGACAGCCCGCTGGCGCCGCTGTGGGTGATCCTGGCCTATGTCGCCGGCGGCTACGTCATGTTCCCGCTGACCGTGCTGATCGCCGCCACCGCCATCGTGATGGGCCCGTGGTGGGGCTTCCCCACCGCCATGGGCGGGGCGGTCGCCTCGGCGGTGGCGATGTTCTGGACCGGGCGGATGGTGGGCCGCGACCTGCTGGACCGGCATGCCGGCCCGCTGATCGCGCGGCTCAACGAGAAGCTGGCCGACAGCGGCATCGCCGCGGTGGCCGGCGTACGCGCCGTGCCGGTGGCGCCCTACACCCTGGTCAATCTCGCCGCGGGTGTGTCGAAGCTGCGCTTCAGCGATTATGTGATCGGCACGATGGTCGGTCTTGCGCCCGGCATCCTTGCCTTCAACCTGCTCGGGCACCAGCTTGAACGAACCATCGGCAACCCCGGCGTCGCCGACATCGCGCTGCTGGTGGCGATGGGCGGGGTGGCGATCGGGCTCGGCTGGCTGACGAGCCGGCTGCTCGGCCGGTCGGGACGGAAGGCCGGGCCGAGGACACAGGAAAATGACCGGGAAGACGACAGGCCAGACGAAAGGATTTTGGAACCGTGATCCGTTTCAGCCGTGAACGTGTCCAGCGCATCGCCGCCGCGTTGCGCGCAGCCCGTGCCCGCCGTCCCCGCCCCGCCGACCGCCGCAGTTCCCCGATCCCGGACGGCATGACCGCGTTCAGCGTCGCCACCTGGAACATCCACAGCTGCGTCGGGCTGGACGCCCGATTCGCGCCCGACCGCATCGCCCAGGTGATCCGCGACCTCGATGTCGACCTGATCGGGCTGCAGGAGGTCGGCTGGCACCATCGCGGCGAATCGGGGCTGGACCAGTTCGACTTCCTGGAACGGCACACGGGCATGAAGGCCTATGCCGGCCCGACCAAGCACAACGAACGCGCCCATTACGGCAACTGCCTGCTGACCCGCCTGCCGGTGCGCTCGATGGACACGATGGACCTCTCCGTCGGCAAGCGCGAGCCGCGCGGCGCCATCGACGCGGTGGTGGAGGTGGAGGGCCGCCCCGTGCGGGTGATCGTCGCCCATCTCGGCCTCGACCCCTGGGAACGGGCCAAGCAGGTCGGCGACATACTGTCGCGGGTGCTGGACCAGCCGGAGCTGCCCACCCTGTTCATGGGCGACCTGAACGAATGGACGCCCAGCTCGCCGCGGCTGCGCCATCTGGCCGCCTCCTTCTCCGACGTCGCCAACCCGCGCAGCTTCCACGCCCGCATGCCGACCCTGCGGCTCGACCGCATCTATGTGACGGGGGGTCTGCAAATCCCCGCTTTCGAGGTGGTGCGCAGCATCCTGACCCGCAGGGCATCGGACCATTTGCCGGTCCGCGCCGTTCTGGCCGTCCCCTGATCGTCAGGCGCTTCCCCGAACGTCGCTATGACCAACGGAGCCGCACGCCGAGGTCATAGCGGGATCGTTGCGGTTGATAATTTTTTGTGCACTGCAATGTTCTTTTAACAACAGAGCTTTGCAAATGCGAAAAGGCTCTTGACCTATACGCGACCCCTGTCGAAGGATATGGTTGGTAATACGATCAATAAGTGGTCGAAAGAATAAGGAACCCTGGCCGACCGGGGGTTGCCGTGACGTGAGGATCTGATTTGCTGTATCACCTGTACGACATGCAGCACGCCGCCATGCGGCCGATGCGTTTCTGGGCCGAAGCCGCCCAGCACACCTTCCAGAACCCGCTGGTTCCGATGTCCTACACCAAGCTCGGCCGGGCGGTCGCCGCCGGGGCGGAGCTGGTGGAACGGACGACCCGCCGCTTCGGCAAGCCGGCCTTCGGGCTGGCCGAGACGGTGGTCGACGGGCAGACCGTGCCGGTCACCGAACGGTTCGTCTGGCAATCGCCCTTCTGCAAGCTGCTGAACTTCGCCAAGCCGGAAGGCACGCCGCGCCAGCCGAAGGTGCTCCTGGTCGCCCCGATGTCGGGCCACCACGCCACGCTGCTGCGCGGCACGGTGGAGGCGCTGATGCGCGACCACGACGTGTACATCACGGATTGGATCGACGTGCGGCTGGTGCCGATGTCGGCCGGGCGCTTCGACCTGGACGACTACATCGACACGGTGGCGGAGCTGATCCGCTTCCTGGGGCCGAACACCCACGTCATCGCGGTGTGCCAGCCGGCGGTGCCGGTGATGGCGGCGGTGTCGCTGATGGCGGCGGCGGACGAGCCGGTGCAGGCGCGCAGCATGACCCTGATGGGCGGCCCGATCGACCCGATGGCCAACCCGACGGTGCCGGTCAAGCTGGCGATGGAACGCCCGCTGAAGTGGTTCGAGCGCAGCGTGATCACCACGGTCCCAGTCTATTATCCGGGCGCCTTCCGCCGCGTCTATCCGGGCTTCATCCAGCTGTCGGGCTTCATGTCGATGAACCTCGACCGCCACATCAACGAGCATGTCGGGCTGTTCCGCCACCTCGTCCGCGGCGACGGCGATTCGGCCGAGCAGCACCGCCGCTTCTACGACGAATACCTGTCGGTGATGGACCTGTCGGCGGAGTTCTACCTGCAGACCATCGAGACGGTCTTCCAGAAGCACGCTCTGCCCAACGGCACCATGGTGTCCCGCGGCCGCAAGGTGGAGCCGGCGGCGGTCCGCAAGACCGCGGTGATGACGGTGGAAGGCGAGCTGGACGACATCTCCGCCCCCGGCCAGACCATCGCGGCGCAGCGCCTGTGCTCGTCCCTGCCGGACGGGATGCGCAAGACGCATTTCCAGAAGGGCGTCGGCCATTACGGCATCTTCAACGGCCGCCGCTGGCGCGAAGCCATCCTCCCGGAAATCCGCAGCTTCATCCGGAGCCACGACGGGGAGTGAGAACGATGGGGGGGCCGCCGGCTACGGACGCCCCATCACCCCTCGATAGCCCCGCTCAATCGGCCATCATCCGGGCCGGCGAGGGACGGGGCGTCCTCCTTCAGGGCGACCCCCGTGAGTCTACGCCGCGCCGCTTCGGTCGCGAGCCAGCACAGCTTGTCGGCGGCCGTTCCGATGGACAGGCCGTCGGCATGGATGTTGGAAATGCAGTTGCGTTCTGAATCGGCGCGGCCGGGCTTCGGATCCCAGGTCAGATAGACCCCCAGCGACTCCGCGGCCGACAGGCCGGGCCGCTCGCCCACCAGCAGCGCCACCAGCCGGGCGCCCATGGCCGACGCCACTTCGTCGCCCAACGCCACGCGCGCCTGCCCGGCCAGAACCACCGGGCCGATGCGCGGATGCCCCAGCCGCGCCACGCAGGCATGGACCAGCGGCGCCGCGTTCACCTGCACCGCGGCGGCCGACAGCCCGTCGGCGATCACGAACAGCAGATCCCACTCTCCGCCCGGCAGGGCCGCCGCACTGGCCGGGTCCAGCCGCCTGCCGAGGTCCGGGCGGCGCAGGTAGGTCGGCCGGTCGGCGGCCGCGCTGTGGACGCGCAGCGTTTCCAGCGGGGCGAGGTCGGCGGCCAGACGGTCGAAATCGACCGCGCTGTGTACCGCGTCGCGGGCGCGGGCATGGGCCAGCTGGAACTCCAGCAGCGCCCCGGTCGGCAGGGCGTCGCCGCTGCGGCCGAGCGCGATGCGGGCGCGGGTGGCGCTGCGGAAGCGCGCCCAGGGGTCTTTTTGCGCGTCGCTCATCGGGCCGCGCTCCCCAGCAGGGCGGAGACGACGGGGCTCTGATCGGGCCAGGGCGGCAGGCGGCGCTGTTCGTCGAGCCAGCCGGCCTTGTCCAGCCACGCCTCGAACTCCGGGGCCGGCGGGCGTTTCAGCAGATGCCGCAGGCCGAGCACGTCGTGGTAGGACAGGCTCTGGTAGTTCAGCATGACGTCGTCGGCGCCGGGCACCGCGATCAGGAAATTGACGCCCGCGGTCGCCAGCATCGTCATCAGGACGTCCATGTCGTCCTGGTCGGCCTCGGCATGGTTGGTGTAGCAGACGTCGCAGCCCATCGGCACGCCCAGCAGCTTGGCGCAGAAATGGTCCTCCAGCCCGGCCCGCGTGATCTGCTTGGCGTCATAGAGGTATTCTGGGCCGATGAAGCCGACCACCGTGTTGACAAGCAACGGGTCGAAGGCGCGGGCGACGGCATAGGCGCGGGCCTCCACGGTCTGCTGGTCGACGCCGAAATGGGCGTCGGCCGACAGCGCCGATCCCTGCCCCGTCTCGAAATACATCACGTTGTCGCCGATGGTGCCGCGCTTCAGCGCCTTGGCGGCCTCCTGCGCCTCGGCCAGCAGCGACAGCGTGACGCCGAAGCCGGCATTGGCCTTCTCGGTGCCGGCGATGGACTGGAAGACGAGGTCGACCGGCGCGCCGCGCTCGATCGCCCGGATGGTCGTGGTGACATGGGCCAGCACGCAGGACTGCACCGGGATGTCGAAGCGGGTGCGCACGGCGTCCAGCATCTCCAGCAGAGCGATGCAGGCCGGAACGTTGTCGGTCGCCGGGTTGATGCCGATCACCGCGTCACCGATGCCGTAGAGCAGCCCGTCCAGCGTGGAGGCGGCGATGCCGGTCGGATCGTCGGTCGGGTGGTTGGGCTGAAGCCGGCTCGACAGCCGCCCCGGCAGTCCGACCGTGGTGCGGAAGCGGGTGATGACCGAGCATTTGGCGGCGACGCAGACCAGATCATGGTTGCGCATCAGCTTGGACACCGCCGCCGCCATCTCCGGCGTCAGGCCGGGGGCGAGCGCCGTCAGCGCCGCGCCGTCGGCCTCGTAGGACAGCAGCCAGTCGCGGAACTGTCCGACCGTCATGTGCGCCACCGGCCGGAAGGCCTCGGCATCGTGGCGGTCGATGATCAGGCGCGTCACCTCGTCGGTTTCGTAGGGGACCAGCGCCTCGCTCAGGAAGGTCTTCAGCGGCAGGCCGGCCAGCACCATGCGCGCCGCCACCCGCCGCTCGTCGCTGTCGGCGGCGATGCCCGCCAACTCGTCCCCCGACCGCCGTGGTGAGGCGCAGGCCATCAGCGCCTTCAGGTCGTCGAAACGATGGCGCTGCCGCCCAAGATCACAATGGTAACCAGCCATGCCGGCCTCCCGCCCGTCTGATCCCGGGACGATTATGGCACGGGACGAAGGGCGGGCAATTGACCGTAGAACACAAAATGCGGACGGGGTCCGAACTTCGGGGAAACGTCCCTCTCCCGTCCCGGAAGAGGAAAGAATAGCCCATCCGGGCAAGCTTCAGCCCAAGCGCGACCTTCGGCGGTGCAATCGGGTAGGCGGCCGAACCCGCAGCCCGGCCGTTCCGTTCATCCCGCACCGCAGCGCGCCGCCCGCCACCGGGCGCCGCGCGCCACGCAAGAAGGAGACCGTCATGCTGACGCTGCTGCGCACCGCCGTCCTGGTTCTGCCGCTGGTCGCCGTTGCCGCCTGCCAAAATGAAGGCCCGGCCGAGCGGGCCGGCGAGTCCATCGACAACGCCGGCCAGAGCATCAAGGACGCCATCGACCCGCCGGGTCCGGCCGAAAAGGCCGGCCGCGCAATCGACCGTGCGGTGGATTGAGGCCCTATCGAAACCGGACGGCCCCGCTCAGCGGGCCGCGAGGTCCCGTTCCCACCCGGCGGGCTGGAGCCCCGACACCTCCAGCAGCAGCTTGCTGAGGATCGCGTCGGCGAAGGCGTCGAAGTCGCGGGCGGGGACCAGGAAGGCGCCGGGGCCGCCGATGACATGGTCACGGTAATAGCCCTCCAGGTCGTTCGGCGCCGCCCCGCCCCACGGATTGGGCCGGTCGTTCAGGATCGGCAGCCCGTTGATGGTGATGCCCCGCGCGACGGCGGCGTCGCGCGCCTCCTCCACCGGACGGCCCCGGTTGTTCTCGCCGTCGCCCGACACGTCGATGACCAGCCGCGTGCCCTCGAACCCATTGTTCTCGAACTGTGGGACGGCAAAGTCGATGGCGGCGCTGATGGAGGTCCATTGCTCCGTCATCATCGGCGCCTCCGCCACCATGCCGGCGAAGCGTTCGATGCTGGGCGTATCGCTCAGTTCGGTCCAGCCGACGACGGTGTGCTGGTGGCTCTCCCCCGCCCATTCTACATAGGTGGCGGCGATGCGGCCGAAGGGACCGCCGCGGATCGCCGCCTGCACCTTCGGATTCAGCAGCGCCTGGACATAGCCGTTGCGCTGGAGCTTCGCCTCGTCCGGGTCGACGCTGCCGGACACGTCCACCGCCAGGATCAGTTCCAGATCCACCGGCGTCTGGGCTGCGGCCGGTGCCGCGGGCAAGGACAGGCATAAGGACGTGAGGATCAGGACGCAGGCCGGGAGGCCGGCAAGGAGTTGGGCCAAAAGACGGTATGCACGCATACGCACCCCCTTCGCCACGGCTGTCCGGACGCCTGGCCTCGGACGAAGGACTGAGGATTGGTATGCGAACGGTCCCTGTCCATGCCTTGCCGGGCGATTCCCGCCGCAACAGAGGGCCAAGGCGGAGTACTCCGCCGCCGCCGCGACCCGGAATGACCGGCGCCATCCGTGGCTGAGTCACTGTTAATGGGTGAAAAAAGCCCGATCGCCTGCACAGCTCAAGCCGTAAGGGGCAATCCGACCGGCGTATCCGCCGCGCCCGTTTCCGTCCGGCAGATCATGTCCGCATAAGCTTCGACGCATCGCCAGACCACCGGCGCCCGACGGGTCCTGGGGGGCTTGTCCTGAACCCGCACCGGCAGGCATGGCTGAGTTTCGCCGCCACCGCTTGCGGCGGAACCGCGCGCATGCTGCTGTGGTGCAGCCGATTGTTGCTTACCCCCCGTTGTCGAGGCACCAGACCATGACGTGGCAGACGCTCGCCTTCTTCTTTGCCACCGCCTTCGTGATCTCGATGACGCCGGGGCCGAACATGCTGCTGGCGATGAGCCTGGGCCTGCGTTTCGGCGCACGGCGCGCCGCCTGGGGCGGGGCCGGCATGTGCGCGGCGCTGGCAGTGATGGCGGCACTGTCGGCCTTCGGGCTGGGCGCCCTGCTCTCCACCTCGGTGCTCGCCTTCGAGATCGTGCGCTGGGCCGGCGTGGCCTATCTGACCTGGCTCGGCATCGCCGCGTGGCGGGCGCCGGTGGAACCGGCCGGCAGCCGCGACGCCGCGGCCTCGGCGACCGGCGAGGGGTCGGCGACGCGGCTGTTCCTGCGCGGCGCCCTGGTCGCCTTCAGCAACCCCAAGGCCCTGGTCTTCATGGGCGCCCTGTTCCCGCAATTCATCGACGCGGGCGCGCCGCTGGCGCCGCAACTGATCGCGCTGGTCGCCACCATGGTGGTGATCGAGTTCGGCTGGATCATGGCCTATGCCACCGGCGGCGACCGTCTGGCGGCGAAGCTGACGACGGTGTCGGCGGCGAGGTCCCTCAACCGGCTGACCGGCGGCCTGATGATCGGCGCCGGCGGACTGCTGGCGCTCGCCCGCAGGGTCTGACGCCCCTCCCCGCTCCCCTCCGTTTTCCGCAAAGAAAAAGGGCCGCGCAAATGCGCGGCCCTGCAGTTTAGGGAGGAAACGCCCCGAGAATGGGCGAAGCCAAGATATGCTGCGCCGCACACGAACTGGTATTACCAATGCTGAATGGTAGCCATGCGTCGCGGGAATGGCCCCATGCAGCAATATGCATTGTCAGCAATAAGCGCCGGATCCCGGTTACAGAAACCTCATAGAATCGCCCCGCTCGAGTCATCGCCCTGGCCTGGAAGCTGCTGCTGTCCACCGTGGCGGAGGGGTTGGAGACCGCCGAACGGCGGCATTGGCTGGCCGAATCCGGCTGCAGCGGCCCGCAGGGCTTTCTGATCTCGCCGCTCTCTCGGTCGATGCAGCCGAGACGATGGTGATGCCCGCCCTGACCCATGGCGAGGCGTGGCCACTGACGGCGTGAAGAGAACGGGAACCAAGAAACAGCTTGGACTCGGCAAAAATGAAATAGAGTTTCATTCCTCGATCCCTGTCATTCACAAGTTTTCAGCCTATTTCCGCACAGAACTGCCGATATTCGCCCAGCCATTCTCATCAGGATGGACAGATATTCCGGACGGACAATTGCGGCGCTGGACAACCCCTCCTTATGAGTATTTTCAAATAAGAAAAATGCGACCGCATGGGAACATATCGTCTCCCATTCGCCAAAAAGCACTCATAAAAGGAACGCCCGATGTACCGAGATCGCATTCGCCTGAAGTCGCTGTGGGGCAAGGTTGTGCCGCCGGAAGAGGCCGCCTTGCTGATCAAGGACGGCATGACCGTGGGCATGAGCGGCTTCACCCGGTCCGGCGACGCAAAAGCGGTGCCGCTGGCCTTGGCCGAACGCGCCGAGTCCGAAAAGCTGAAGATCACCCTGATGACCGGCGCCTCGCTGGGCAACGACATCGACCGCATCCTGACGGAGGCCGACGTTCTGGCGCGCCGCCTGCCCTTCCAGGCCGACCCGGTGCTGCGCAAGGCGATCAACCGCGGCGAGGTGATGTTCGTCGATCAGCATCTGTCGGAAACGGTGGAGTTGCTGCGCTCGCGCCAGATGGGACCGGTCGACGTCGCGGTGATCGAGGCCTGCGCCATCACCGAGACCGGCGGCATCGTGCCGACCACCTCGATCGGCAATTCGGCGACCTTCGCCATCCTGGCCGAGAAGGTCATCGTCGAGCTGAACCTGACCCAGCCGCTGGAGCTGGAGGGGATGCACGACGTCTATATCCCGACCCGTCGCCCCTTCCGAGAGCCGATCCCGGTGATGACGACGGAAAGCCGCGCCGGCCTGCCGTACATCCCGATCGACCCCTCGAAGATCGCGGCCATCGTGGTGACGCGCAAGCAGGACAGCTCCGCCAACATCCTGCCGCCGGACGCCGAAACCAACGCCATCGCCGGCCACCTGATCGATTTTCTCGGCTGGGAGATCAAGCAGGGCCGGCTCAGCCACTCGCTGGCGCCGCTCCAGGCCGGCATCGGAACCATCGCCAACTCGGTGCTGCACGGGCTGATCGACGGGCCGTTCCACGACCTGACCATGTACAGCGAGGTTCTGCAGGACAGCACCTTCGAACTGTTCGACGCCGGCAAGCTGAATTTCGCGTCGGGCTCCTCGATCACGCTCAGCGCCGCGAAATACGCCGAGGTTCTGCCGAAGATCGGCTCCTACAAGGGCCGGCTGCTGCTGCGCCCGCAGGAGATTTCCAACCATCCGGAGGTGATCCGCCGCCTGGGCATCATCGGCATCAACACGGCGCTGGAGTTCGACATCTACGGCAACGTCAACTCCACCCATGTCAACGGCACGCAGATGATGAACGGCATCGGCGGTTCCGGCGACTTCGCCCGCAACAGCTACCTCTCCATCTTCGTCACCAAGTCTCTGGCCAAGGGCGGCGCCATCTCCAGCGTCGTGCCGATGGTCAGCCATGTCGACCACAACGAACATGACGTGGACATCCTGGTGACGGAGGTCGGTCTGGCCGATCTGCGCGGACTGGCGCCGCGCGAACGGGCGGAAACCATCATCCGCAACTGCGTCCATCCCAGCTACCGCGAGTTGGCGGCCGACTATCACCGCCGGGCGCTTCAGCGCGGCGGCCACACCCCGCATCTTCTGGAGGAGGCCTTCGCCTGGCACCTCCGCTTCCAGCAGACCGGCAGCATGTTGCCGACGACGACGCCCGCCGAATAGGACCCCTCGAAAACGGGCGGGCCGCGGAATTCCGCGGCCCGTCCCCGTTACCCGTATGCTGTTACACGCTCTGCCCGCCATTGCTCTCCATGTAGAGAAGCAACGCCGGATAATAGTGCTTACGCTCGGACGAAATCTTCTCGCAGAAGCGCCGGGCGGCACCGCTCTTGAGCCATTCCTCAAGCTGGCCGTTCTCCCGTTTTTCCGCGATGATGGTATCGATCGCGTCCAGAATTTTGTGAATCACCTCAGGCCTCGTCTTATGAACGTCGGAGCGACGTCTTCGTCACTCTTGAGTTCTATTATGGCCCTGTTGACGGTCAATGGCCCTGCGTTCTGGGAATGGCTGCGGTTTGCAAGGCACAACACGAACGAAGTGAGGGCATTGCCGACAGCCTGCGTTGAAGCTTCAACTCTCTCATGCGTCACTCCCACGAAGGCGGGGATGACTTCCGATAGGCCTCGCCTCCCCCTCACGCCCTTTCCCGCTCCTCCTCCGGTGGGCGCAGGACCTGACCGGTGGGGCACAGGCGCAACAGCACGCAGCGGTCGCAGGCCGGCGCCTGATGGTAGCAGCAGCGCTGGCCATGCAGCATCATGACCTCGTGGTTGTCGTAGACCTGCTGGGCATCCCAATCCTCGGGCAACTGCGCCGACAGCACGGCGTGGGAGGGGCCGACGGCGAGGCCGGCGGGGATCAGGCCGGTGTGTACGGCGACGCGGTGGTGGTGGCTGTCAACCGGCAGCGCCGCCTGCCGCAGGGTGGAAAAGCTCAGCACCGCCGCGCTGGTCTTCGGCCCCACCCCCGGCAACTCCTCCAGCCATGCGCGGGCGTCCGGCACCGGCATGCCGGACAGCAGGTCGAGCGACAGGCTGCCGACCCGCTCGGTGATGCGGCGCAGGATGGCCTGGATGCGCGGCGCCTTCTGCTCCGGCCAGGTGACGCCGGCGATGGCCGCCTCGACCTCGGCGGCGGGCGCGTCGCGCACCGACTCCCAATCGGGCCAGCGGCGGCGCAAAGCCTTGAAGGCGGCGCCGGAGGCGGCGTTGCGGGTGCGGTGCGACAGCAGCGACGACACCAGTTCGCTCAGCGGGTCGAGGCTGTGGAAATAGGCGACCGGGCAGCCGTAGACGGTGCACAGCAGCCGGTGGATTTCGAGCGCCTTGTCGCGCAGCGCAGCGGGGTCGGTCATGACAACCGACAACAGACGAAGCCGTAAGGCGTTACCGGTAAATCATCGGCCCGCTTCCCTGTCCCGCTACCCCACCAGCCCGGACATCACCGCGCGCAGCTGCGCCGGCTTCACCGGCTTGTTCAGCACCAGACAGCCCGCCGCCTTGGCCTCGTCGGCCAGTTCCGGCGTGCGGTTGGCGGTGACGATCACCGCCGGCAGGATGCGGCCGCAGGCGGCGCGCAGCCGCGCCACCTCGTTGACGCCCAGCGCCCCGTCGTCGAGGTGATAATCGGCGATCAGCAGGTCGGGCGGCTGCGGCATGCCGGACAGCAGGGCCAGCGCCTCGTCGCCGTTGGTGGCCGACACCACGTCGCAGGCCCAGCCGCGCAGCAGCGCCTCCATCCCCGCCACCACCGCCGGCTCGTTGTCCAGCACCAGCACCGAGGTTCCGGCCAGCCGGTTGGTCATCGGCCGGGCGGCGACGCTGGCCGGGCGCACGGCGCGGCGCTCGGTGCCGCGCGGCACGGTGACGGCGAAGACCGAACCGCGGCCCGGCTCCGACCGCACGGTGACGGGGTGGTCCAGCATGCGGGCGACGCGGTCGACGATGGCGAGCCCCAGCCCCATGCCGCGGTCGCGCCCCTTGGTGACGGGGGTGTCGAGGCGGCGGAACTCCTGGAAGATCTCGGCGATCCTGTCGCGCGGGATGCCGGGGCCGTTGTCCCACACCTCGATGCGGATGCCGTCGCCGGTCCGGCGGCAGCCGACCACCACCCGGCCGCCCTGGACGTAGCGCAGCGCATTCGACAGGAAGTTCTGCACGATCCGGCGCAGCAGCCGCATGTCGCTGCGCACCACCGCCCCCGTTCCAACCACCTTCAGATCGATGCCGCGTTCCGCCGCCACGGCGGCATATTCGGTGGCGAGCGGCGCCAGGATGCCGCGCAGCGGGAAGTCGGTGACCTCCGGCGTCACCGCCCCGGCGTCGAGCTTGGAGATGTCCAGCAGCGCCGACAGCAGATCCTCCACCGACGCCAAGGCCACGTCGATGTTCTCCACCAGTTCGATGTTGCCGGCCGGCTGCTCCAGGTCGGCCAGCGCCGAGACGAACAGGCGGGCGGCGTTCAGCGGCTGCAACAGGTCGTGGCTGGCGGCGGCGATGAAGCGGGTCTTCGACAGATTGGCCTGATCGGCCTGGGATTTCGCCTGCTGAAGCTGGTCGTTCAGCATCATCAGGGCGGATTTCTCCGCCTGTTCGGAGGCGCGCCGCCGCTCCTCCTCGTGCTTGATGACGGTGATGTCTGTGTAGACGCCGACGATGCCGCCGTCGCGGGTGCGCCGCTCGTTCACCTGGATCCAGCGTCCGTCCGACAGCCGGTTCAGGAAGACGCCCTTCAGGTCGTGGCGGTGCTCCATCCGCTCGCGCAGCCAGACGTCGGGCGGCGGCTCGCTGACCGCGCCGGCGGCGGCGACCATGGCGACCAGATCGTTGAAGCGGATGCCGGCCTGGATGCGCCCCGCCACCGAGGGCCAGTAGGACAGGTATTTGCGGTTGCACAGCACCAGCCGGTCGGCGGAGTCGAACAGGGCGAACCCCTCGTTCACCGACTCGATCGCCTCGAACAGGCGGGTGCGCATGGTGTCCGCCAGCTCCTTGGCGCGGGCGATGGCGCGGTTGCTGTCCTCCAGCTTGTGCAGGGCGCGCTCCAGCTCCAGCGTGCGCTCCCGGATCTTCTGCTCCAGCACGATGGCGGTCTGGAACAGCGAGAAGGCGCCGCCCTGGAAGTCCATCGACCGCTCGACGCGGTCCATCAGCACCTTGTTGATGCGCTGGAGCTTGGCGTTCTCGCGCTCCAGCTCGGCGATGCGGTCGGCGGGATCGCTCGTCCGGGCGGTCAGGCTGCGGGTGGGGATGCCGGCCATGGCTTAGCGCCCTCCGATGGCGACGCCCGTGAAGGTCTGGTTGACGTGCATGCCGTTCACCTGTTCACCGTAGGCGCAGAATCCGACAACCCGATGGCGCGCCAGCCGTTCCGACATGACGGCGTTCAATTGCCGCTGCTCCATCTCCAGCCGGCGCAGGATGCAGTCGCAGCCGAGGATCAGGTCGGGGGCGCCGACCTCCGCCTCGATGCCCTCGATCAGCCCGTCGAAGTTGGCGACCGGATCGACCCCCTCCGCCACGGTCAGGACGATGCCCTCGTCGATGGCGCAGAAGAAGGTCAGGCTCTCGTCGTCGTTCACCTTCTGGATGGAGCGGACATGGTACTGGCCGCCGACCCGCACCACCACCGGGTGGGAGGCGAAGATCATCGGGGTCAGCGGCTCCCCCTCCAGCCCGACCAGCCGGGCGTATTCGCGGCCCGCCGGCTCGGCATTGATCTCGTGGACGATGCGGTGCTGCGGGTCGGCGCCGGTGACCACCATCTTGCGGTCGGAGCTGACGAAATGCTGGGTGCGGAAGACGGTGAAGGGCCGCGTCGTGGTGAACAGCGCCACCACCGCCGCGTTGGGGTGGAAGGCGCCCTCATGCAGGACGAAGGTGCGTTCGAAATGCAGGTCGTCGCCGGCCGAGGCGCCGAACAGCGGGATGTCGATCAGCGCGTTGTGCAGCGCGCTGACCACCGTCTCCTCGCTCATCGACAGCCCGTCGATCAGCAGCATGGCGAAGCTGCGGGCCTCCTCGCCCAGCGGCACCGGGCGCGACGCCATCGCCCGGTCGCGGCGCGACAGCAGGGACCGGGCGATGGCGGTGCTGTCGGCGATCTCGAAACGGTCGACATGGTCGACCAGCGCGGTGACGATGGAAAAGTCCTCGCTCGGGAAGCCCACCGCCACCATCGCGTTGGTGGTGTAGCCGCCGGGGCCGATCTCCCCCGCCGTGGTGCAGCCGATCACCGGCACCATGCCGAACTCCGCCGCCAGCGCGTCGGCCAGCGCCTGCCTGTCATAGCTCGGCGCGCAGAAGACGACCGCCAGTTCCAGAGCCGCGTCGCCCAGCCCGGCGCGCAGCTCCCTTGCGGCGTCGGCGGGGCGTTCGGCATGGCTGACGGCGCGCGGCATGCCGTCGCCGGCCGCCGTTCCCGCAGGCGTCTTTATCGATCTGTCCTTTGCGGACATGGCTTCCCCCCGCGCCTCCCGCTCCGTCCGCGGAGGCGATCCGGCAAGGGTACTCCAGGGATGGCGGCGGGCAAGGCCAATCCGCGGGCCGGTGAAGGAGGACATGGTTGAGGATGGCTCCCCGCTGAGGGTCTGTCAGAGCATGTTTGCAGGTTGCGGATCGGAAAGCCCCGCCAATTCCTCATCCGTGAACAGGCGGGCCTTGGCGGTGAAGCGCACGCCGTCCGGCGCCTCCAGCGAGAAGCCGCCGCCGCGCGCCTGGATAACGTCCAGGATGACCTGGGTGTTGCGCCACCATTGGAAGGTGTCCTCGCCCATGCAGAAGGGCGCCCCGGCGACGGTGCCGAGGCGAAGGTCACGCTCGCCCAGCCGGAACTCCCCGAGCGGCAGGCAGAGCGGCGCCGACCCGTCGCAGCAGCCGCCCGACAGGTGCAGCATCAGCGGTCCGTGCTTGGCCGCCAGGCGGTCCAGCAGGGCGATGGCCTCGGGGGTGGCGATGACGCGGTCGGTCGGCGCGGAGACGGCTGGCATGGTGGTCCTTTATCATGAAACCACGCGCGGAAAGAAAAAGGCCGGGGGACGCGCCCCCGGCCCAGGTTTGCCCGATAGGGAGGAGCAGGGCTCAGAAGAAGCCGAGCGCTTTCGGGCTGTAGCTGACCAGCAGGTTCTTGGTCTGCTGGTAGTGGTCGAGCATCATCTTGTGCGTCTCGCGGCCGATGCCGGACTTCTTGTAGCCGCCGAAGGCGGCATGCGCCGGATACAGGTGGTAGCAGTTGGTCCACACGCGGCCGGCCTGGATGCCGCGGCCCATGCGGAAGGCGCGGTTGCCGTCGCGGCTCCACACGCCGGCGCCCAGGCCGAACTCGCTGTCGTTGGCGATGGCCAGCGCCTCTTCCTCGGTCTCGAAGGTGGTCACGGCGACGACCGGGCCGAAGATCTCCTCCTGGAAGATGCGCATCTTGTTGTGGCCTTCCAGGATGGTCGGCTGCACGTAATAGCCGCCCTCCAGCTCGCCGCCCAGATGGGCGCGCTCGCCGCCGATCAGCACCTTGGCGCCCTCGGCCTTGCCGATCTCGATGTAGGAGAGGATCTTCTCCAGCTGCTCCTGCGAGGCCTGGGCGCCGATCATGGTGGCGCCGTCCAGCGGATGGCCCTGGGTGATCTTGGCGACGCGCTCCACCGCCAGCTTGATGAAGCGGTCGTAGATCGACTTCTGGATGAGGACGCGGCTCGGGCAGGTGCAGACCTCGCCCTGGTTCAGCGCGAACATCGCGAAGCCTTCCAGCGCCTTGTCCAGGAACTCGTCGTCGGCGGCCATCACGTCTTCGAAGAAGATGTTCGGCGACTTGCCGCCCAGCTCGACGGTCGACGGGATGATGTTCTCCGACGCGTATTGCAGGATCAGGCGGCCGGTCGAGGTCTCGCCGGTGAAGGCGATCTTGGCGATGCGCTTGCTGGTGGCGAGCGGCTTGCCGGCCTCGATGCCGAAGCCGTTGACGACGTTGACGACGCCGGGCGGCAGCAGGTCGCCGATCATCTCCATCAGGACCATGATCGCCATCGGGGTCTGCTCGGCCGGCTTCAGCACGATGCAGTTGCCGGCGGCCAGCGCCGGGGCCAGCTTCCAGGCGGCCATCAGCAGCGGGAAGTTCCAGGGGATGATCTGGCCGACGACGCCCAGCGGCTCATGGAAATGGTAGGCGTAGGTGGTGTGGTCGATCTCGGCGATCGAGCCTTCCTGGGCGCGGATGCAGCCGGCGTAGTAGCGGAAATGGTCGATGGCCAGCGGAACGTCGGCGGCGCGGGTCTCGCGGATCGGCTTGCCGTTGTCCAGCGTCTCGGCCAGCGCGATGACCTCCAGCCGCTCTTCCATGCGGTCGGCGATCTTCAGCAGGATGTTCGAGCGCTCGGTCGGCGAGGTGCGGCCCCAGGCGTCCTTGGCCTTGTGCGCGGCGTCCAGCGCCAGTTCGATGTCGGCGGCCTGGGACCGGGCGACCTCGCACAGAGCCTTTCCGGTGATCGGGGTCAGATTGGTGAAGTATTGGCCGTCCACCGGCGCCACCCACTGGCCGCCGATAAAGTTGTCGTAGCGGGGGCGGAGCGCGATCTGCTTCTGGAGCGTGTCGAGAGCCTGGTGGAGCATTGGGCCGTTCCTCTCAGTGTGGCGAGCCGGTCAGGTTCCCGGTCCGGCGCGTTTGTCGGCGCCATTCAGCCACTCTTGGAGGCGGAGGGTAAATTGTACTATGGAAGGAGACGATCGGGTGGCGGGATTGTTCGTTCACCACCCGATCCAGCCCCCCTTCGGGCTGCCACTTTCCGGCCGGCCGCTCACTCCGCCGGCTGCCGCCCCTCGACATAGCCCTTGCGCAGCTGCTCCTCGTACCAGCGGCGGTGATGCTCGATGGCCCAGGCCTCGTCGACCTCGCCGCTGCCCATGGCGTCGAAGGCGCCTTCCATGCCGATGGTGCCGATGTAGATGTGGCCGATCACCACCGCGATCAGAAGGGCCGCCAGCAGCCCGTGGACGACGTGCATGATCTGCATGCCGCCGATGCCGGTGAAGGCGAAGGGCACCATCAGCAGATAGCCGGTGACCGCCAAACCGATCCCGCCCAGCACGATGCCCCAGAACACCCCCTTCTGCCCGGCGTTGAAGCGCCCGGCTTCCGGATGGTGGCCGCCGGCCTTGGAGAACAGGCCGCCGCCGGTCTTTATCCATTGCCAGTCGGACTTCTCGGGGATGTTGTCGCGCAGCCAGAGCGCCATGATCATCAGCAGCCCGACGACGAAGGGCACGCTGACGAAGTTGTGGATCGACTTGGAGTATTCCGCCAGCGGGGTGAAGGCCTGATGGCCGATCAGCGGGATCAGCAGCGTCCGGCCGAAGGTGAGGATCACCCCGGTGAGCGCCATCGCCAGGAAGCTGACCGCCGTCGTCCAATGGGCGAACCGGTCCAGCCCGTTGAAGCGCAGGACCAGCCGTCCCGACTTGCCGCCATGGATGCGGATGGTGCCGCGGTAGAGGAAGAAGATCGTCAGCACCGCCGTTATGCCGATGGCCAGCCCGCCGATGGCCAGCCGCAGCGTGTGGCTGCGCCACTCCCGCCATTCCCGCCCTTGCGGCTGGACCAGCACCGCCAGCTTCTGGTCCGGGATGCTGACGCGGCCGATCAGCTTGTCGTCCTGCGGGACGTAGAGCGGCACCTGCTCCTTGGTGGTGGGCGAATCGGGGCCGGGCGCCTGATAGAGCTGCGCTTGTGCGAAAGTCGGAGCGGCCAGACTCTGAACGGCCAGCAGGGCGATCAGCAGCAGCAGGGCGTGCAGGGGTCGCATGGGTTGGGTCTCCCGGTATGGTCTCTCTTTTGGGAGGGCGCCGGTCACGCCCCTCCGGTGCCCGTCCCGCCGGGCGCGAAGGAGGAGCCGCGGTCGTTGCGCCTGTAGGCGGTGGACCAGCCCGGCGCGCCCGAGCCGTAGCCGCGGCGCAGCGAGCGTTCCTGGTAGATGTCGGCCAGCACCGCACCGTCGCCGCCCATCAGCGCGCGGGTGGAGCACATCTCGGCACAGAGCGGCAGCTTGCCTTCCGCCAGCCGGTTGGCGCCGTATTTCTGGTATTCCTCGACGCTGTTGTCGGCTTCGGGACCGCCGGCGCAGAAGGTGCATTTGTCCATCTTGCCGCGGCTGCCGAAATCGGTGGTGCGCGGGAATTGCGGCGCGCCGAACGGGCAGGCGTAGAAGCAATAACCGCAGCCGATGCACAGGTCCTTGCTGTGCAGCACCACCCCGTCGGCGGTCTGCAGGAAGCAGTCGACCGGGCACACCGCGGCGCAGGGCGGGTCGTCGCAATGCATACAGGCCATGGAGATCGACCGCTCGCCCGGCTTGCCGTCGTTCAGCGTGACCAGCCGGCGGCGGTTGATGCCCCAGGGAACCTCATGCTCGTTCTTGCAGGCGGTGACGCAGGCGTTGCACTCGATGCAGCGTTCGGCGTCGCACAGGAATTTCATCCGGGCCATGTTCTACCTGCTTCCCTGTCGCGTTCCGCTCATGCCGGCTCGACCCGGCAGAGGGTGACCTTGGTTTCCTGCATGAAGGTGACGGGATCGTAGCCGTAGGTCGTCACCCCGTTGACCGGCTCGCCCAGCACGATGGGATCGGTGTTGGGCGGGTAGTTGTCGCGCAAGCTGTCGCCCTGCCAGAAGCCGGAGAAGTGGAAGGGCATGAACACCGTGCCGCCGCCGACGCGGTCGGTCACCAGCGCCCTCACCTTGGCCTTGCTGCCGTCCTCCGGCCCATAGACCCAGACCCAGGATCCGTCCCTGATGCCCAGCCGTTCGGCGTCCTTGGTGTTGATCTCCGCGAACATCGACTGCTGCAGTTCGGCAAGCCACGGGTTGGATCGCGTCTCCTCGCCGCCGCCCTCGTATTCGACCAGACGGCCGGAGGTCAGAACCATGGGGAAGCGCTGGCGCAGGTCGCTGTCGGCCACCTTGAACTGGAGCGAGCGGGCGAGCTGGACCAGGCGGAAATCGCGCCGGTCCTCGATGGCCGGAAAGGCCTTCACCAGTTCCGGCCGCGGGGAATAGATCGGCTCGCGGTGGATCGGCACCGGGTCGGGCAGGTTCCAGGCGACGGCGCGCGCCTTGGCGTTGCCGTGCGGCACGCAGCCATGCTTAAGCGCCACCCGGATGATGCCCATCGACAGGTCGGTCTGCCAGCTGACGCTGTCCACGTCGCCGCCGCCGATGGCCTGGATGACGCGCATCTCCTCCGGGGTCAGATCCTTGTCCCAGCCCAGCTTCTTCAGCACGGCCATGGTGAATTCGGGATAGCCGTCCTCGATCTCCGACCCCTTGGAATAGGAGCCGTCGGCCAGCAGCGAGACGCCGTTGCGCTCCACCCCGAAGCGGGCGCGGAAGACGCCGCCGCCGTCCATCACATGCTTGGAGGTGTCGTAGAGCACCGCCGACCCCGGATGCCTGATCTCGGGATGGCCCCAGCTGGGCCAGGGCAGGCCGTAATAGTCGCCGGCGCAGGGGCCGGAGGCTGCCCGCATGGTGATCTTGTCGAAATCGGCCTGATGCTTCATGTGCATCTTCAGCCGTTCCGGCGACTGGCCGGTGGCGCCGATGGACAGGCAGCTGCGGTTCATCTCGCGCAGGATGTCCTCCGGCACCGGGCGGGTTTCCTCCACCGTGATGTGCTTGAACATCTCGTCGGCGAAGCCCAGCTTGCGCGCCAGCAGATAGATGATGGTGTAGTCGTCCTTCGATTCGAAGATCGGCTCCACCACCTTCTCGCCCCACTGCATCGAGCGGTTGGAGCAGGTGCGCGACCCGTCGGTCTCGAACTGGGTGCAGGCCGGCAGGATGTAGGTGCCGTTGCGCCGCTCCTTGATGGCGGCGAAGGTGGTCGGGTGCGGGTCGGCGATGACCAGCAGGCTCAGCTTCTCCAGCCCCTTCACCATCTCCGGCATGCGGGTGACGGTGTTGCCGCCATGGCCGAAGCACATCATGGCGCGCAAGGGGCTCGGCTGGTCGATCTCGCCCGGCTTGGCCAGCACCGCGTCGAACCAGCGGGTGGTCGGGATGCCCTTGGTCTCCATCAGATCCTTGGAGCCGAAGCGACCCTTCAGATAGTCGTATTCGACGTCCCAGGCGCGGGCGAAATGCTTCCATGCCCCTTCGGCCAGCCCGTAATAGGCCGGCAGCGTGCTGACATCGAGGCCGAAGTCGGTGGCGCCCTGCACGTTGCAGTGGCCGCGGTAGATGTTGGCGCCGCCGCCGGCCATGCCGATGTTGCCCAGCGCAAGCTGCAGGATCGACAGCGCGCGCACGTTGGCGGTGCCCACCGTGTGCTGGGTGACGCCCATGCACCAGATGACGGTGCTGGGCTTGCTCTTCGCCAGCACCTCCGCCACCCGGCGAAGCTGCGAGCCGGGAACGCCGGTGACGCGCTCCACCTCCTCGGGGGTCCACTTCTTCACCTCGGCGCGGATCTCGTCCATGCCGTAGACGCGCTGGCGGATATACTCCTTGTCCTCCCAGCCATTCTCGAAGATGTGCCACAGCAGGCCCCAGGCGATGGGAATGTCGGTGCCGGGACGGATGCGGACATATTCGGTGGCATGCGCGGCGGTGCGGGTGAAGCGCGGGTCGATGACGATGAAGGGCGCGCGGTTGTGCTCCTTGCCGCGCAGCATGTGCTGCATCGACACCGGGTGCGCCTCCGCCGGGTTGCCGCCGACGATCAGCAGCGCCTTGGAGTTCTGGATGTCGTTGTAGCTGTTGGTCATGGCGCCGTAGCCCCACGTGTTCGCCACGCCGGCGACCGTGGTGGAATGGCAGATGCGCGCCTGATGGTCGACGTTGTTGGTCCCCCAGAAGGCGGCCAGCTTACGGTACAGATAGGCGCCCTCGTTGGAGAACTTGGCCGAGCCGAGCCAGAAAACCGCGTCCGGCCCCGAGGCCTGCCGGATTTCCAGAAGCTGGTTGCCGATCTCCTCGATCGCCTGGTCCCAGTTGATGCGATGCCACACGCCGTCGACCAGCTTGAGCGGGTATTTGACGCGGCGGGTGCCCTTGGTCAGTTCGCGCACCGAGGCGCCCTTGGCGCAATGGGTGCCCTGGTTGATCGGGCTTTCCCAGCCCGGTTCCTGCCCCACCCAGACGCCGTTCTGCACCTCCGCGATCACGGTGCAGCCGACCGAGCAGTGGGTGCAGACGTTCTTGCGCGTCACCACCTCGATGTTCGGCAGGATCGGACCCGCCTCCGCCTTGCGGATCATGCCGCCCGGCAGCGCGCCGACGGCGGCGATGCCGCCCGCGGCTAGGCCGGAGCGGCGCAGGAAGCCGCGGCGGCTGACGCCCGACTCCAGGCTGTCGGACAGCGCCCCGAACAGACCGGACCGCTTGGCGCGCGACGCTTTCGCTGAGGACCGTTTGACCAGCATGGACACCCTCCGGACCGCTCTAGAGGCGGTTCAGCGCGTAGAAGCGCTTGACGTGTTCGGTTTCGCGGTAGCGGGCCTTCACCTGCTCCTGCGGCGATTCCATGGCCTGCGCCGCCTCGCCGCCGGGCAGCACGGTGGCCGCGGCGGCGCCGGCCGCGCCCAATCCCAGCGTTTTCAGGATATCGCGGCGCTGCAGGGGATTGCGCGGGGGTTCTGGCGTCTTCATGCGTCGGCTCCCTCCAGCTGGTCGATTTGTCCGGTAAGCGCTTCGCCCTCGATCTCCAGGAACAGGCGGCCGATGGTGCCGACCGGGCGATAGAGGGCGGCGGCCTCCGCCCCCTCCAGATCCCGGAAGAAGCGCCCGGCCCAGGGCGTCAGGTGGCTGTCCAGCATGTGCCGCTGCACCGCCGGATCGGCTCCTTCGCGGATCAGCACCGCCATCACGTCGCAGAGCGCGGCGATGTGGTCCTCCGGCTCCGACACGTCGGGCGCGCGCTCCAGCCCCAACGCCTGCAGGTCGGCGCGCAGGGCGGACAGCGGCCGGTCTGTCAGGAAGCCGGTGCGGTAGTAGGAGGCGTAGGGCACCAGTTCGCCCTGGACGACGCCGATGAACAGCGTGTTGAACTCGCGCTCCGCCTCCCGCGGACTGGCGGCGCGGGCGCGCGATGCGAGGTCGTCGAAGGCGCGGCCCATCGCCGTGCCATCGCCCGTGAGGCCGCCGAGCAGTCCCAGAAGATCGGCGGACGGCGGCGCCGCCAGCGTCAGCGCCAGCAGACGGTAGACGTCGGCGCGCAGGCCGTCCGCGCCGCTTTCCGGATCATGAACCGTCATCACACTCCCGCAAGCCGTTCCCGACAAAACCCAAAGGCCATGTTTGGTCTCATCTGGGATAACCGCCGACAGGGACAAAGGTTGCCTCCATCCGGTCGAGGCAACCCGGCCGGAATAATCCTTTCCCCTGTCGGCCCGGGTACCCGCGGTCATCATCGATGACCGCCGGCATCACTTCTGCGGAAGGCCGGAGAAGTTGCGCTGCCCGATGGATGCCTCTTCTCCCACCCGCACGCTGGCGGCGGCGAAGGTCTCGTCGGCGTATCGGGCGAACATGGTCGGCAGGAGCGCCCATGCCCCGGTGGCCAGGACCACGATGGCGCAGAGCGCGGCGAGGAAGGCTTTCATCGGCGAATCTCCGGACAGCACGCGAACTTGCCAGACCCGATACAGGTCCGACCCACGGCGGCGATAACACCGGCGAAGACGGAATGTTGCCCGATCCTCTTTTCCGCTTGATATGCTCTGAAAGAGCAAATATGGTTTTGCTCATAACGAGCATACAGCGGAGCAGCCAGATGCCCGAGGCCGCCGAACTCGCCTACACCCCCGCCGTCGCCGCGGCGACCGCGCCGATCTACGACCGCATGAAGCGGGTGGTGCCGGCCATCGAATGGCCCTTCCACGCGCCGCTGGTCCACGCCATCAACGAGCTGAAGCGGGAACGCAACGCTGTCATCCTGGCGCACAACTACCAGACGCCGGAGATCTTCCACGGCGTGGCCGACATCGTCGGCGACAGCCTGGCGCTGGCCGCCAAGGCGACCCAGACCGATGCCGACGTGATCGTGCTGGCCGGCGTGCATTTCATGGCGGAGACGGCGAAGCTGCTGAACCCGGCCAAGACGGTGCTGATCCCCAGCCGCAACGCCGGCTGCTCGCTGGCCGACAGCATCACCGCCGCCGACGTCCGCCTCCTGCGCGAGGCGCATCCCGGCGTGCCGGTGGTCGCCTACGTCAACACCTCGGCCGAGGTGAAGGCGGAGGTCGACATCTGCTGCACCTCGGGCAACGCGGTGGAGGTGGTGGAATCGCTGGGCGTCGACCGGGTGATCTTCCTGCCCGACGAGTATCTGGCGAAATACGTCGCGACCCAGACCAAGGTCGAGATCATCGCCTGGAAGGGCCATTGCGAAGTGCATGGGCGCTTCACCGGGGCGGAGATCGACGAGTTCCGCCGGCGGTTCGACCGGCTGACCGTGATCGCCCACCCCGAATGCCCGCCCGACGTGCTGCAGGCCGCCGATTTCGTCGGCTCCACCGCCCGCATGATCGACTTCGTCGGCTCGGAGAAGCCGCCGCGGGTGCTGATGGTCACCGAATGCTCGATGAGCGACAACGTCGCCGCCGCCTCGCCGGAGACGGAGTTCGTGCGGCCCTGCAACCTCTGCCCGCACATGAAGACGGTGACGCTGTCGGGCATCCTGGAGTCGCTGCGGACCCTGGAACCGAGGGTGGAAATCCCCGAAGCCCTCGCCGCCCGCGCCCGCCGCTCGGTGGAGCGCATGCTGGCGGTGAAGCCGAAGTAGGCGCCCTTAAATCCTCCTCCCCCCCGGGGAGAGGGACGGGGTGAGGGGGACGCATTCGCCGAACGTCTTCGGCTACGCCAGCCCCCGTCATCCTAACCTTCCCCCCCCCGCTTCCGGCGGGCCAAGCTCCGCCCGTCGCGTCAACGCAGCCAATGTTCGTGCGTGATCTGGGGGGAGACGGAAGCTGTTCGCGTTGCGTCGAGGAGTCCCCCATGACCTTCAGCACGCCTTACGATGTCCGTGACGCCGAGGTGATCGTCGTCGGCTCCGGTCTTGCCGGGATGACCGCGGCGCTGCAGCTGGCGCCCCGCGCCGTCACGCTCATCACCAAGACCGCCGGCCTGCCCGGCGGCTCCAGCCTCTATGCCCAGGGCGGCATCGCCGCCGCGGTCGGCCCCGGCGACCGGCCGGAGGATCATGCCGCCGACACCGTCGCCGCCGGGGCCGGGCTGGTCGATGCGGCGATGGCGGCCCTGCTGACCCGCGACGGCGCCGCCCTGGTCCGCCGCCTGCTGGAGGACGGCCTGCCCTTCGACCGCGCGCCCGACGGCTCGCCGCTGCTGGGCCGCGAGGCCGCCCATGGCGCGGCGCGCATCGTCCATGCCGGGGGCGACGCCACCGGCCGCACGCTGGTCACGGCCATGGCCGAGCGCCTGCGCGCCACGCCGTCCGTTCGGGTGGAGACGGATGCCTTCGCCGTCGATCTCGCCATCCGCAACGGCCGGGTCTGCGGCCTGCTGGCCTGCCACGGGCAAGGCTGGGTGCTGCACCGCGCCCCCCGCGTGATCCTGGCGACCGGCGGCATCGGCGGCGCCTTCGCCCGCACCACCAACCCGGCGGAGGCCACCGGCGACGGGCTGGCCATCGCCGCACGGGCCGGCGCCCGGCTGGCCGATCTGGAGTTCGTGCAGTTCCACCCCACCGCGCTCGCCGTCGATGCCGACCCGGTGCCGCTGCTGACCGAGGCGCTGCGCGGCGCGGGCGCCCTCCTGCTCGACCGGGATGGCCGCCGCTTCATGCCCGACGAGCATCCGCTGGCGGAACTGGCGCCGCGCGACGTGGTCGCCCGCGCCATCGGCCGGCGCGTCGCGGCGGGGGAGCCGGTGTTCCTCGACCTGCGCCCGGCGCTGGCCGCCAAGCCGGACGGCTTCCCCACCGTGCTGGCGCTCTGCGCCGACCATGGGCTGGATCCGTTCGCCGGGCCGATGCCGGTGGCGCCCGCCGCCCATTACCATATGGGCGGAGTGGTCACCGACGCCGACGGGCGGACCAGCCTGGAGGGGCTGTGGGCCTGCGGCGAAGTCGCCTGCACCGGCGTCCACGGCGCCAACCGGCTGGCCAGCAATTCGCTGCTGGAGGCGCTGGTCTTCGGCGCCCGCGTCGCCCGCGACGTGGCCGAACGCCCCCTGGCTCCGCTGCCGCCCTTCGCCCTGCCCCGCCCGCCGGCGGTCGCCGCCGACGTCGGCCCTGCCCTGCTCGACGCCATCGGGGGAGAGGCGCGGACGGCGCTCTATGAAGGGGCCGGGCTGGTCCGCGACGGCCTGGGGCTGCTTGCCGCCCGGCGCAAGCTCGACCGGCTGGCGGCGGCGCTGGACACGCTGCGCTGCGAGGACGGCGACGCCCATGCCTCTCCCGCCATCGTCCGCCAGTGGGGCGAGGCGCGCAACCGGCTGCTGGTCGGCCGGCTGGTCGTCCATGCCGCGCTGGCGCGGAAGGAGAGCCGCGGCGCCCATTGCCGCAGCGACCATCCCCTGGCGAATCCCGACCATGACATCGGTCACGACATTGGCGCTGGCCGCCGCACCCTGACCCTCAGCGATCTGGCCGGCGCCGCCGGCCCCCTGCCCGGAGACGCCGCATGCTGCATCCTCTGACCGTCGAGCCCATCGTCCGTGCCGCCCTGGCCGAGGATCTGGGACGGGCCGGCGACATCACCACCGACAGCATCATCCCGGCCGACGCGGTGGCGACCGCCCGCATCGCCGCCCGCCAGGACGGCCGTGTCGCCGGGCTGGAAGCGGCGCTGACCGCCTTCCGCCTGCTCGACCCCGCCGTCTCGGTGACGGTGGAGCGTGCCGACGGCGACGACGTGCCCCCCGGCGGCACCATCGCCACCCTGACCGGCAAGGCGCGCGCCCTGCTGACGGCGGAGCGCACGGCGCTGAACCTGATGGGCCGGCTGTCCGGCATCGCCACCGCCACCCGCGCGCTGGTGCGCGAGGTGGAAGGCACCAGGGCCCGCATCGTCTGCACCCGCAAGACCACCCCCGGCCTGCGCGTGCTGGAGAAGCATGCGGTGAAGCTGGGCGGCGGCTTCAACCACCGTTTCGGGCTGGATGACGCCGTGCTGATCAAGGACAACCACATCGCGGTCGCCGGCGGCGTGCGTCCGGCGGTGGAGCGCGTCCGCGCCGCCATCGGCCACATGGTGAAGGTGGAGGTGGAAGTCGACACGCTCGACCAGCTGGACGAATTGCTGGGCCTGCCGGTCGATGTCGTCCTGCTCGACAACATGGACCCGGACAGGCTGCGCCGCGCGGTGCGGATGGTGGACGGCCGGCTGCTGACCGAGGCATCGGGCAACGTCACGCTCGCCACCGTCCGCGCCATCGCGGAAACCGGCGTCGACATGATCAGCTGCGGCTGGCTGACCCACAGCGCCCCGAACCTGGACCTGGGGCTGGATATGTGAGAGGGAAGCGCAGGCCCTCTCCCGTCTCCTCTCTCGGGGCGGGAGAGGGTGCCGTCCCTTACGCCCCCAGCGTCTCGACCTTGCCGTCCAGGCCCATCAGGAGCAGTTCGACCTCGAGGTCGGGGTGGCGTTCCTTGACCATGTCCTTCAGCTTGACCAGGTATTGGCCGTGGACCTCCGCCTCCTTGGCGGGGTCGGACGCCACGTCCACGCCGAGGAAGACCCTGTAGGCGCCGCAGTCGCGGTGATCCATGACGATCAGGCGCTTGATGTGGTGCAGTTCCTTGGCGACCGCGACATGGTCCCAGAATGCCTCGCCCCAGGCCGGCTTCTTGTCGGTCAGCGCACCCAGGCTGGCGCCGGCCAGGATGACGTGGTCGTATTTCGCCTGCATGTTGCGGGCGTTCATGTAATCGGCGACATGCCCCATCAGGCGATAGTCCATGCAGGACAGCAGAAGCGTATCGACGCTGCCGGCACGCGCCGGACGGCTCATCATCATGGGCGCCATCAGCGTCACGCCGGCACCCAGCGTCGCCAGCTTCAGGAACCCGCGCCGCGAGCTGTGTTCGCCCTGGCAGCAGCCATGGTGATGATCGGTCGCTTGATTCATTATGCCCTCCAACGCGCCCCGAACCCAGTGCCGGGGTTTCACGCGCGACGGTAGCGGAAAAAGGGCGAAAATTTCAATATAGGGGCTTCCACCAAGCGAAAAAGCAAGATCCATTCGGCATTGTGACATTTTTCGGCATGCCCGCCGACAACTTGAAATCGTAGCCCGGCGGATATCGGAGGCTGGCGGAAGCCGCGACCCGTACGGCACAAAAGAAACGGGCCGCCCGATGAGGGGCGGCCCGTTCCAAAGCATGGATGTTCCTGGTCGTCAGCGTGCGGCGATCACCCGCCGCGCGTGCTGCTCGGCGCCGGGGTTCCGACCGATCCGACGGTGCTGGAGGCCGGCGGCGGCGATGCGCTCGCGCTATGGCTGGACGAACACTCCGCGTTGGCGATCCCCGCCGTCAGGAGTACGGCGAGACCGAACAATGCGGCGACAACCGGACTTGCTCCATAAGACATTGGATCACCTCCTTTCTGAAACGTTGCGACCACCAACAGATTGACACAGTGACACGCTCGGTCAATGGTCGAATCGACGCATGGCGAACCGTCTCCCATACGAACAGGTTTGGAGTCCATATCTGACAAATTTTACCTAGTCTCCAGCAGGCCGCTCATGGTCGCGAACAGCTCCGACTTGGCCTCGAACCCGATGCCGGGCAGATCCGGCAGCCGCACCCGGCCATCCTCCACCGCGATGCCGTCGGCGAAGCCGCAGAAGGGCTTGAAGACGTCGGGATAGGATTCATTGCCGCCCAGATGCAGGCCGGCGGCGATGTTCAGCGACATCTGGTGCCCGCCATGCGGCACCACCCGGCGGCTCGACCAGCCGTTCTCCTTCAGCATGTCCAGCGTGCGCATGTATTCCACCAGCCCATAGCTCAGCGCGCAGTCGAACTGCAGCCAGTCGCGGTCGGGACGCATGCCGCCGTGGCGGATCAGGTTGCGGGCGTCCTGGTGGGAGAACAGGTTCTCGCCGGTCGCCATCGGGCGGTCGTAATGGTTGGCGAGTTCGGCCTGCAGCGCATAGTCCAGCGGATCGCCGGCCTCCTCGTACCAGAACAGGCCGTAGGGCTTCAGCGCCTCCGCATAGGCGATGGCGGTGTCGAGGTCGAAGCGGCCGTTGGCGTCGACGCACAGGTTCCCGCCCGAGCCGACCACCTCCAGAACCGCGTCGATCCGGCGCAGATCCTCTTCCAGCGGAGCGCCGCCGATCTTCATCTTAACGACCTTGTAGCCGCGGTCGCGGTAGCTGCGCATCTCGTCCTGCAGCGCCCTCACATCCTTGCCGGGATAGTAATAGCCGCCGGCCGCATAGACCCACACGCTGTCGTCGGCCACCCCGCCGCGGAAGCGGTCGGCCAGCAGGCGGTAGAGCGGCACGCCGGCGATCTTCGCCACGGCGTCCCACACCGCCATGTCGATGGTGCCGACGGCGACGGAGCGCTCGCCATGGCCGCCCGGCTTCTCGTTGGTCATCAGCCGCGCCCAGATGCGGAACGGGTCCAGGTTTTCGCCGCTGTCGTCCAGCAGGCTGTCGGGAGCGGCGGACATCAGCCGGGGAATGAAGCGCTCGCGCAGCAGCCCGCCCGCGGCGTAGCGGCCGTTGGAGTTGAAGCCGTAGCCGATCACCGGCTTGCCGTCGCGCAGCACGTCGGTGACGACCGCCACCACGCTGCAGGTCATCTGGCTGAAATCGATGAAGGCGTTGGCGATGTCGGACTTGATGCCGGCGGTCTGCTCGCGGATTTCGACGATGCGCATGGCGGTTCCCCTTGCAGCGTGGTGGCGCGTTTCGTGCCGGCACTGTAGGGATGGTGCGAGGCGCCGGGCCAATGCCAAGGCCGGAACGCATCATGCAGGTTCGGCATGGCCTCGCATGGATCCCGGCGCGGCCGACGTGACGAAGATTGGGCGATGGAACTCTCCTGGCTCGACGATTTCCTGGCGCTGGTGGATTGCGGCAACTTCTCCCGCGCCGCCGACGCGCGCCACCTGACCCAGCCGGCCTTCAGCCGCCGCATCCGCGCGCTGGAGGATTGGGCCGGCACCCCGCTGTTCGACCGCAGCGGCCAGCCGGTGACCCTGACCGAGGCCGGGCGCCGCTTCCGCCCCTTCGCCGACGAGACGGTGCGCCGCCTGCTGCAGGGGCGCGAGGAGGCGCGGCTCGCCGCCCAGTCGGAGGCGGCGACCCTGCGCTTCGCCGCGACGCACGCGCTGTCGCTGACCTTCTTCCCCTCCTGGCTGCGGACGCTGGAGGCGCGGGCGCGGCTGGGCGCCATCACCCTGTCGTCGGACAGCATGGAGTCCTGCGAGCGGCTGATGCTGGCCGGACAGGCGCAATTCCTGCTGTGCCACGCCCATCCGGCGGCGGCGGGACGGCTGGACGCGGAATCCTTCCGCTCCATCGTCGTCGGCAGCGACCGGCTGCTGGCGGTCACCGCCCCGGATGCCGAGGGCCGGCCCCGCCATCTGCTGGCCGACGGCGAGACCGCGGCGCTGCCGCATCTGTCCTACAGCCGCGAGTCCGGCATGGGCCGCATCCTGGAGGCGGTGCGGGCGGCGCAGCCGTTGCCGGGCTCGCTGGACACCGTCTTCACCTCCCACCTCGCGGCGGTTCTGCGCACGCTGGCGCGCGACGGGCGCGGGGTGGCGTGGCTGCCGGAAAGCCTGATCGCCGAGGATCTGGCCCGCGGAACCCTGGTTCGGGCAGGCGTTCCCGCCGCCGACACGCGCTGGACCGTGCCGGTGCAGATCCGGCTGGTCCGTCCCCGCGCCCGCCAGAGCAAGGCGGCGGAAAGCTTCTGGACGCTGGCGGTGGAAGCGGCGCTGTGGCGCAATGCCGAGTCGCCGCCGGAGTCCGGCGCCGCGGTTGCCGAGCCGGAACATCGCATGGAAAAAGAGTTGTGACGTTCGCCACTTAAGGCGCTTTGTCCGTTGACATTCCCGTTAATGATTGTTCAACGAGTCGATTTCGCTGGCGCCAACCCTTTCGATCGGGCAAAATTTGCCTAGTTTGGGGTGCAGCCGGGACCCCGACGCCCCCGGTCGGAAGGCCGGAGCCGAGACCTGTCCGCCGGCTGGTCCAAGAAGCGTCGCCCCGGCGACCGGAGGAACCATCATGGGCGTGAGCAGCATCGGCGGTATCGGCGGCTATCAGCAGCAGCCCTACGTCACCCCGCTCAGCAGCGGCCCGGCCGCGGCGCAGCGGTCCACCTCGCAGGTCGAATCCGCACAGGAAGACCAGGACGAACGCACCCGCCGCCAGCAGGAGGCGCAGAACGTCCAGGCCGGTTCCGGCGGCAACACCACCCCGACACGCGGCCAGAACCTGAACATCACGGTCTGATCGGCGCCGGTCGCACGGCCTGAACGGCAGGAGAGCGAAACGGAGCGCCCGGCAGCGGCCCGCTCCAGTCGGCGGACAACAGACGCGGGAGGCACCGATGGAGATCCGTGGCGTTTCCAGCACGACGGCAGTCCGCCCGACGGCCTTCCAGCCGACCGAGGCCGGCGGCGCCTCCTCGGCCGACTCCACGCGCCCCGCCCAAACCGGCGCCGCCGGGACGGAAGCGGGGAAGCCCTCCGGCCCCGGCTATATCAGCCCCTATCTGCGCTACGACCAGGGCGCGCGGGTCGCAGTGCTCCATTTCCGCGACTTCGATACCGGCGAAACCCAGGACCAGATCCCGTCCCGGCGCGTCGTCGAGGAATATCGCCGCGCCGCCGACCGTCTCGCCCAGGACGGCCAGAGGAAATCCGCCGCCGGGGCGCGGACGGCCAGCGGCGCGGCCGATCCGTCAGCCGCTTCCACCGATGGAACGGCCGGGACGGCATCGGGAACAGGCCCGTCAACCGCCCGAAGCGCTGCCGGAGCCGGATCGGGCGGCACGCCGCCGGGCGTGTCCTTCGCCAGCGCCCCCGGCAGCGGCGGACCGGCTGCATCCCCCAGCGTCTCATCCGGCGCTTCCACCGGCACGGCACCCGCCAGCGGCGGCGTCACGCCCGTCGCGGCGGCCGGCGGCTATGGCGGGTCGCCGGGCGGCCTCGTCTCCGTTATCGTCTGAGCGCTTCCACCCTTCGTTGATCATGGCCATGGCGTTATGGTCGCGATGGATTGCCCTGCCCCTGGCGTCGGCGCGTCCGGGTGCCGACGCTGATCGTCTGGGGCGACCGCGACGCGTTCCTGGATCGAAGTTTGGCGGAAGACGCGGCGGCTCCGTGCGATACAGTGCAGGTCAGTCACCTGACGCAGGCTTCCCACTGGGTGCAGCATGAGGAACCCGAAGCGGTCAACCGGCTGTTGGCCGACTTTCTCCATTCCGGCCTCGCGGCGGAGGGCCACGGCCGGGAAGCGGCAGCGATGGAACGCGCCCCCGCTCCCTGACCGCCACGGCCGGTGTCCGGCATGATGGCCGGGGCTTCGGCGGCACCGGTCTTCCCCCGCTTCATCGCCATCGACTGGTCCGGCGCCCGCGGCAAGCGCTATGCCGGCATCGCGGTGGCGGAGTGCCTGGACGGCGATGCGCCCCCGGTTCTGGTGGACGGCCCCGGCGGCTGGTGGTCGCGGACGGCGCTGTTCGACTGGCTCAAGGCGGAACTGGCGCGCGAACCGGCGCTGGTCGGCATCGACTGCGCCTTCTCCCTGCCCTTCGCGGTCGCGGCGCGCGGCTTTCCCGCCGGGGAGGCGGCCACCGTCTTCGAGCTGTGGGACGCGGTGGAGCAGGCCTGTGCCGGTGAGCCCGATTTCGGCGGCGGCCCTTTCGCCGTCCATCCGCTGCATGGCGCCGGCTTCTGGCACCGCGGGCCGCAGCCGGACTGGTACGAGGATCCGCACCGGGCGACCGAATGGGCCTGCCGCGCCGACGGGCTCGGCCATCCGCAGAGTCCGTACAAGCTGATCGGCTCGCGTCAGGTCGGCAAGGGCGCCTTGGCCGGAATGCGTGTGCTGCGCGCGCTCCGCGCGGCGCTGCCCGGACGGCTGGCGGTCTGGCCCTTCGAGAATCCGGTGCCGGGCGGCAGCGCGATGGTGGAGATCTACCCGCGCCTGTTCCTGAAGCACACCGGCTTCGGCCAGCGCAAGATCCGCGACGCCGCCGAGTTGGACGAGGCGTTGCACCGGCTGGGCTCGCGTCCGCTGGAACGGACCGGCGCCATCAGCGATCATGACAGCGACGCGCTGGTCTCGGCCGCCGGCCTGCGCCGGCTCGCCGCCATCCCGCTGGCCTGGGCGCCGCCGGGGCTGGACGGGACGGCACGGCGGCAGGAAGGATGGATTTTCGGCGTGGGGATGACGGGATCATGAGTGCGGTCGACGGTGTGCCGGCGGAAGGCTCGACTTCGGGCGCGGCAGGCGGTTCCAAAACGGGCGGATCGCGCCGCCCGGCGATCGACGTCGCGCGCGGCCTGGCGCTGGTCGCCATGGCCCTCTATCACGCCAGTTGGGACGCCACCTTCTTCGGACTCGCCCGATTCGACCTGCTGGGCGATCCGCTCTGGCTCGCCGCCCGCACCATGATCCTGTCGAGTTTCCTGCTGCTGGCCGGCGTCGGGCTGGTGCTGGCGACCCGCGACGGCCTCGACGCCGGGCGCTTCCTGCGCCGGCTGGGGCGGGTGGCGGCCGGGGCGGCGGCGGTTTCGGCGGCGTCCTATGCCCTGTTTCCCGACAGCCCGATCTTCTTCGGCGTGCTGCACCACATCGCGCTGGCGAGCATCGTCGGCCTCGCCTTCGTCCGCCTGCCGGCGGCGCTGACCCTGATGGCGGCGGCGGCGGCGGTGCTGGCCGGCACCTCGCTGTCCTTCCCCATCTTCGACAGCCCATGGCTGCGCTGGATCGGGCTGACCAGCGTGGTGCCGGATTCCAACGACTTCGTGCCGGTCCTGCCCTGGATCGGCGCCGTTCTGGCGGGAATCGGGCTGGCGCGGCTATGGCCGGATATGGGCGAGGGCGTGGCGGTGAACGGCGCTGCCGGGCGGACGCTGGCGCTGGCCGGACGGCACAGCCTTGCGGTCTATCTGCTGCACCAGCCGCTTCTGTTCGGCATCGCCTGGGCCGCGGCACTGCTCCTGCCGGTGGAGGCGCCGGCGGTGCGCGATTTCCAGGCCGCCTGCGTCGCGAACTGCGAGCGCGCCGGCATCGCGTCGGCGGCCTGCGCCGCCAACTGCGGGTGCGTGCAGTCGGAATTGGCGCGGAAGGGGCTGTGGGAAGGCTTCGCCGCCAATCGCCTGAGCGAACGGGAACGGCGCGGACTCGAAGACGCGGTCGCCGTCTGCCGCAAGCCCTGAGGGGCGCGGCCGGAAAGGCCGCCCCGGTGGCATCAAACCGATTGGCGCTTTTCCAGCAGGCCCCGCAGCAGGCTGGTCAGCGTCTCGGCCAAGCGGTACTGGTCGTCGGCCGGCAAGGCGTTGATGACGCCCGCGAAGTCGTTGAGCGGATCGTGGCGCAGCAGTTCCAGCGCCTTCGGCGTCGGATGCAGCTGGGTGACGCGGCGATCCTCCGGAACCGGAACGCGGACCAGCAGATCCTTTCCCACCAGCACTTCCACCATCTGCGAGGCCGCGCCGCGCGTGGTGGCGTGGAAGTCGGCGAAGGCCGACACGGTGCGCTGGCTGTTGTTGGCGCCGGCGAAATAGCGCAACGCGGTCCACTGCGACGGCTTCAGCCCGTGAGTGTAACCCAGGCTATCCGCAATGTGGGCAATCTGCAGCATCACGTCGGCAATGGCCTGCGGCGACGCGCCGCCGGTATGATCCGAGTGGGGGATGTCCATTCCGGCTCCAATTGCCGCGGCTCCAATAGGCACGGCTCCCACAGATCCGGTTCCGATCAAACCCGCTCCGACGGAAGAACCGACCTGAGGGCGATCCAGCGCACCGCTCTTCCGCATCGACAACCGTCCCGCGGCACCACCGCGTACTTTTGCGAAGTCCATTTTTTCCACTCTATAAAGTTTAGTGGCTATACGATGGCCATACAAAGAGTCTGACGGCTTCGCTGATAGGCGGCAGCCACGTCGATCATTTGATCGACAGATACTATAGCGTGAATGATGTGAAAACGGAACTGTGATCACTTCACTCACTTGTTTCGAATTGTCGCAACGATGAAGATGTCCCGGCCAAGGCCCGGCTGCCGGAAGCCCTTGTTAAACACAGGCAAAATCGACATATCGGCCATGCTGACTCGCTTCGTCGCCATGTTTCACTGGTGTAATCTTCGATTTGGCGGTATACGCGCGCGATGACCACATCTCCCGTTCCGAAGTCCGCATCGCCGGCCGCCGCCCAGACCATGGGCGCCCCGAAGGTCGGCATCGTCAGTCTCGGCTGCCCGAAGGCGCTCGTCGATTCAGAGCGCATCCTGACGCGCCTGCGCGCGGAGGGGTACGAGATCTCCCCCAGCTACGACGGCGCGGACGTCGTGCTGGTCAACACCTGCGGCTTCCTCGACAGCGCCAAGAAGGAGTCGCTGGACGCCATCGGCGAGGCGATCAAGGAAAACGGGCGGGTCATCGTCACCGGCTGCATGGGCGTGGAATCGGACCTGATCCGGCAGATCCACCCCGACGTGCTGGCCGTCACCGGTCCCCACCAGTATGAACAGGTGGTCACCGCGGTGCACGAGGCGGTGCCGCCGACGCACAACCCCTTCACCGATCTGGTGCCGCCGGAAGGGCTGCGGCTGACCCCGCGCCACTATGCCTACCTGAAGATTTCCGAAGGCTGCAACAACCGCTGCAGCTTCTGCATCATCCCCAGCCTGCGCGGCGATCTGGTCAGCCGGCCGATCCATTCGGTCCTGCGCGAGGCGGAAAAGCTGGCGGTCGCCGGCGTCAAGGAACTGCTGGTCATCTCCCAGGACACCAGCGCCTACGGCGTCGATGTGAAGTACAAGGCGGAGAAATGGTACGACCGCGAGGTCCGCACCCGCTTCTTCGACCTGTGCAACGAGCTGGCGAATTTCGACCTGTGGGTCCGCCTGCACTACGTCTACCCCTACCCGCATGTGGACGAGGTCATCCCGCTGATGGCAGAGGGCAAGATCCTTCCCTATCTCGACATCCCGTTCCAGCACGCCTCGCCCGCCGTGCTGAAGGCGATGCGCCGTCCGGCCGCCCAGGAAAAGCAGCTGGACCGCATCCGCAAGTGGCGCGACGAGTGCCCGCATCTGGTCCTGCGCTCCACCTTCATCACCGGCTTCCCCGGCGAGACGGAGGAGGACTTCCAGTTCATGCTGGACTGGCTGAAGGAGGCCCAGCTCGACCGCGTCGGCTGCTTCAAGTACGAGCCGGTGGAGGGCGCCACCGCCAACGACCTGCCCGGCGCCGTCCCGGAAGAGGTCAAGCAGGAGCGTTGGGAGCGCTTCATGGAGACGCAGAAGGCGATCAGCGCCGAACGGCTCCAGCAGAAGGTGGGCTGGACGCTGGGCGTGCTGATCGACGAGGTCGACGAGGATGGGGCCATCGGCCGCTCCTATGCCGACGCGCCGGAGATCGACGGCAACGTCTTCCTGAACGGCGAGACCGGCCTGAAGCCCGGCGACATGGTCGACGTCACCATCGAGCATGCCGACGAGTACGACCTGTGGGGCAGCGTCGAGCGCGACCTGTAACGCCTCGAAGCAGCAACGCTTTGAAAGAGCGAGCGCCATGCCCGTCACCCCGGACGATGCCGAACTGATGGACGTCCAGCAGGGCGGGCGCTGCTTCTTCTGCGACGGGCCGGTGGGGGCGAAGGCGACCTTCGACCATCTCATCCCCCAGGCCTATGGCGGGATCGACGATCCGGCCAATGTCGTGCTGGCGCACCGCCGCTGCAACCAGCGCAAGGGCGACCGCCTGCCGACCGACGAGGAACTCGACCGCTTCTTCGCGTTGCGGCGCTCCAGCCGGCTCGGCGTCTGGCCCCCCTTGCGTGCATTGCGCGGCGGGGATGAAGGGGCCGGCGAGGAGGAGCGGTGGATGACGGTGGCGCAGGCGGTCGCGCGGGAACGGTAGGGCGCCCGAAACCATCGGCGCCCGATCCGGTTGATGGGAGGACACCTTATATAATGGGAGACTTCTTCCGATGACCGGTTCGCAGAACAAGCAGCCCCACACCGAAGAGACCATCCGCCACACCGAGGGCGAGCAGAACACCGGCAACCACAAGAAGCCGGATGCTCCCGACGCCAAGGGCGCCGACCGCTTCGGCGGCACCCGCGCCGGCGCGGAGAATGTCGAGCCCGGGAAGTAGCCGGCGGAAATAGGGCCTTTTCGGGCTGGCATCCCATGCCCGGCCTGTGCGAGACCTGTGCAAGTTCCGGGGGACGGCGCCCACGGGCTTCTGCCCGGGCGGCCTCCCCCACCTCGCACCCGTGACCCGATGGCCCCTTCGATCTTCAAACGCTACAAGATCCACTTCACCCGGCCGCTGCCCGGACTGCGCCCCGGCCGGCCGGAACGGGACGCCATGGTGGAGCGCGTGCGGCGGCTGGCCAGCGAGAACGGCATGGCCGGCGACCTGCACGCCATCGCCCCCAATGCCGGCTTCGGCATCCTGGAGGTCCGCTGCACCGAACGGCTGGCCCGCCGCCTGTCCGACCTGTCGGAAATCGAAACCGTCCAGGAAGCCTGAGCGCCGGTTCACTGAGCGCCGGTTCAACGCGAAGGTGTTATGCGGCTGGCCGCGACGCCCCGCCGCCCTAGGTCAGGCCCGACCGGTCCCGATGCGCGGGCCGGAACCACCATGACCTGAGAGGGGAGAAACCGACATGGCGATGCGGCAATCGGACGCCGAATGGCGCGGCGACCTGAAATCGGGCAGCGGCACGATGCGGCTGGGCAGCGGCGCCTTTGAAGGCAACTATTCCTTCCCGTCGCGCTTCGAGAACGGACAGGGCACCAATCCGGAGGAGCTGATCGCGGCGGCACATGCCGGCTGCTTCTCCATGGCGCTGTCCGCCGGACTCGCCCAGGCCGGCCACACCCCCACCCGCGTCCACACCACCGCCAAGGTCCATCTGGAAAAGGCCGGCGCCGGCTTCGCCATCAGCCGGATCGAGCTGGAGTGCGAGGCGGAGATCCCCGGCATCGACGACGCCGCCTTCCAGGAACAGGCGGCCGGCGCCAAGGCTAACTGCCCGGTATCGAAGGCGCTCGCCGGCACCCAGATCAGCCTGACCGCCAAGCTGGTCTGACGCCGCCTTTCGACCCTGCGCCGCCCAATTTTCGGGCGGCGCATCCGCCCCTTGGCGTGCCGTCCGCGATGATGAACCGTCCTGGCCGGGATGAACCCGCCGGAACGGCAAGGGATCGGCCGCGCCGCCGATCGGCCGAAGGGCAGATTGACCCGACGGCTTCCACCCACCCATAGTGCCGCGTTCCGCGCGCGGAAGCTCCCGCCTTCCGTCCGCCGTATCAAACGAACGACGGACAATGTTTGCCGCAGCCACCCGCCTTCTCAAGCCAGCACTTCTTCTGCTTGCGCTCGCCTGGGCTGCGCCGGCGCTTGCGGCCGATGCCGACAGGCCGGCGACCAAGCCCGAACCCGTGATCCTGGCGCTGGACGGCGAATTCGGGCTTACCAACAGCACCTCGGCCGAAGCCATTGAGCGCGGCATCCTGACCGCCATCGACGACATCAACCGCCAGGGCGGCGTGCTGGGCGGGCGGCCGCTGACGCTGATCACGCGCGAACACCGGTCGATCTCCGCCCGCGGCATCAAGAACATCCGGGAACTCGCCACCATCCCCGAGCTGGTCGCGGTGTTCGGCGGCCGGTACAGCCCGGTGGTGATCGAGGAACTGCCGATCCTGCAGCAGACCCGCACCCTGTTCCTGGCGCCCTGGTCGTCGGCGGACGGCATCATCGACAACGGGATGAAGCCCAACTACATCTTCCGCCTGTCCTTGCGCGACGGGCTGGCCATGCCCTTCCTGCTGACGCGCGCCGCCGACCGCGGGCTGACCCGCATCGGCCTGCTGCTGACCAATACCGCCTGGGGACGCTCCAACCTGGAGGCGGCGAACCGGCATCTCGCCGGGCGCGACAGCCCCCGCATCGTCGCCACGGCCTGGTACAACTGGCGCGACCGCTCGCTGATCGAAAAATACGAGGAGCTGGAGGCCGCCGGCGCCCAGGCCATCCTGCTGGTCGCCAACGACGACGAGGCCGCCGTTCTGGTGCGCGAGGTGGCGGCCCTGCCGACCGGCCGGCGGCTGCCGATCCTCAGCCATTGGGGCGTCACCGGCGGCGATTTCGTGGGACAGGCCGGTCCGGCGCTGCAGAACGTCGACTTCACCGTGATCCAGACGGTCAGCCCCTTCCTCATCCCGCCCGAACGCCTGGCTCCGGTCCTGGAGACCGCCGGACGCCTGTTCGGCATCCACCGGCCGGAAGACATCGTGTCGCCGGTCGGCTTCCTGCACGCCTACGACCTGACCCGCATCCTGGCGCTGGCGATCGACCGCGCCGGCACCACCGACCGGGCCGCCGTGCGCGACGCGCTGGAGCAGGTCGGTCCCTACCGCGGGGTGATCCGCGATTTCGAGCGCCCCTTCGCTCCCGGCCGGCACGAGGCGCTGGGACCGCAAGACCTGCTGATGGCGCGTTTCCGCGCCGACGGCGTGCTGGTTCCGGTGGAATGAGCGCGCCGATGAGCGGACCCGATCCCTTCCGCCCCCCCAACGCCATCCCGCCAAGCGCGGCCCCCAGCGTGACGCAGCGGATGCTGACCTCCGGCCGGCTGGCCCGCCGCTTCGCGCTGGTGTCGCTGATGCTTGGCGTGCTGATCGCCATCCTGATCGGCGCCAGCCTCTATGTCGTGTCGAGCCGCCATCTGGCGGGCCAGCATCTCGCCAATGTGGAAGCGAACGCCAACCTCGCCGCCCGCCAGACGGAAGGGCTGCTCAACACGCTGGCCACCACCGTGCGCGATCTGGCCGACAACAGCGTGCTTGCCACCGCGCTGGTCGATTCCGCGGGCAAGGAAACCTATCTGGTCCCCTTCCTGGGCAGCTTCAATCACATCGCCAGCGTGCCGGTGGCGATCGTCTTCACCGATTTCGAAGGGGATCCGATCGCCGACAACGGGCTCCAGTCCGCCACGCTGTCCATCGAGCCCGCCGACATGGCCTGGCTGCGCGCGGCCATCGCCGCCGGAAAGCCGGCCGCCACCGTGGTCCATCAGAACGGCACCCATTACCTGCTGGCGGCGGAGATGCTGATCTATTCCCGCACCAGCTCGCCGGAAGGGGCGCTGCTCTACAAGGTTCTGCTCGACTCCCTGGTGCTGCATCCGAAAGCGGAACTGCGGCACACGGGGGACGAACCGCAGCCGCTGGCCCCTGACAGGATTGCAGTGACGGTCCCGCTCACCGTGTCGGATCGGCTGTCGGCCCTCGGCATTTATCTCCGGCTGGAGGCGCCGGCCACGCCGACCACCGCCCTGCTGTCCTGGATGCTGCCCACCTACGGGATGGTCGCCCTCGCCGCCCTGCTGGCGATCTACATCGGCAGCCGCGCCGTCGGCAGCCACATGACCCGGTCCCTGCGCGAACTGGAACGGCTGGCCGGCTCGATCGCCACCGACGGCTTCACCGGCCAGCGCGCCAGGGTGCGCGGCAACGACGAGGTGTCTGCGCTGGCCCGCGGCTTCAATGCCATGCTGGACCATATCGCGGCGATCCAGCGCGAGCGCGAGATGCGCGCGGCGGAGGAGATCACCATCCAGCGCACGCTGGCCAAACGGGCCGAACAGGCGCGCGCCGAGGCGGAAAGCGCCCGCAACGAGGCGGAACGCTCACGCCAGGAGGCGGTGATGGCGCTGATGGCGGCGGAGCGCGCCAACGCCGCCAAGACCCATTTCCTGGCCGCCGCCAGCCACGACCTGCGCCAGCCGGTGCAGTCGCTGGTCCTGCTGACCTCGGCGCTGGCGATGCGGCTGGGCGACCATCCCGCCTCGACGCTGGTCGGCAGCCTGGAGGCGTCGATGGATGCGCTGTGCCGGCTGCTCGACGCCATCCTGGACATCTCAAAGCTGGATGCCGGCACCGTCTCCCCCAGCGTGCAGGCGGTGTCGCTCGGCGCCATCTTCGCGCGGCTGGAGGAGGAATACCGGCTCCGCGCCGCGGAGAAGGGCGTCGCCTTCCGCAGCGTCCCCACCGACGTGACGCTGAACGCCGACCCTGCCCTGCTGGAGCGGATCATCCGCAATCTGGTGGAGAACGCGCTGCGCTACACCGACCGTGGCCGCATCCTGCTGGGTTGCCGCCGCGGCTCCGGGGTTTTGCGGATCCAGATCTTCGACACCGGCATCGGCATCCAGCCGGAGCATCTGGAACGCATCTTCCACGAGTTCTACCAGGTCTCCAACCCCGCCCGCGACCGCGGCAAGGGGCTGGGACTGGGACTCGCCATCGTCGAGCGGCTGGCGCGGCTGCTGGGGTACCGGGTGCATGTCGCGTCCCGGCCCAACCGCGGCTCCTGCTTCACGTTGGAGATCCCGATGCCGGCCCTGGCCGCGCCGGCCATCGCCCCTGCGGCGGCGGCGGCGGAGCAGGCCCCGCAACCGGGGCGCGGCATCGCGCTGGTGATCGACGACGACCCGCTGGTGCGCGAGGGATTGACCCTGCTGATCGAGGATCTCGGCTGGCGGGCCATCGCGGCGGACAGCGCCGGCCATGCGCTCCACCTGCTGCGGATGCAGCCGCGCCCGCCCGATCTGGTGATCGCCGATTTCCGGCTGGAGGCGGGAGCCACCGGGCTGCAGGCGATCCATGCGGTGGAGGCCGCGCTGACGGAACAGGGGCACGCGGCGCCTCTCAGCGTCGTGCTGACCGGCGACACCGCGCCCGAACGCATCGTCGATGCCGAGGCCAGCGGCTACCGCATCCTGCACAAGCCCATCGCCGCCAAGGAGGTGGCGCGGTTGCTGAGCGACGCGCTGCTGGGCGGACCGGACCGCAACCCCGGCTCCTCCCATGGCCCCTCCGCGGACCCCGCAACCGGGAGCGCCGGCCGCAGCGATTCGGCCTTCATGGAAGGCTGAGTCGCGGCAGCCGGCCGCTTCCTGCCGTCGGCACGCTACCCGCTCTGGAACTGCCCGGCGGCATAGACCTGGAGAGCGAGCCGCTCTATGGCGCGCACCGCCATCTCCTGGCGGCCTGCCGGGTCTCGTGTCTCCTGCCGCAGATGGGCCGCCGCGGCGTCTTCCAGTGCGCCCCGCGCCTCGTCGGGCGTGAGGAGGCCCTTTTCAACCATTGCAATCACCAGCGATTCACAAATCGAGAGAGCGGCCATGCCCGCCGCCTCTTCCTCCGCCGTCATCACGCCCCCCGTCCGGTTGTTCCCTGCACCGCCCTCCGGTGCCGGTGCTGCCTGTCCGACATCGCAAAAGGCATAGGAACAACAGCAGGGTCAGGAGTGCGTCACAACACATTCGAGAAAAATATCCGGCCAATTAACCTATGCTGTATCCCCATTTACCGAAAGCCTTAAACCTTCGACACAATGGGGAACATGTTGATCTGCGCTTCCGTTTATTAAGGTGCCAATAATAGGACAAAGAAGGCAAAGAGACGACCATGCCTCGCGCCCAGGCGAGCCGCACCCTCGACCCCACTCCATTGTGGCTCAAATTGAGCAGCTACCTCGTTCTGTCGGATGAGGAGAAATTACACCTTTCCGATCTGGAAAGGACGGTCGTGCGAGAGCCACCCCGGACCGATCTTCTCCAACAGGGCGAGATTTTCCGGGATGTCCGCATCATGCGCGACGGCTGGGCGATCCGTCACAAAGCCTTGCCGGACGGGCGGCGGCAGGTGGTGAACTTCGTCCTCCCCGGCGATATCATCGGCATGTATTGCACGTTGTTCGAAGCCGCCGACCACAGCGTCACCACCCTGACCGCGGTGGAGGTGGCGAGCTTTCCGCCGGAACGGATCGGCGAGCTTTTCCGCTCCTTCCCGCGGCTTGCCGCCGCCCTCGCCTGGTCCGGCGCGCGGGAGGAGGCCATCGTCGCCGAACGCCTGCTCAGCCTGGGCCGGCGCACCGCGCTGGAGCGCACCGCCCACTTGATCGTGGAGCTTCTGCGCCGGCTCAGCATCGTCAACATGGCGACCGACGGTCATTTCGTGCTGCCGGTGACGCAGGAAATTCTGGCCGATGCGCTGGGGCTGAGCATCGTCCACATCAACCGCACCCTCCGCCGCCTGCGCGACAGCGGCCTGATCGAGTTGAACGGCCAGCGCATCACCGTCAACGATGTGCGCCAGCTCGCCTCCGTCGGCCAGTTCGACGAGCTGTATCTCCACCTGATCCGCGCTCCCCGCCGCCTGGAGCGCACCTTCTCCGGCGTCCAACATCACGACAACGGCGCCCGCCCGGACGACGAAGGCCGCCCGAAGGCGTAAGCTCACTCCGGGTTGGCGACGGCCCGGCGGCAGATCCCCCCTCACCCGGTGGGAGAGGGGATAGTCCCACCGGCATGGTCGGTTACGCCCGAGGCGGCGCCCCTCCCCCTTCAGCCCGCCTCTTCCGCATCGCACAAATTCCGGGAATATGCACCGCCTCTGTATCGGCGGGCGCCTCCATGCGCCATTTTCCAGCAGCACGCCACCCAAGCCGATCCTTCGGTCATTACCCTAATTATTTGATAACATTATATCTTTACCATTCCCTCCGCCCCACCCCTAAAGCGACACACAATTCCGCTTTACAGGCCTTGATCTGTATCATATTTTTCCTTGAGAAATTGTTCGCTGGACGCGCAATCCATCTCGGGGATGCCGATGTACACGCAGGGTTTGGATGCCAAGACCGAGCAGTGCGCTCAACCGTCTCCCCGGCTGGTGACGGAACAGGAAGCCGCTCTCCAGGGCCGCTTCCAGGAGCGCGTCGACGCCGAAGAGAAGATCGAGCCGCGCGACTGGATGCCGGAGGGCTACCGCCGCACGCTGGTCCGCCAGATCTCGCAGCACGCCCATTCGGAAATCGTCGGCATGCTGCCGGAAGGGAACTGGATCACCCGCGCGCCGACGCTGCGCCGCAAGGTCGCCCTGCTGGCCAAGGTGCAGGACGAGGGCGGACACGGTCTCTACCTCTACAGCGCGGCGGAGACGCTGGGCGTTTCGCGCGACGAGCTGGTCGGCCAGCTGCTGTCGGGCAAGGCCAAGTATTCCAGCATCTTCAACTACCCGACCCCGACCTGGGCCGACATCGGCGCCATCGGCTGGCTGGTGGACGGCGCGGCGATCATGAACCAGGTGCCGCTCTGCCGCTGCTCCTACGGACCCTACGCCCGCGCCATGGTCCGCATCTGCCGCGAGGAGAGCTTCCACCAGCGCCAAGGCTACGAGCTGATGCTGGCGCTGGCCCAGGGCACGCCGGAGCAGAAGCGGATGGCGCAGGACGCGCTGAACCGCTGGTGGTGGCCGTCGCTGATGATGTTCGGCCCGTCGGACGACCAGTCCGCCCACTCCGCCCAGAACATGGCCTGGAAGATCAAGCGCTTCTCCAACGACGAGCTGCGCCAGCGCTTCGTCGACGCCACGGTGCCGCAGGCGGAGTTCCTCGGGCTGACCATCCCGGACCCGGAGCTGCGCTTCAACGCCGAGACCGGCCATTACGAATTCGGCGCCATCGACTGGACCGAGTTCAACGAGATCCTGAAGGGCAACGGCCCCTGCAACCGCGAGCGCATCGAGGCCCGCCGCAAGGCGTGGGACGACGGCGCCTGGGTGCGCGAGGCCGCCGTCGCCCATGCCGCCAAACGCAAGCAGCGCGCCCTGAAGAAGGCCGGCTGACCAAGGAATTCCGAGGGGAAGAGACGATGGATCGCCCAAACACCGATCGTAAGGACTGGCCGCTGTTCGAGATCTTCATCCGGCCGAAGAACGGGTTGTCGCACAAGCATGTCGGCAGCCTGCACGCCGCCGACGCCCGCATGGCGCTGGACAACGCCCGCGACGTCTACACCCGCCGGGGCGAGGGCGTCAGCATCTGGGCGGTTCCCGCCGCCAGCATCGCCGCCTCCGACCCGTCGGAGAAGGCCAGCCTGTTCGATCCGGCCGACGACAAGGTCTACCGCCATCCGACCTTCTACGACATCCCCGCCGACGTCAAAAACATCTAGCGGGACGCACATCTGATGAGCACGGATCTTCTCAGGGAATCGCTGTTCGCCACCGCGCTGCGGCTGGGCGACACGTCGCTGGTGCTGGGGCACCGGCTGTCGGAATGGTGCGGCCATGCGCCGGAGCTGGAAGAGGACATCGCGCTGACCAACGTCGCGCTCGACCTCGTCGGCCACGCCCGGATGCTGCTGACCTATGCCGGCGAACTGGAGGGCAAGGGCCGCGACGAGGACCGCCTCGCCTACCGGCGCGACGTCTTCGACTACCGCAACCACCTGCTGGCCGAGCAGCCCAACCGCGACTTCGGCCACACCATCGTCCGCCAGTTCCTGCACGATTCCTGGGCGGTGGAGCTGTACGAGCGGCTCTGCGCCTCGACGGACGCGACGCTGGCCGGCATCGCCGCCAAGGCGGTGAAGGAGGTGCGCTATCATGTCCGCCACAGCGGCGACTGGGTGGTGCGGCTGGGCGACGGCACCGACGTCAGCCATGCCAAGGTCGCCGACGCCCTCGGCCGCCTCTGGCCCTACACCGGCGAGATGTTCGAGCGGGACGAGGCCGAACAGGCGCTGGTCGCCGCCGGCATCCTCCCCGACCCGGCCGAGCTGAAGGCCGCCTGGACCGCCCGCGTCGACGCGGTGCTGGAGGAGGCGACGCTCGACCGCCCGGCCGACGGCTGGATGCAGAAGGGCGGCCGCCGCGGCGAGCACAGCGAGCATCTGGGCTATCTTCTGGCCGAGATGCAGTTCCTGCCGCGCGCCTATCCCGACGCGACGTGGTGAGGGCGAGATGCCGGATGCAGCAGGCTGCTGGGGACCGGAACCGGGCGCCGATGCGGTGGTGAAGGCCGCCTGGGACGCGCTGGCCGGGGTGATGGATCCGGAGATCCCGGTGCTGAGCATCGTCGATCTCGGCATCGTCCGCGCGGTGTCGGCGGACGCGGAGGGGCAGCTGTCGGTGGCCCTGACGCCGACCTATTCCGGCTGCCCGGCGACGAATGTCATCGTGCTGGAGGCGGAAACCGCGCTCGCCCGTGCCGGGCTCAACGCCCGCGTCTCGGTGGTGATCGCCCCGCCCTGGACGACCGACTGGATCAGCGACACCGGCCGCGAGAAGCTGGCCGAGGTCGGCATCGTTCCGCCGCCGGCATCGGGCAAGCGCGCCCTGACCGCACCGGAGGAAACGATCGCCTGCCCGCGCTGCGGATCGGAGGATACCCGCCAGATCAGCCGCTTCGGTTCCACCGCCTGCAAGGCTCTGCACGCCTGCAACGTCTGCCTCGAACCGTTCGACGTGTTCAAATGCCATTGAGTGGAAGCGCCGGCCGCGTTGCCCCCACCACTCCACCGGCCCGCCCCCAACCGGCCCGACCGAGGACCACCCCATGACCACCCCCAGCTTCCACCCGCTGACCATCCGCGAGTGCCGGCGGGAAACCGCGGACACCGTGTCGATCGCCTTCGACGTGCCGGCCGATCTCGCCGACCGCTTCCGCTTCGTCCAGGGCCAGTACCTCACCCTCAAGACCCATATCGGCGACCAGGAGGTGCGGCGCTCCTACTCCATCTGCTCCGGCGTGGGCGACGGCGAGCTGCGCGTGGCGGTGAAGCGGGTCGATGGCGGCCTGTTCTCCACCCACGCCAACCAGTCGCTGGCGCCGGGCGCCGTGCTGGAGGTGATGACGCCGATGGGGCGCTTCCATACGCCCATCGACCCGAACGCCGCCCGCACCTATGTCGCCTTCGCCGCCGGCAGCGGCATCACCCCGGTGATGTCGATCCTGAAGACCGTGCTGGCGCAGGAGCCGAAGAGCCGCTTCCTGCTGGTCTACGGCAACCGCACCGTCTCCTCCATCATCTTCCGGGAAGAACTGGAGGATTTGAAGAACCGCTACATGGGCCGGCTGGTCATCCACCATGTGCTGAGCCGCGAGCCGGAAGAGGCCGGGCTGCTGGGCGGGCGCATCGGCGCCGGTCTGGTGCGCGAGCTGTGCGCCGGCCCGTTGAAGGCGGAGGACATCGACGCCGCCTTCCTCTGCGGCCCCCAGCCGATGGTGGAGGAGGTGCGCGACGCCCTGGCCGCCTGCGGCACGCCGCCCGCCAACATCCATGTCGAGCTGTTCGGCACCCCGACCTCCGCGCGCCCGGCCGTGAAGAAGGCGGCTGCCGACACCCCCACCGACGCCGTGAGCATCGCCATCCTCCAGGACGGCAAGCGCAAGGAATTCACGCTGGCCTACGACGGCGAGAGCATCCTCGACGCCGCCCACCGGCACGGCGCCGACCTGCCCTATTCCTGCAAGTCCGGCGTCTGCTGCACCTGCCGCGCCAAGATCCGCGAAGGCAAGGTGGAGATGGCCGAGAACTACTCGCTCGAACCGTGGGAGGTCGAGGCCGGCTATGTCCTGACCTGCCAGTCGCGCCCGCTGACCGAGCGGGTCGTCATCGACTTCGACGCCGCCTGATCCGACGCCGCCCAGCCAACGAGAAAAAGGAAACGCCCCGCCATGACCACCACCCCGCAAGCGCTGTTCGAGACGCACGAGGCGACGCTGCAGAAGGCCGTCGAGGCCTGCCGCAGCCGCGCCTACTGGTCGGCCTTCCCCGAAATGCCGAGCCCGCGCGCCTATGGCGAGACGGCGGCGGCCGATGGCGAGGCGGCCTTCGCCGCCTGCCGCGACAAGCCCTTCGAGCTGGACCAGCCGGGCGTCACCGGAACGGCGGGGGGTGAGCGCTCGCCCTTCGGCTTCGACCTCGGCATCACCTATCCGGTGTCGGACGTCGATGCGCTGGTGAAGGCGGCCAAGGCGGCGATGCCGGGCTGGCGCAAGGCGGGTCCGAACGGCCGGGCCGGCGTCTGCCTGGAAATTCTGAAGCGGCTGAACGCCCGCAGCTTCGAGATCGCCAACGCGGTGATGCACACCACCGGGCAGGCCTTCATGATGGCCTTCCAGGCCGGCGCCCCGCACGCCCAGGACCGCGGGCTGGAAGCCGTCGCCTATGGCTGGAAGGCGATGACCGACCAGACCCCGGCCGCCCGCTGGGAGAAGCCGCAGGGCAAGAACCCGCCGCTGGTGATGGACAAGCGTTTCGAGGTGGTCGGCCGCGGCGTCGGGCTGGTCATCGGCTGCGCCACCTTCCCGACCTGGAACGGCTATCCCGGCCTGTTCGCCAGCCTCGTCACCGGCAACGCGGTGATCGTGAAGCCCGGCCCGACCGCCATCCTGCCGCTGGCCATCACCGTGAAGGTCGCGCGCGAGGTGCTGGCGGACTGCGGGCTCGACCCCAACCTCGTCACGCTGGCGATCGGCGACTCGATCGCCAAGGATCTGGCCCTGCGGCCGGAAGTGGCGGTGATCGACTACACCGGCTCGACCGGCTTCGGCGACTGGCTGGAGCAGAACGCCCGCCAGGCCCAGGTCTACACCGAGAAGGCCGGCGTCAACACGGTGGTGATCGACGGCACCGACGACCCCAAGGGCATGGTGCGCAACCTCGCCTTCACGCTCAGCCTCTATTCCGGGCAGATGTGCACGACGACCCAGGTCATCTTCGTGCCCAAGGACGGCATCCAGGCCGGGCCGGAGCGGATGAGCTTCGATCAGGTCGTCTCGGCGCTGGCCGCCGGCGTCGACAAGTTCCTGTCCGACCCGGAACGCGCGGTGGAGGTGCTGGGCGCCATCCAGTCCGACGCCACGCTGGCCCGCATCGACGAGGCGGCGAAGCTCGGCACCGTCGTGCTGCCGTCGCGCGCCATCACCCATCCGAAATTCCCCGACGCCCGCATCCGCACCCCGCTGATCCTGACCATGGATGCGGCCGACGAGGACAAGTACGGCCATGAGCTGTTCGGCCCGATCTCCATCATCGTGAAGACCGACAGCACCGCCGACAGCCTGGAACGCGCCGCCCGCCTGACCCGCAGCAAGGGCGCGCTGACCACCGGCCTCTACAGCACCGACCCGCAGCTGATCGAGCAGGCGACCGACCTGTTCGTCGAGGCCGGCGTCGCCCTGTCGGTCAACCTCACCGGCGGCGTCTTCGTCAACCAGTCGGCGGCCTTCAGCGATTTCCACGGCACCGGCGCCAACCCGGCGGCCAACGCCGCGCTGTGCGACCTCGCCTTCGTCGCCAACCGCTTCCGCGTGGTGCAGAGCCGCGTTCCGGTTCTGGAGGCCGCGCAGTGAGCGAGAAAATGGGGACCACTGAAAAGACCATCCTCCTCGACATCGCCGACGGCGTCGCCACGATCACGCTGAACCGGCCCGACCGGCTGAACAGCTTCACCGCGGCCATGCACGAGGAGCTGCGCGAGGCCGTCCGCGAGGTGCGCGACGACAAGGCCGTGCGCTGCCTGCTGCTGACCGGCGCCGGGCGCGGCTTCTGCGCCGGGCAGGATCTGTCCGACCGCGCCGTCGCGCCGGGCGCCCAGGGCCCCGACCTCGGCGTGTCGATCGAGACAAACTACAACCCGCTGGTCCGGTCCTTGCGCGCCCTGCCGATGCCGGTGGTCTGCGCCGTCAACGGCGTCGCCGCCGGGGCGGGCGCCAACATCGCGCTGGCCTGCGACATCGTGCTGGCGGCGCGCTCCGCCAGCTTCATCCAGGCCTTCTGCAAGATCGGGCTGATCCCCGACAGCGGCGGCACCTGGACCCTGCCGCGTCTGGTCGGCCAAGCCCGCGCCATGGGCCTCGCCATGCTGGGCGACAAGGTTTCGGCCGAGCAGGCGGAAGCCTGGGGCATGATCTGGAAGGCGGTGGACGACGACAAGCTGATGGCGGAGGCCGGCGCGCTCGCCCGCCAGCTCGCCACCCAGCCGACGCGCGGCCTCGCCCTCATCAAACAGGCGCTCAACGCCTCCTCCGCCAACGATCTCGACACCCAGCTCGACCTGGAGCGCGACCTCCAGCGCGAGGCCGGTCGCACGCAGGATTACCGCGAGGGCGTCGCCGCCTTCGTCGAGAAACGCGCGCCGAAGTTCGAGGGGCGGTGATGGCGGCGCTCGATCCCTCCGTCACCGTCGCGGTGGTCGGGGCCGGCGCCATGGGCCAGGGCATCGCCCAGGTCGCGGCCCAGGCCGGCCACCCGGTCCTGCTGGTCGATACCCGCCCCGGCGCCGCCCAGGCCGCCGTCGCGTCCATCGCCAAGGCCCTGACCGCCCTGGTCGAAAAGGGCAAGCGCACGGCGGCGGAGCGCGACGCCACCGTGGCCCGCTTGCGCGCCGTCGACGGTCTGTCCGACCTCGCCCCCGCCGGACTGGTGGTGGAGGCCATCGTCGAGGATCCCGACGTCAAGCGCCGCCTGTTCGCCGAGCTGGAGGACATCGTCGGCGAGGACGCCATCCTCGCCACCAACACCTCGTCGCTGTCCGTCACCGCCATCGGCGCCGGGGTGCGGCGGCCGGAACGGCTGGCGGGCCTGCATTTCTTCAACCCGGCGCCGCTGATGGCTCTGGTGGAGATCGTCAGCGGGCTCGCCACCGATGCATCGGTGCTCGACACGCTGTCCGACACCGCGAAGGCCTGGGGCAAGAGCCCGGTGCGCTGCCGCTCGACCCCCGGCTTCATCGTCAACCGCGTCGCCCGCCCCTTCTACGCCGAAGGGCTGCGGCTGGTGCAGGAACAGGCGGCCGATCCCGCCACCATCGACGCCGTGATGCGCGAGGCCGGCGGCTTCCGCATGGGGCCGTTCGAATTGATGGACCTGATCGGCCATGACGTGAACTTCGCCGTCACCCGCTCGGTCCACGCCGCCTATTTCGGCGACCCGCGCTTCCAGCCCTCGCTCATCCAGCAGGAACTGGTCGAGGCCGGGCGCCTCGGCCGCAAGACCGGCCGGGGCTTCTACGACCACGCCCCCGGCGCCGCCAAGCCGGTGCCGCGCAGCGCCGAACCCGCCGCCAGGCCGCGGCGCGTGACCGTGCAGGGCGGCCTCGGCCCCGCCGCGGCTCTGACCGGGCTGCTGCGCGAGGCCGGCATCCCGGTGGAGGAGACCGCCGGCAACGGCGTGCTGCTGGTGGACGGCGTCACGCTGGCCCTGACCGACGGCCGCACCGCCACCGCCCGCGGGGCCGAGGAGGGCATCGCCCCGCTGGTGCTGTTCGACCTCGCGCTCGACTATGCCAAGGCCGCCCGCGTGGCGCTGGCCCCCGCCGACGGCACGCCGTCCGAGGCGCTCGCCGCCGCCGTCGGGCTGTTCCAGGCGCTGGGCAAGTCGGTGTCGGTGATCGACGACGCCCCCGGTCTGGTGGTGATGCGCACCGTCGCCATGCTCGCCAGCGAGGCGGCGGACGCGGCGATGCAGGGGGTGGCCAGCGCCGCCGACATCGACACCGCGATGACCAAGGGCGTGAACTACCCGCTGGGTCCGCTGGCCTGGGCCGACCGCGTTGGCCTGCCCCATGTCCTGGGCGTGCTCGACGCCCTGGCCCGCACCTATGGCGAGGACCGCTACCGCGCCTCGGCGCTTCTGCGCCGCAAGATTTCCGGAGGAAACCGCTTCCATGGCTGAGATCCACACCGACCCCCAATCCGCCGATCTTCAGAAATTGGCCGAAGCGGTCGGACGCGGCATGTACGAGCGCGACCATTGCGCCCAGGCCCATGGCATCGAGCTGCTGGAGATCGCCCCCGGCTATGCCCGCATGACGATGACCGTGCGCAAGGACATGGTGAACGGCCACGACATCGGCCATGGCGGCATGACCTTCACGCTGGCCGACACCGCCTTCGCCTATGCCTGCAACGCGGCGAACGAGGTGACGGTGGCGGCGGGCTGCTCCATCACCTTCCCGGCTCCGGCGAAGCTGGGCGACGTGCTGACCGCCGAGTGCCGGGAGGTCCACAAGCGGGGCCGCTCCGGCGTCTACGACGTCACCGTCACCAACCAGGATGGCACGGTCGTCGGCCTGTTCCGCGGCCAGTCGGCGCGCATCTCGGGGACCGTGATCCCGGTCGAGTGATCCGGGAAACGTGACCGCCCCTGGCAGCCACGCCCACGATCCCCATTTGTTTGTTTCTGGAGCGAACCATGCGTGAAGCCTACATCTGCGATGCCGTCCGCACACCCTTCGGCCGTTACGGCGGCGGGCTGGCCCCGGTGCGCCCGGACGACCTCGCCGCGGTGCCGCTGAAGGCCCTGATGGAGCGCAATCCCGGCATCGAATGGTCCGCCGTCGACGACGTGATCCTCGGCTGCGCCAACCAGGCCGGCGAGGACAACCGCAACGTCGCCCGCATGGCCGCGCTGCTGGCCGGATTGCCCGAGACGGTGCCGGGCACCACGGTCAACCGCCTCTGCGGCTCCGGCATGGACAGCATCGGCATGGCCGCCCGCGCCATCAGGTCCGGCGAGGCCGAGCTGATCGTCGCCGGCGGGGTGGAGAGCATGACCCGCGCCCCCTTCGTCATGGGCAAGTCCGACAGCGCCTTCTCCCGGCAGGCGGAGATCTTCGACACCACCATCGGCTGGCGCTTCGTCAATCCGCTGATGAAGGCGAGGTTCGGCGTCGACAGCATGCCGGAGACGGCGGAGAACGTCGCCGCCGACTACGCCGTCTCCCGCGCCGACCAGGACGCCTTCGCCGTCCGCAGCCAGCAGCGCGCCGGCCGCGCCCAGGAGTCCGGGCGCCTCGCCCGCGAGATCGTCCCGGTCCGCATCCCCCGCCGCAAGGGCGAGCCGACGGTGGTCGCCGCCGACGAGCATCCGCGCCCCGACACCACGCTGGAGGCGCTGGCCAAGCTCTCCACCCCCTTCCGCAAGGAGGGCGGCAGCGTGACCGCCGGCAACGCGTCCGGCGTCAATGACGGCGCCGCCGCGGTGATCGTGGCTTCGGCCGATGCGGTGAAGCGTTATGGCCTGACCCCGCGCGCCCGCATCCTCGGCACCGCCGTGGCCGGCGTCCCCCCGCGCGTGATGGGCATCGGTCCGGCCCCGGCGACGCAGAAGCTGCTGGCCCGCCTCGGCCTGACCATCGGCGACGTCGACGTGATCGAGCTGAACGAGGCCTTCGCCGCCCAGGGCCTCGCCGTGCTGCGGATGCTGGGCCTGCCCGACGATGCCGAGCATGTGAACCCGAATGGCGGCGCCATCGCGCTGGGCCATCCGCTGGGCGCCAGCGGCACCCGTCTGGTCGCCAGCGCGGTGATGGAGCTGGAGGACCGCAAGGCGGCCCGCGCGCTCTGCACCATGTGCATCGGCGTCGGCCAGGGCATCGCCATGATGGTGGAGCGGGTCTGAACGAAAACCGGCAACCGGCCGCCAAGCGCCGGGCATCGTTACGAAGGGGAGAAGCGCACCATGTCCATCATGACCGACAGCGGCGTGAACCAGACCAAGGCCGGCATGGACCGCTACGAGTTCGCCAGCCGCGACGAGATCACGGCGATGCAGACGGAGCGGCTGGCATGGTCGCTCCGTCATTCCTACGCCAACGTCGAATCCTTCCGCGCCAAGTGCGAGGCGAAGGGCGTCCATCCCGACGACTTCAAGGAACTGAAGGATCTGGCGCTGTTCCCCTTCACCGTGAAGGACGACCTGCGCCGCGCCTACCCCTACGGCATGTTCGCCGTGCCGATGGAGGACATCGTGCGCGTCCATGCCTCCAGCGGCACCACCGGGCGGCCGACGGTGGTCGGCTACACCAAGGGCGACATCGACGTGTGGGCGGAAGTCGTCGCCCGCTCGATCCGCGCGGCGGGCGGCACGCGCAACGACATCGTCCACATCGCCTACGGCTACGGCCTGTTCACCGGCGGCCTCGGCGCCCATTACGGGGCGGAGCGGCTGGGCTGCGCCGTGGTGCCGATGTCGGGCGGCCAGACCGAGAAGCAGGTCCAGCTGATCCGGGACTTCAAGCCGACCATCATCATGGTCACGCCGTCCTACATGCTGAACATCGCCGACGAGATGCGCCGCCAGGGCATCGACCCGCGCGGCACCAGCCTGCGCGTCGGCATCTTCGGCGCCGAGCCCTGGACCGGCGCGCTGCGCGAGGAGATCGAGCGCACCTTCAACATCCACGCGGTGGACATCTACGGCCTGTCGGAGGTGATGGGGCCGGGCGTCGCGTCCGAATGCGTGGAGACCAAGGACGGCCCGGTGATCTGGGAGGACCATTTCTATCCCGAGATCATCGACCCCGACACCGGCGAGGTGCTGCCCGACGGCTCCTACGGCGAACTGGTCTTCACCACGCTGACCAAGCAGGGCATGCCGGTCATCCGCTACCGCACCCGCGACCTGACCCGGCTGCTGCCGCCCACCGCCCGCGGCATGCGGCGGATGGACAAGATCACCGGCCGCTCCGACGACATGCTCATCATCCGCGGCGTGAACGTCTTCCCGACCCAGGTCGAGGAGCTGATCTGCAAGATCCCCGCCCTCGCCCCCCATTACGAGCTGGTGGTGAGCCGCGACGGGCACATGGACAACCTCGCCGTCCGGGTGGAGATGCACGAGGACATCCACCCGTCGGAATGGGAGGGCCACGCCAAGCACCTGCAGCATTCGATCAAGTCGCTGATCGGCATCAGCACCCGCGTCGAGATCGTCGAACCCGGCGGCATCGCCCGCTCCATCGGCAAGGCCAAGCGCGTGCAGGATCTGCGTCCGAAGGGCTGATACCGCCGAGCCTTACGCTCGGCGGTAAGGGCCGCGACCGAGGCCCCGCAGGCCCATGCCTGCGAAGGCAAGCGGCCGGACGGCCGCGCCCGCCGTTCGAGGGCGGGCGTAAAGCCCGACATGTCAGGCTTTATGCCCGATAAGAAGACTCAGCCCTTCTGCGACAGCAGCGGGAAGGCGTCCAGAACACCGGTCAGCAGGATCTGGACGCCGACGCAGAACAGCAGGAAGGCGAACAGCCGGGTCAGCACCCGCACCCGCCGCGGGCCGAGAAAGGCGACGATGCGGTCGGCGGAGCGGTAGGACAGCCAGATCAGCGCGGCGATCGCCAGCGCCGCCCCCGACATGCCCAGGAAGAACTCCATCAGCGCGCCGGACCCGCTCGCCGGGCGGGTGGAACCGAGTGCGATGGCGACGGCGATGGTGCCCGGCCCGGTGGTGAAGGGAATCGTCATCGGGAAGAAGGCCGATTCCGCCAGCCGGTCGTTATCGCCGGTCGGGGCCGCCTGTTCCTGCTTGCGCTCCTCGTGCCGTTCCGGCGCGGTCAGCAGCGCCCAGGCCCGTTCGGCGACGACGAAGCCGCCGGCGATCCGCAGCGCCGCCATCGACACGCCGAAGAAGTTCAGCACATAGGCGCCCGCCCACAGCGCGGTCAGCATGACGATGGCCGAATAGAGGCTGACCAGCCCGGCCAGCCACGCCCGGTCGCGCGGACTGCTGTCCGCCGTCACCTGGCTGAAGATCAGCGCCATCGCCAGCGGATTGACGATGGAGAACAGGGCGGTGAAGGCGAGCAGGAAACTGTCGAGCATGGGAACCAGGAGTTCATTGGCCGTCCCGACAGTTAGCGGCGACGGGGCGGGACTGGCAAGGACATAGGTTCCCTCTCCCCAACCACCAATCCCCCTCTCCTAGGAGGAAAGGGAGCCATTCCCGTCCCTGCCTGAAAATTCACCACCCACTCAGCCTCAGCCCGAAAATTGTGCGCGCCTGACGAAACGCACGCGGACGAACATTGTCCGCCCCGTCAGTTCCTGTCCCAACGGACAGGTTTTAAAACTGCCGAATCAATCCAGTAGCCACCAGCACTCCCACCGCCGCGCCGTCTGGCTCGCTTCTTGCTCCCGTCCCCCGCGACAGACGACAACGCGAAGGGACGAACGCCGTGCCAGCCGCCCAGCCCGCACCGCTCACTCTGGGTCCGCCTGCCACCCAGGCGGCGCCGCGCACCATCGTCGACATCCGCAACCTGACCCTGACCTATCAGGCCGCCGACCATCCGGTCTACGCACTGAGCGACGTCAGCCTGTCCATTTCCAAGGGCGACTTCATCTCGCTGATCGGCCCCAGCGGCTGCGGCAAGACGACCCTGATGCGGGTGGTCGCCGACCTGGAACAGCCGACCTCCGGCGAGGTGACGGTCAACGGCATGACGCCGGAACAGGCACGGCTGAAGCGGGCCTATGGCTATGTCTTCCAGGCCCCGGCGCTCTATCCGTGGCGCAGTGTGGAGCGCAACGTCACGCTGCCGCTGGAGATCATGGGTCTGCCCAAGGCCGAACGGCAAGCCCGCGCCCGCGAACAGCTGGAACTGGTCGGCCTGGCGGGATTCGAGCGCAAATTCCCCTGGCAGCTGTCGGGCGGCATGCAGCAGCGGGTGTCCATCGCCCGCGCTCTCGCCTTCAATCCCGACCTGCTCTTGATGGACGAGCCGTTCGGCGCGCTCGACGAGATCACCCGCGACCACCTGAATTTGCAGCTCACCCGCCTGTGGCTCAGCACCCGCAAGACCTGCATCTTCGTCACCCATTCCATCGCCGAGGCGGTGTTCCTCTCCACCCGCATCGTGGTGATGAGCCCGCGGCCCGGCCGCATCCTCGACGTCATCGACTGCGACCTGCCGCGCGAGCGCAGGCTGGACATCCGCGAAAGCCCGGAATTCCAGCGCATCGCCCACCGCGTCCGCGAAGGGCTGATGGAGGGCCACAGCTATGACGACTAAGGGCTCCTTGCCGGTGGCGGTCATGGCGCTGGCGGTGCTGGTGCTGTGGTATTCGGGGGCCGTCTGGCTGAACGCGCCGATGGCGGCGGATGCGCTGAACCGCGCCGGCCAAAGCTGGACCGCCGCCGACCTGATCCGCGCCACGCTGGCGATGAAGCGGCCGATCCTGCCGACGCCGGACCAGGTGGCGCTCGACCTCTACAACTCCCTGACCGGCCATCCGGTGACCAGCATCCGCAATCTGCTCTACCACACCGGCGTCACCGCCGGGGCGGCGCTGGCCGGCTTCGGCATGGGGGTGGTGCTGGGCGTGGCGCTGGCGGCGGGGATCGTCCAGGCGCGCACGCTGGAATCGAGCCTGCTGCCCTGGGTCATCGCCTCCCAGACCGTGCCGATCCTGGCCATCGCGCCGATGATCGTGGTGATCCTCGGCAACATCGGCTTCACCGGCCTGCTGCCCAAGGCGATCATCGCCATGTATCTGTGCTTCTTCCCGATCACCATCGGCATGGTCAAGGGACTGCGCTCCGCCGATCCGCTGACGCTGGACCTGATGCGGACCTACAGCGCCGGGACGGCCCAGACCTTCCGCCTGCTGCGCCTGCCGGCCTCCCTGCCCTACCTGTTCACCAGCCTGAAGATCGCGGTCGCCGCCAGCGTCGTCGGCGCCATCGTCGCGGAGCTGCCGACCGGCGGGCAGGCGGGCTTGGGCGCCCGGCTGCTGTCCGGCTCCTATTACGGCCAGACCGTGCAGATCTGGAGCGCGCTGGTGATGGCCGCGCTGCTGAGCGTCACGCTGGTCGGCGCGGTCGGGCTGGCCGAGCGGGCGCTGCTGCCGGGCGGCCGGGGAGGCGCGCGATGAGCCCTTCCACCAACAGCCGCCCCAATACGGCCCGCCCCGATATGGCGCCCTGGCCGCTCGTCATGCTGGCCGCCCCGCTGCTGCCCTTCGCCGTCCGGGATGGCGGCGCCCTGTTCGTGGCGCAGTTGCCGGCCGCATCGATCCTGTTCGCGGTGACCGTTGCCGCCATCCTCGCGCGCCGCCTGCCCGGCTCCGCTTTGGGAGAGGCTTTGCTGCTGCTGGCCGGCGTCGCCGCCGCCTATGCCGCGCCGCTGGTTCTGCTGAACCAGGGCCATGGCGTCGCCCAGGCCGGCGGGCTGTGGGTCTATGTGGCCGGCGCTACCCTGCTGCTGTGGCGGGTGCTGGCACTGCTGGCGGAGGTGAGCGGTCCGGCGCGGCTGGCCGGTCCGGCCCTGTTCGGATTGGCGCTGGTGATGCTGTGGGAGATCCTGACCCGCGGTTTCCAGGTGCCGGCCATCCTGCTGCCGCCGCCCAGCGCGGTGCTGGCCGCCTTCGCCGCCCATGCCGCCGATCTGTGGGACGATTTCCGCCAGACGGTGCTGATCTCCGTCCTGCGCGGCTATCTGATCGGCTGCGGCGCCGGCTTCCTCGTGGCGATCCTGGCCGACCGGGTGCCCTTCCTGGCACGCGGGCTGCTGCCGCTCGGCAATCTCGCCAGCGCCGTGCCGGTGGTGGGCATCGCGCCGATCATGGTGATGTGGTTCGGCTTCGACTGGCAGTCCAAGGCCGCCGTCATCGTGGTGATGACCTTCTTCCCCATGCTGATCAACACGCTGGCCGGGCTGCGGAGCGCCGAGCGCATCCAGCTCGACCTGATGCGGTCCTACGGCGCCGGCTATTGGCGGACGCTGGCGATGCTGCGGCTTCCCTGCGCCTTGCCCTTTTTGTTCAACGGACTGAAGATCAACTCCACCTTGGCTTTGATCGGAGCCATCGTCGCCGAGTTCTTCGGGACGCCGGTGGTGGGGATGGGCTTCCGCATCTCCACCCAGGTCGCCCGGATGAATCTGGATGTCGTGTGGGCGACGATCGCCGTCGCCGCGCTTACCGGATCGCTGCTTTACGGCGCATTGGCGCTGGCGGAGCGGCGCGTCACCGCCTGGCACCCGTCTTTGCGCAAACGCTGAACGCCTTGCTTCAAGCCAATCCAGACTCCAGCCAGAAGAGGATCGAACGCGATGAAGACCCTTGCCTCCGCCGTCCTGCTCGCCGCCACCGCGCTCACCGGCCTCGCCGGCTGGGGAACGCCGGCCGCCGCCGCCGATCCGCTGACGCTGCAACTGAAATGGGTAACCCAGGCCCAGTTCGCCGGCTATTACGTCGCGGCGGCCAAGGGCTTCTACAAGGACGCCGGGCTGGACGTCACCATCAAGGCCGGCGGTCCCGACATCAATCCGACCCAGGTCATCGCCGCCGGCGGCGCCGACGTGATCGTCGATTGGATGCCGTCGGCGCTCGCCAGCCGCGAAAAGGGCGTTCCGCTGGTCAACATCGCCCAGATGTTCCAGAAGTCGGGCATGATGCTGACCTGCCGCAAGGACGCCAACATCAAGGATCCGAAGGACTTCAAGGGCAAGACGCTGGGCGTCTGGTTCTCCGGCAACGAATATCCGTTCCTGTCCTGGATGAGCAAGCTGGGCTATTCCACCTCCGGCTCCAACCCCGACGTGAAGGTGCTGAAGCAGGGTTTCAACGTCGACCCGCTGCTGCAGAAGCAGGCGGCCTGCATCTCCACCATGACCTACAATGAATACTGGCAGCTGATCGAAGCCGGCATTAAGGCGGACGAGCTGACCGTCTTCAAGTACCAGGACCAGGGCGTCGCGACGCTGGAGGACGGCCTCTACGCCACGGAAAAGGCGCTGTCCGATCCCAGGACGGTGGAAAAGCTGGCGAAGTTCGTGAAGGCCTCGGCCAAGGGCTGGGAATATGCCGCCAAGAACCAGGAGGAGGCGGTGAAGATCGTGCTGGAGAACGACACCACCGGCGCCCAGACCGAGGAACACCAGACCACCATGATGCAGGAGGTCGCCAAGCTGATCGACGGCGGCGCCAAGGGCACCGGCTATCTCGACACGGCCGACTTCAACCGCACGGTGGACATCCTGATGTCGGGCGCCTCTGCGCCGGTGATCTCCAGGAAGCCGGAGGGCGCCTACAGCCACGCGGTGTTCGACGCGGCGGCCAAGCTGTAAGGGGAGCGTCACGGGCCCTGGGGGAGCGGGCGTCGCGGACGATCCCTCCCCCAAGCCCTTGCCCGCACAAGACAAAATTGCATTTCTTCCGGCAAAAGACTTTCCGCATGGGGAGCGCAAGAGATATATTAGTAAGCACGGCGTCACGCCGCTGACATGAACGGATCGAACATGGACTCCAACGCGGGCGATATGAATCCGGCGGATGCGACGGCAACGGCGCGCCGCCGCCGCCGGCCCGCCAGCGCCAGGGCCCGGCCGGCCCATCGCGGCGGCACCGTGTCGGGCGCGATCTACCGCGACCTGCGCGACGAAATCGTTTCCCTGCACCGCAAGCCGGGTGAACCGCTGATCGAAAAGGAGGTGGCGGACAGCTATGGCGTCAGCCGCACGCCGGTGCGCGAGGCGATGCTGAAGCTGGCCGACGAAGGGCTGGTGGAGGTGTTCCCGCAATCCGGCACCTTCGTCGCCCGCATTCCCTTGAGCGCCTTGCCCGAGGCCATCGCCATCCGCCGCGCGCTGGAGGAGGCGACGGTGCGCTATGCCGCCGAACAGGCGACCGGCAGCCAGGTGGCCCGCCTGCGCGCCAACCTGGAACTGCAGCGGGAAATGCAGGAGACCGGCAATTTCGACGGCTTCCACGATGCCGACGAGGATTTCCACGCGCTTCTGGCGGAGATATCCGGCTATCCCGGCTTCTGGACGCTGACCCAGCAGGTGAAGCGGCAGGTCGACCGCTACCGCCACCTGACGCTGCCGGTGGCCGGCCGGATGGAGAAGGCCCTTGCCGAACACGGCGCCGTCGTCGAGGCGATCGCCGCCCGCGACCCGGACCGCGCCGTCGCCGAGCTGCGCCGCCACCTGACCGACCTTCAGCTGGGCATCGCCGACGTCCAGCGGATCAATCCGCAATATTTCACCGACTGACGCCGGCGGCGCCCAGCCGCCCTCACACCTTCCGCGTCTCGTAATCGGTGAAGCTCGCCGCGCGCGGGACGTAGCCGCCGGCGAAATGCGGCGAGGACACGATCATGTCCGCGGTCGCCTCGTTGCAGGCCATCGGGATGTTGTACAGCGTGGCGAGGCGGGTCAGCGCCTTCACGTCGACGTCGTGCGGCTGGGCGGTCATCGGATCGACGAAGAAGACCAGCATGTCGATCCGCCCCTCCGCGATCATGGCGCCGATCTGCTGGTCGCCGCCGAGCGGACCGCTCTTCAGCGGGGTCACGTCCAGATTGGGATGGGCGGTACGCACCTTCTGGCCGGTGGTGCCGGTCGCCCAATAGGCGTGGCCGTCCAGCGCCGCGATGTTGGCGCCGATCCAGGCGATGAGATCCGCCTTGCGGGCGTCATGGGCGACGAGGGCGATGCGCTTGCGGGGCTGCTGGGCGGTCATGGATCCGGTCTCCGGGGGAATGCCTCGTATCATCGAGCACAAGGCGGAACTTAGGCTCGGCGGCATCACTACTGATATATCAGATTGCTCGCAGGCGCAACGCGGGCACCCCGCCCGGCCGCGCCGGCACGGGATTCCCGCGCCTCTGCCGCCGATTCTCCGCCCTTTGAAATGTCCGGATTTCCATCATTAGCCCTTGCCCGTTCTACTAGTATATTAGTATCATCGGGACAGACTTGCCGACCTCGCCGGCCATCCCGAATTCGAAGGATCCGTTCGCCATGAAAATCTCCGTCCGCCACGCCTCCCACCCCGATGCGGCGCGCAACTTCGATACCGAGACGCTGCGCGACCACTTCCTGGTTCCGACCCTGTTCGAGGCGGACGAGACCGTCTTCACCTACAGCCACATCGACCGCTTCGTCGTCGGCGGCGCCATGCCGGTCGCCGGCCCGGTCAAGCTGGTGTCGTCCAAGGAGATCGGCTCGCCCAACTTCCTCGACCGCCGCGAACTGGGCGTGATCAATGTCGGCGGCCCCGGCCGCGTCACCGTCGACGGCGCGGTGTTCGAACTGGCGACGCGCGACGCGCTCTATGTCACGATGGGCAGCAAGGACGTCACCTTCGAAAGCCTGGACCGCCGCGAACCGGCCAAGTTCTACCTGAACAGCACGCCGGCCCATGCGCGGTTCGAGACGATGAAGATCTCCATCGGACAGGCCAAGGCCATGCCTCTGGGCGACCCGGCCCAGTCGAACGAGCGCACCATCTACCAGATGATCCACCCGGACGTGGTGCGCACCGCTCAGCTGGTCATGGGCATGACCGTGCTGAATCCGAACAACATGTGGAACTCGATGCCGTGCCACACCCATGGCCGGCGCTGCGAGGTCTATTTCTACTTCGACCTGCCGGAGGACGCCCGCGTCTTCCACCTGATGGGCGAGCCGGATCAGACCCGCCACATCGTCGTCGCCAACGAGCAGGCGGTGATCTCCCCGCCCTGGTCGATCCATTCCGGCGTCGGCACCCGCAACTACACCTTCATCTGGGCGATGGCCGGCGACAACCAGGACTTCACCGACATGGATTTCGTCCCCATGGACCGCCTGCGCTGAGGCCCGACGAAACCATGACCGGATCCATGACCAAATCCTTCGATCTGACCGGCCGGTCGGCGCTGGTCACCGGCGCCAACACCGGCATCGGGCAGGCCATCGCCGTGGCGCTGGCCGAGGCCGGCGCCGACGTTGCGGTGGCCGGCCGCACCGCGCCGGTGGAGACGCAACAGATGGTGGAGCGCGCCGGCCGCCGCTTCGTCTCCATCGCCGCCGACTTCACCAGCATCGAACCGGTTCCCCGCATCATGGAGGAGGCCGTCGCCGGGCTGGGCCATGTCGATATCCTGGTCAACAATGCCGGCATCATCCGGCGCGCCGATTCCATCGACTTCACCGAAGCCGACTGGGACGAGGTGATGAACGTCAACATCAAGTCGGTGTTCTTCCTCTGCCAGGCGTTCGGCCGCCATGTCTTCGCGCGCCGGGCCGCGGGCGAGGACGCCAAGGGCAAGATCATCAACATCGCCTCGATGCTGTCCTTCCAGGGCGGCATCCGGGTGCCGTCCTACACGGCATCCAAGAGCGGCATCGCCGGCATCACGAAGCTCCTGGCCTGCGAATGGGCGGGCAAGGGCATCAACGTGAACGCCATCGCGCCGGGCTATGTCGAGACCAACAACACGACGGCCCTGCGCGCCGACGAGAAGCGGAACGCCGAGATCCTCGGCCGCATCCCGGCCGGGCGCTGGAGCGTGCCGTCCGACATGGGCGGCCCTGCGGTGTTCCTGGCCTCCGACGCCTCCGATTATGTCCACGGCATCACCCTGCCGGTCGACGGCGGCTGGCTGGCGCGCTGACGTGAACCGACACCCGCCGTCCCCTCTGTCCGGGGCGGCGGCGGGATCCCAGGGGAAGATGGAGGAAGACCGATGTCCACCGACGTGTTCGTGACCGCGGGCGACATTCCGTGGCAGGATCTGGGCGATGGGGTGCGGCGCAAGATCCTCGGCTACAACGACGCCATGATGATGGTGCGGGTGGAGTTCGAGGCCGGCGCCATCGGCGCGCAGCACCGCCACCCGCATGTCCAGTGCGCCGTGGTGGAGAAGGGGGCGTTCGACGTCACCATCGACGGCCGCACCCGGCGGCTGAACACCGGCGACGGCTATATGGTGCCGTCCAACGTGCTGCATGGCGTGGTGGCGGTGGAGCCGGGCGTGCTGCTCGACATCTTCACACCGATCCGCGAGGATTTCCTGGACGGGCCGGTGGCCTACGCCGCCGCGGCCGACGCCACGCAGTCTTGACCGGCACCCGGAGAAGGGGACCGCCGCGCTCCCCTTCTCCCCGGAACCCTGCCTCGGATCAGGCGAGATCGCCGGGTGCGGTGAAGTAGCGCGGATAGTCGCGGCGGATGTCGGCGACCGAGATCTGCAGGTCGTCCAGATGCTCGTCCAGCGCCTTGGCCGCGGCGGCGGGATCGTTGACCGCGATGGCATCGACGATGGCGGTGTGCTCGGCGATCACCTCGGCGACGCGGCCGAGCACCGGCAGGGTCAGCAGGCGGTAGCGGTCGATCTGCACCTTGGTCTGCTGGATCAGCGTCCAGAATCCGGGATAGCCGGCGATCTCCGCGACCAGCGCGTGGAACGCCTCGTCGGCCTGATGGAAGCCGTGGAAATCGGCGGCCTCCTGCATTTCCTTCTGCAACTCGAGATTGGCCCGCAGCGCCGCGATCTGGCTGCGCGTCGCACGCGCCGCGGCATAGCGCACCGTCGCCTCTTCCAGCGCCTTGCGGATGGCGAAGGCTTCCGGCAGGCCGTCCAGCGGAATGCGCGCCACGAAGGTGCCGGATTGCGGGAAGATCTCGATCAGCCCCTCGTCGGCCAGCTTCAGCACCGCTTCGCGAACCGGCGTGCGGCTGACGCCGTAAATCTCGGCGATCTGCTTTTCAGCGATGGCATCGCCGGGCTTGCGCTTCAGCGAGACGATCTCCGCCCGCAGGTCGCGGTAGATGCGCGACGCCACCGTCGCGGCGCGGCGCGGCGGGCGGACCGTCGCTGCCGGAGCCGCGGCGCGCCCGGCGGTTGCAGAGGCCAGGCCGCCTTCATCGTCTGTCGTCGCGACCTTCTTCACCGATCACTCCATTCCGGCAGGCGTGTAACCGGGCGGCGGACTTCCGCCCGTGGGACGTTCCTCGTTTCCTGCAATCTACCCGCCCCGCTTCACCAAGGTCAAACCCGTCGCCAGCGTCAGCAACGGCCTTCCCGCTCCGGGCGCAACGGGGGGTGCAGGCCATTGAGAACCGAGAAGTTGGCAGGGAGCATGATTGGACTTGCAATCATATCTGATATATTAATATTGTACAATCGGCCGGTAGGGACGGTCCCCGCACGGACCCTGCCTTCTCCCAACCCTGCTTTTGTCACCCACTTGCAGCGCAGAGGCTTCCGATGCTTCACCCCGACCGTCTGTTCCCGAGCGACCCGACGCAGCGCGACATCGCGCGGCGCCTCTACGGCGAAGTCAGCGCCCTGCCGATCATCAGCCCGCACGGCCACACCGACCCGTCCTGGTTCGCGAAGAACGAGGCGTTCCCCGACCCGGCGAGCCTGTTCGTCAAGCCCGACCACTATGCTTTCCGCATGCTCTACAGCCAGGGAATTCCGCTGGAGCAGCTGGGCGTGCCGCGCAAGGACGGCGGGGAAACCTCGTCCGACTCGCGTGCCATCTGGCGCCTTCTGGCCGCCAACTGGCACCTGTTCCGCGGCACGCCGACAGCGATGTGGCTGACCCATGCCTTCGAGACGGTGTTCGGCGTCACCGAGCGTCTGAGCGCCGCCAGCGCCGACCGCATCTACGACCAGATCGAAGAGTGCCTGCGCAAGCCGGAATTCCGCCCGCGCGCCCTGTTCGAACGCTTCAACCTGGAAGTGCTGGCGACCACCGAATCGCCGCTCGACACGCTGGAGCACCACAAGGCGATCCGCGAGAGCGGCTGGAAGGGCCGGGTCATCACCGCCTTCCGCCCCGACCCCGTCGTCGATCCCGAATTCGAGGGCTTCCGCGAGAACCTCGCCGAGTTGGCCCGCATCACCGGCAAGGACACAGCGACCTGGGACGGCTATCTCGCCGCGCTCGCCGACCGCCGCCGGTATTTCAAGAGCTTCGGCGCCACCTCGACCGACCACGGCCACCCGACGGCGGCGACCGCCGATCTGCCGCGCGCGGAGGCCGAGACGCTGTTCGACATCGTCCGCCGCGGCGGCGCGACCGCCGGGGAGGCCGAGCTGTTCCGCGCCCAGATGCTGACGGAAATGGCGCGGATGAGCCTGGAGGACGGTCTGGTCATGCAGATCCACCCCGGCTCCTTCCGCAACCACAACAGCCTCTTGTTCGAGCGTTTCGGCCGCGACAAGGGCGCCGACATCCCCAGCGGCACCGAGTATGTGCGGGCGCTGAAGCCGCTGCTCGACCGCTTCGGCAACGAGCGCGACCTGACCATCATCCTGTTCACCCTGGACGAGGACAGCTATGCGCGCGAATTGGCCCCGCTCGCCGGGCATTACCCGGCGCTGCGCGTCGGCCCCGCCTGGTGGTTCCACGACAGCCCCGAGGGGATGCGCCGCTACCGCGAGATGATCACGGAGACCGCCGGCTTCTACAACACGGTGGGCTTCAACGACGACACCCGCGCCTTCTGCTCGATCCCGGCCCGCCACGACGTGTCGCGCCGCGTCGACTGCAGCTTCCTCGCCCGGCTGGTCGCCGAACACCGGCTGGAAGAGGACGAGGCGGCGGAGCTGGCGGTCGATCTCGCCTACCGCCTCGCCAAGAACGCCTACAAGCTGTAACGGCCTCCCTCCCTCTCCTCCCTGGGGGAGAGGGATCATCGCGCCCCGAGGACATCGCCCCATGGCATCGCCGACCATCCGCCTGCACCCCGCCGACAACGTCGTCGTCGCCGGCGCCGACCTGGAGCCCGGCACCGTTCTGCCCGGCCCCGATGAGGTGTCGGGCGTCGCGACCAGCGGGCCGGTGCCGGCCGGGCACAAGGTCGCGGTGCGCGCCATCGCGCCGGGCGAACCGGTGCGCAAGTACAATCAGGTCATCGGCTTCGCCACCGCGGCGATCTGGCCGGGCGACCACGTCCACGTCCACAACATGGGCATGGGCAGCGACTTCGCGCGCGATTACGCCTTCGGCGCCGACGTCCAGCCGGTCGAGCCGATCCCGGAGGCCGAGCGCGCCGCCTTCCAGGGCATCCTGCGCCCGGATGGCCGCGTCGCCACCCGCAACTACATCGGTGTGCTGACCTCGGTGAACTGCTCCGCCACCGCGGCGCGGATGATCGCCGACCATTTCCGCGGCTCCGCCCTGGCCGCCTACCCCAACATCGACGGCGTCGTCGCGCTGACCCACGGCTACGGCTGCGGCATGGCCGGCAGCGGCGAGGTGATGGACACGCTGCGCCGGACCATCGCCGGCTACGCCCGCCACCCGAACTTCGCCGCGGTGATCCTGCTCGGCCTCGGCTGCGAGGTGAACCAGATCGACACGCTGATGGAGGCCACCGGCCTGGAAGCGGGATCCCGCGTCATCCCCATCGGCATCCAGGACATGGGCGGCACCGCCGCCGCCGCCCGCGAAGGCATCCGCCGGATCGAGGCGCTGCTGCCCGAGGTCAACGACGTCACCCGCCGGGCCCTGCCGGCCAGCCACCTGACGCTGGCGCTGCAATGCGGCGGCTCCGACGGTTATTCCGGCATCACCGCCAACCCGGCGCTGGGCCATGCCGTCGACCTGCTGGTCCGCAACGGCGGCACCGCCGTGCTGAGCGAGACGCCGGAGGTCTATGGCGCCGAGCATCTGCTGACCCGCCGCGCCATCCGCCGCGAGGTGGGCGAGGCGCTGGTCGAGCGCATCGGCTGGTGGGAGGACTACACCAGCCGCGCCGGCGGCGAGATGAACAACAACCCGTCGCCCGGCAACAAGAAGGGCGGCCTGACCACCATCCTGGAAAAGTCGCTGGGCGCGGTCGCCAAGGGCGGCACCACCCCGATGACCGCCGTCTACCGCTATGCCGAGCCGATCACCGGCAAGGGCTTCGTCTTCATGGACACCCCCGGCTACGACCCGGTGTCGGCGACGGGACAGGTGGCGGGCGGCGCCACCGTGCTGTGCTTCACCACCGGCCGCGGCTCCGTCTTCGGCTGCAAGCCGACGCCCAGCCTGAAGCTGGCGACCAACAGCGAGCTGTTCCGCAGGATGCCGGACGACATGGACATCGATTGCGGCGCCATCGCCACCGGCGACGCCTCGATCGAGGAGGTCGGCCGCGCGATCTTCCAGCTGGTTCTCGACACCGCCTCGGGCCGCAAGACCAAGAGCGAGGAACTCGGCGTCGGCGCCGATGAATTCGCACCTTGGCAGATGGGAGCGGTTATGTAAGGGGTCCGCCCCCCTTGACCATGACCGATGACGAGCCGGCGCCATGCCAGACAGTTCCATTCGCCACACCGACCCCCGCACCGATGCCGAAGCCGGTCCCGAACCGGTGAACGCGCCGCAGACCCCGATCCAGCCGACGGTCAATCCGCCGGCCGCATCGGGATCCAAGGGCACGGAGCCGATGCGGGCGATCCTGCTGGTGGTGCTGGCGGTGGCCTGCCTGTCCTGCTCCGACGCCACGGCGAAATATCTCGCCCAAACCCTGCCGCCGGCCGAGATCGCCTGGATGCGCTATGTCGTCTTCACCGCGCTGGTGATGCCGCTGGCGCTGCGCGGCGGTTCGCTGCGGGTCTTCAGGACGACGCGACCGGGGCTGCAGATCCTGCGGGGCATGGGGATGCTGGGCTCGGCGCTGTTCTTCATCATGGCGATGCAGCATCTGCCTTTGGCGGAGGCCGCGGCGATCAGCTTCGTCTCTCCCGTCTTCGTCACCGCGCTGTCGATCCTGCTGCTGAAGGAGACGGTCGGCATCCGCCGCTGGGCGGCGCTGATGGTCGGGCTGGCCGGCGTCGTCATCGTCATCCGGCCGGGGGCGGAGGGGTTCCAGGCCGCCTCGCTCCTGCCGATCCTGACCGCCTTCAGCTGGGCTTTGGGCCTGGTCGCGACGCGCAAGATGACGGTGCAGGAAAACCCGCTGACCACCATGGTGTGGAGCGCGCTCACCGGCCTGATCGTGCTGACGGCGCTGCTTCCCCTGAACGCGGCATGGCCGACGCCGTGGGAGATGCTGCTCGGCGCCTTCATCGGGCTGGTCTACACCCTGTCGCAATGGCTGCTGATCCTGGCCTACCGCCAGGGCGAGGCATCGGTGCTGGCGCCCTTCACCTATGTCCAGCTGATCTGGTCCACGGCGCTGGGTTTCCTCGTCTTCGGCGCGGTGCCCGACCATTGGACCTTCGTCGGCACGGGCGTGATCATCGCCAGCGGCCTCTACACCGCGCACCGCGAACGGATGCGGGCGCGGCAGCGCCGCGCCGCGGCTGCATGACCAAGGATGACAAAGGATTTGCCGGGGCGATCCCCGGCTTGTGGAGAAGAAGCATGACCGACACCGCCAACCGCGTCGCCGCTCTCGGCGAATGCATGATCGAGATGTTCCGCCGGCCGGACGGGTCGCTGACCATGGGGTTCGGCGGCGACACGCTGAACACCGCGGTCTATCTGGCGCGGCTGGGCGCGCCGGTCGATTATGTCACCGCGCTGGGCGACGACAGCATCAGCGACGGCATGGTCGCCGCCTGGGCGGCGGAGGGTGTCGGCACGTCCCATGTCCTGCGGGTGCCGAACCGCCTGCCCGGCCTCTACCTGATCGAGACGGATGCCGGCGGCGAGCGCCGCTTCCTCTACTGGCGTGACAAGGCCCCGGCGCGCGAGTTGTTCGCCCTGCCCCAGACGCCGGAGCTTTCCAAGGCGCTGGAGGGCTACGGCATCGTCTATCTTTCCGGCATCAGCATCGCCATCCTGGGCGAAGAGGGGCGCGAGCGGCTGTTCGAGCTGCTGCACCGGGTGCGGGCGCGCGGCGGCAAAATCGCCTTCGACACCAACTGGCGCCCGCGCCTGTGGCCGGACATCGAAACCGCCCGCGTCGCCTTCGACCGCATGCTGCGGCTGACCGACATCGCGCTGCCCGGCGTCACCGACCTGCGCGACCTCTATGGCGACGCCGATGCCGACGCCGTTCTGGCCCGCGTCCGCAACGCCGGCGTCGCCGAGATCGTCCTGAAGCTGGAACAGCCCGGCTGCGTGGTGATCGAGAACGGCAGGGCCATCGAGGTTCCGGCGCAGAAGGTCGCCACGGTGGTCGACACCACGGCGGCCGGCGACAGCTTCAGCGCCGGCTATCTCGCCGCCCGCCTGCGCGGCGAAGGCCCGGCCGACGCCGCCCGCGCCGCCCACAAGCTGGCCGCCGCCGTCATCCAGCACCGCGGCGCCATCATCCCGCGCGAGGCCATGCCGGCCTGACCGCCGGTCCGGGCCTTTGCAGTCATATCATCGGGCATAAAGCCCGACACATCAGGCTTTATGCCCGCCCTCAAACGGCGGCCGTCCGGCCGCTTGCCTTCGCAGGCATGGGCCTGCGGGGCCGCAGTCGCGGCCCTTATACCGCCGCCAGTTCGCGGCGGAAGGCGTTGGCCGCCATCTCCGCGAAGACGGTGAGCGCCGCCTCGTCCGCGCCGTCGCGCGCCGCCGCCGACATCCCCTTCATCGCGATCACCACGAAGTCGGCCAACTCGCCGGCCCGGTCCGGCGCCTCTCCGGCGATGAAGTCGCGGAGTTCCGATACGGCGGCCTTCTTCAGCGCCTCGGCCAACGCGCAGGCCTCCGGATCGGCGCTGTTGCGCGCGCCGTCGAGCACGAGGCAGCCGGCCACGCCGTTGCGCTCCGGATAGAGCCGCGCCGCCAGCAGCAGCGTGCGCCCGATCACCTCGGCAACGCCGCCGCCGCCTTCCCGCGCACGGGCGAAGATGTTCGCCTCCCCCGCCGCATAGCGCTGAAGAGCCCGCTCGAACAGCCCGGCCTTGCTGCCGAAGGCCGCATAGAAGCTCGGCGGCTTGATCCCGAGCTCCGCCCCCAGCTCCGCCACGCCCACGGCGTCGTAGCCGCGCGCATGGAACAGCTTCATCGCGGTTTCGACCGCCTCGTCCACATCGAAGGACCGCCGCCGCCCGCGTGCCCCCGATGTTTCCTTAGAAGACGATTCTGTAGCGACCACTATATTTTCTCCTTGCGCAAACCCCCTGTCTGAATTTATATAGCGCTCACTACATTTTCTCAAGGAGCACATCATGGGTGAGTTCACCGGCCGCAAGGTTCTGGTCCTCGGCGGCAGCCGCGGCATCGGCAAGGCCATCGTCCGCCGCTTCGCCAAGGCCGGCGCCGAAGTCGCCTTCACCTACGCGGCGTCCAAGGATGCCGCCGACGCCCTCGCCGCCGAGACGGGCGCGGAAGCAATCCAAACCGACAGCGCCGACCGCGATGCCCTGATCGCCACGGTGGCCGATCGCGGCGCGCTGGATGTGCTGGTCGTCAATGCCGGCACGGGAGTCATCGGCGATCCGCTGACCTTCGATCCCGATACCGTCGACCGGATGATCGACATCAATGTCCGCGCGCCCTACCACGCGTCGGTCGAAGCGGCCCGGCGCATGAATGACGGGGGCCGCATCATCGTCATCGGTTCGGTCAACGGCGACCGCATGCCCTTCGCCGGCGGTGCCGCCTACGGCATGACCAAGTCGGCGATGCAGAGCATGGTGCGCGGCCTTGCCCGCGATTTCGGCCACCGCGGCATCACCGTGAACGCCATCCAGCCCGGCCCGACCGACAGCGACATGAATCCGGCCGACGGCCCGATGGCGCCGGCCATGCGCGAATTCATGGCGATCAAGCGCTACATCCATGCCGACGAGGTCGCCGAACTGACCGCCTATGTCGCCGGTCCGCATGCGGCGATGATCACCGGCTCGTTCCAGACCATCGACGGCGGCTTCGGCGCCTAACGGCGGATCTCCGGATCAATCAGGAGAACCGTGGGGGGCGATCCGGGCAGGACGCCCCCTCATGCGTCAGCAGCCAGCGCTTGCGCTCCACCCCGCCGCCATAGCCGGTCAGCGCCCCGGCGGAGCCGATCACCCGGTGGCAGGGCACCACGATGCTGATCGGGTTGGTGCCGTTGGCATGTCCCGCGGCCCTGACCGCCGCCGGGCGCCCGGCCAGCGCCGCCAGTTCGCGGTAGCTGACGGTCCCGCCGCAGGGAATCCCGCGCAGTGCCGTCCACACCGCGCGCTGGAACGGCGTCCCGCCGGTGCGCACCGGCAACCGGTCGATCGCCGCAAGCTCGCCCGCGAAATACGCATCCATCGCCCGCGTCAGCCCGCCCGGATCGGCTGAGGGCCGCAATTCGTACCCCTCGGGATGGTGCAGGCGCAGCAGTCGGTGCAGCCGATCCTCATGCTCGGCCCAGTCGATGGCCCGCAAGGCGCCCTCGTCATCCGCGACGACGATCAATTCGCCGATGGGGGTGGCGGTGCGGTCGATCAGCAGGCTGGAGACAGCGGACATTTCGACACCCCTATCCCTTGACGCATAAGCGCGCTGCCGAAATCGAAGGCAGCCCCTTCTTCAAGGCAACTCTTTGATACGGCGTAATTTCCTATCCACGACCGGCCAAATTCAACTGGTTTTCTTTCGTATCGCCGCCAAAAGAGGCGCCAAAAGGCTGAGTTGCGTGCAATCCGCATGGCTGGCATGATCGATCCATGCCTGTCCATACCGTCAGTTCCTGACCGAGCAGTCAGCTTTTCGGCCCTGTGCGCCCTTCATCGTTGCTGGTTGGAACCTTTGGCACGCGGGTTGCTGACGCTTCGGTAGACACGCCGCTCTGCGACCGAAGGGAAGCCATCCGCCATGACCCTGATCGCTACGCTTGCCGACGCCCCGGAACCCGATGCGGACCGTCCGCCCTCGCCCTACGCCGACCTGACGCCGGCGATGACGCCGGTGCAGGCGCTGGCCGAGTCGAACCGCTGCCTGTTCTGCTACGATGCCCCCTGCATCAAGGCCTGCCCGACCGGGATCGACATCCCGGCCTTCATCCGCTCGATCGCCACCGGCAACCTCAAGGGCGCCGCGACGACGATCCTGTCGGAGAACATCATGGGCGGCACCTGCGGCCGCGTCTGCCCGACCGAGACCCTGTGCGAGCAGGCTTGCGTCCGCAACCGGGCGGAGGATCGCCCCGTCGCCATCGGCCGGCTGCAGCGCCATGCCACCGACCGGCTGATCGACGGCGAACCGGCCCACCCCTTCCCGCGCGCCGCCGCCACCGGCAAGCGCGTGGCGGTGGTCGGCGCCGGCCCGGCCGGCCTGTCCTGCGCCCACCGCCTCGCCACGCTCGGCCATGAGGTGACGGTGTTCGAGGCCAAGGCCAAGTCCGGCGGCCTCAACGAATACGGCCTCGCCCCCTACAAGATGGCCGACGACTTCGCCCGGCGCGAGGTCGCCTTCATCCTCGGCGTCGGCGGCATCACCGTTGAGCATGGCCGCAAGCTGGGCGCCGACCTGTCGCTGGACGGCCTGCGCGCCGGCTATGACGCGGTGTTCCTCGGCCTCGGCCTCGGGTCCAACAACCGCCTCGGCATCCCCGGCGAGGAACGTCCGGGAGTCGAGGACGCCACCGCCTTCATCGAGCGGGTGCGCCAGGCTCCCCCCGGCCAGCCGCCCGCCGTCGGCAGCAAGGTCGTGGTGATTGGCGGCGGCAACACCGCCATCGACGCCGCCATCCAGGCCAAGCGCCTGGGCGCGGAGGACGTCACCCTGGTCTACCGCCGCGGCCGTGCCCAGATGGGCGCCACCGCCTGGGAGCAGGAACTGGCCCTGACCGAGGGCGTCGTGCTGAAGACCTTCGCCGCCCCTTCGGCGATCGGCGAGACCGCCATCACCTTCGATCGCACCCGCCTGACCGACGGCAAGCTGACCGCCACCGGCGAGACCTTCACCCTCCAGGCCGACATGGTGCTGAAGGCGGTGGGGCAGAAGCTGTCCGCCGATGCGCTGGACGGCCTGCAGGTCGCCGGCGGCAAGATCGCCATCGACCCGTCCTACCGCACCACGCTCGCCAAGGTCTGGGCCGGCGGCGATTGCGTCGCGACCGGCGAGGATCTGACGGTCCAGTCGGTGCAGGACGGCAAACTCGCCGCGCTCGCCATCCACAGCCACCTGACCGCCTGAGGAAAGGGAGCCACATCATGGCCGATCTTCGCAGCACCATCGCCGGCATCCGCTCCCCCAACCCCTTCTGGCTGGCCTCCGCCCCGCCGACCGACAAGGCCTACAACGTCGTCCGCGCCTTCAAGGCCGGCTGGGGCGGCGTGGTGTGGAAGACGCTGGGCGAGGATCCGCCGGTGGTCAACGTCTCCAGCCGCTACGGCGCGCATCTCGACACCGACCGCCGGATGATCGGCTTCAACAACATCGAACTGATCTCCGACCGGCCGCTGGAGGTCAATCTGCAGGAGATCATCCAGGTCAAGCGCGACTGGCCCGACCGCGCCATGGTCGTTTCGCTGATGGCGGCCATGACGGAAACCTCCTGGGCCGGGCTGGCCCGCCGCATCGCCGAGACCGGGGCGGCGGACGGCCTCGAACTGAACCTCGGCTGCCCGCACGGCATGTGCGAGCGCGGCATGGGCTCCGCCATCGGGCAGGTGCCGGAGATGGTGGAGCAGGTCACGCGCTGGGTGAAGAACGCCGTCAACCTGCCGGTGATCGTCAAGCTGACCCCCAACATCACCAACATCCTGTGGTCGGCGGAAGCGGCGAAGCGCGGCGGCGCCGACGCCGTGTCGCTCATCAACACCGTCAACTCCATCGTCGCGGTGGACCTCGACGCCATGGCCCCGACCCCGGTGGTCGACGGCAAGGGCAGCCACGGCGGCTATTGCGGCCCGGCGGTGAAGCCGATCGCGCTCAACATGGTGGCGGAGATCGCCCGCAATCCCGACACGCGCGGCCTGCCGGTCAGCGGCATCGGCGGCATCACCACATGGCGCGACGCGGCGGAGTTCCTGGCGCTCGGCGCCACCAACGTCCAGGTCTGCACCGCCGCGATGACCTACGGCTTCAAGATCGTCGAGGACATGATCGGCGGCCTGTCCAACTGGATGGACGGGAAGGGATACCGGACCCTCGACGAGTTGAGCGGCCGCGCGGTGCGCAACGTCGTCAACTGGAACGACCTGAACATGAACTTCTCGACCAAGGCGGTGATCGACCCCGCCTTGTGCATCGACTGCGGCCGCTGCCACATCGTCTGCGAGGACACCTCGCACCAGGCGATCCGCATCGATCGAGGGAATGGGGCCGGCGAGGGCCGCCGCGTCTTCACCGTGGTCGACGGGGACTGCGTCGGCTGCAACCTGTGCAGCCACATCTGCCCGGTGCCGGACTGCATCACCATGGTGCCGGAGCAGACCGGCCTGCCCTACGTCACCTGGCCCAACGACGCCCGCAATCCGATGCGCGTTCCCGAATCCGCCGATTGAAGCGCCGCCTCACCCATAAGAACGACGTTCAGGAGAGAGCAACATGTCCACCCCGCAGAATGTCGCCGTGAACGGTTCGCGCCTGTGGCAGAGCCTGATGGACATGGCGCGGATCGGTGCCACCCCCAAAGGCGGCGTGTGCCGGCTGGCGCTGACCGACCTCGACAAGCAGAGCCGCGACCTGTTCGTGCGCTGGTGCGAGGAGGCCGGCTGCACCGTCTCCGTCGACAGGATGGGCAACATCTTCGCCCGCCGGCCCGGCCGCGACGACAGCCTGCCGCCGGTCATCATGGGCAGTCATCTCGACAGCCAGCCGACCGGCGGCAAGTATGACGGCGTCTATGGCGTGCTGGCCGGGCTGGAGGTGGTGCGCAGCCTGAACGACATGAACTACGTCACCGAGGCCCCGGTGGAGGTCGCGGTCTGGACCAACGAGGAGGGCTCGCGCTTCGCCCCGGCCATGGTGGCGTCCGGCGTCTTCGCCGGGGTCTTCGACCTGGACTACGGTCTGTCGCGCGCCGACCTCGACGGCAGGACGATGGGCGAGGAGCTGGCCCGCATCGGCTATGCCGGCGACCGGGAGGTGGGGGGCCGCAGGGTCGGCGCCTATTTCGAGGCCCACATCGAACAGGGGCCGATCCTGGAGATCGAGGGCAAGACCATCGGCGTCGTCACCGACTGCCAGGGCCAGCGCTGGTACGAGATCACCTTCACCGGCCAGGAGGCCCATGCCGGCCCGACCCCGATGGTCCGCCGCAAGGACGCGCTCTTGGGAGCGGCCCGCGTCGTCGATGCGGTCAACCGGATCGGCATGAAATACGGCCCGCTCGCCTGCGCCACGGTCGGGCTGATGCAGATCCACCCCAACAGCCGCAACGTCATCCCCGGCCGCGTCTTCTTCACCGTCGATTTCCGCCATCCCGACGACGCCATCCTCGCCGCCATGGACGGCGAACTGCGCGCCGAGGTGGAGCGCATCGCCGGAGAGATCGGGCTGGAGAGCGATTTCAAACAGATCTGGTACTACGCCCCGATCAGGTTCGACGAGAGCTGCGTCGCCGCCGTCCGCAAGGGGGTGGAGCGCACCGGCCACAGCTTCCGCGACATCGTGTCGGGCGCCGGCCACGACGCCTGCTACCTGTCGAAGGTCGCGCCGACCGCCATGGTCTTCATCCCCTGCATCGACGGCATCAGCCACAACGAGGTCGAGGAAACGACGCCCGAATGGGTGACCGCCGGCTGCGAGGTGCTTCTGCACGCCGTGCTCGACCGCGCCGACGCCATGGCCGAGCAGGTGAAAGCGCCCGCGTGATCCTCTCCCTCTCCCGAGGCGGGATAGGGCACCTCAACAGCAATGGCGAACGCAATGCCGCGAACGGCTGCCGACACGACGGACACCACTCTGCCCCAGGGCCGCATCCGGCGCGAGAACGTCGAGCGCATCCTGAAGGCGGCCGAGCGCGTCTTCGCCGAGGCCGGCTGCGCCGGCGCCACCATGGCCGACATCGCCGAGCGGGCCGGCCTGCCCAAGGCCAACCTGCATTATTATTTCGGCACCAAGGAGGATCTCTACCGCGCGGTGCTCGACAACATCCTGCAGATGTGGCTGGCCCCGATCGGCTCCTTCACCCCCGACGCCGATCCGTCCGCCGCGCTGACCGCCTACGTCACCGCCAAGATGGAGGCGTCGCGCACCCGCCCGCACGCCTCCAAGGTCTTCGCCAACGAGATCCTGCATGGCGGAACCCAGGTCGAACGCTTTCTGGCGGAGGATCTGAGATCGCTGGTCGATGCCAAGGCGGCGGTGATCGACGGCTGGGTCGCCGCCGGCCGCATGGCCCCGGTCGACGCCCGCCAGTTCCTGTTCATGATCTGGGCGGTGACCCAGCATTACGCCGATTTCGACGTCCAGATCCGCAGGGTGCTGGGCCGCCGCAGCCTGACCCGCCAGGACTTCGCCGCCATGACGGCGGAGGTGCTGCGCATGGTCCTGCGCGCCGCCGGCCTGCCTGAACCCGACCTCTCCGAAACGCCCACCGACTCCGTCCCACCAATCCTTTGAGGGAGCGCCCGAGCATGTCCACCATCCTGATCCGCGGCGGCACCGTCGTCACCGCCGAGCAAACCCGCCGCGCCGACGTCCTCTGCCAGGACGGCATCATCACCGCGGTGGGCGACGAGCTGGACGTGCCGGCGGGGGCCGAAACGGTGGATGCCGGCGGCTGCTACGTCATGCCGGGCGGCATCGACCCGCACACGCATATGGAACTGCCCTTCATGGGCACGGTGACGACGGAGGATTTCTTCAGCGGCACCGCCGCCGGCTTCGCCGGGGGAACGACGATGATCATCGATTTCGTCATTCCCAACCCGAAGCAGAGCCTGATGGAGGCCTATCACACCTGGCGCGGCTGGGCGGAGAAGGCGGCCGGCGACTACAGCTTCCACGTCGCCGTGACGTGGTGGGACGAGAGCGTGCGGCAGGACATGGGCACGCTGGTGGCCGACCATGGCGTGAACAGCTTCAAGCACTTCATGGCCTACAAGAACGCCATCATGGCCGACGACGAGACGCTGGTGAACAGCTTCCAGCGCTGCCTGGAACTGGGCGCCATCCCCACCGTCCACGCCGAGAACGGCGAACTGGTCTTCCAGCTCCAGAAGAAGCTGCTGGCCCAGGGCCTGACCGGACCGGAAGCCCACCCCCTGTCCCGCCCGCCGGAGGTGGAGGGCGAGGCCGCCAACCGCGCCATCCAGGTCGCCCGCGTGTTCGGCGTGCCGGTCTACATCGTCCATGTCTCGGCCAAGGAGGCGCTGGAGGCGATCGAGCGCGGCCAGAGCGGCGGCCAGCGCGTGTTCGGCGAGGTTCTGGCCGGCCATCTGCTGATCGACGACAGCGTCTACCGCAACCCCGACTGGGACTTCGCCGCCGGCCATGTCATGAGCCCGCCCTTCCGCCCGAAGGAGCATCAGGACGCCCTGTGGCGCGGACTTCAGGCCGGGCACCTGCACACCACCGCCACCGACCATTGCTGTTTCTGCGCGGAGCAGAAGGCGATGGGCCGCGACGACTTCACCAGGATCCCGAACGGCACCGCCGGCATCGAGGACCGCATGACCGCGCTGTGGACCCACGGCGTCAACACCGGCCGGCTGACGATGAACGAGTTCGTCGCCGTCACCTCTGCCAACGCCGCCAGGATCTTCAACCTCTACCCGCGCAAGGGCTCGGTCAGCGTCGGGGCCGACGCCGATCTGGTGGTGTGGGATCCGAAGGCGACCAGGACCATCTCGGCCAAGACCCAGATGCAGAAGGTCGGGCTGAACATCTTCGAGGGCATGACCGTCACCGGCACCCCGGCCTACACGCTGAGCCAGGGCCGCATCGTCCATGCGCTGGGCGAGAGCCGTGCCGTGCGCGGCGCCGGCCGCTACGTCAACCGCCCGGCCTTCCCGCCGGTCTACGAGGCGGTGACGAAGCGCAACGCCCTGAACGTCCCGGTGGCGGTGGAGCGGTAAGCCGGCGTCACCCGGTCTTCGCCAGAAGCGGCCCGACCCAGCGGGCCAGGAAGGCATCCTCCGGCGCTGCCGCCAGCGCCGGCCTTGCCGCCAGCAGCAATTGCAGCAGGGCGGTGTGAAGTTCGGTGCAGGCGGACAAATCCACCCGCGGCGCTGCCGCCGCCTCCAGCCATTCGGCGAGCGGCAGCGCCTCCTCCGCCGTGCAGGCGGCCTCGAACCGGGCGAGGTCGGGGTCGAAGCGGATGGGCATCACAGCAGCTCCCGCAGGTCGAGCACCAGGATCAGGCGGCCGTCGCCCAGCACGGCGGTGCCGGCATAGCCGCGCAGGCTGCGCAGCACGCCGGTCATCGGGCGCAGCACCACGTCGGCACGCTCGCCGACATCGTCGACCGCCACCGCCACCGGGCCGTCGCCCAGTTCGGCCAGCACCACGCAGTCGGCGGCGCGCTCGCGCCCGTCCTCCGGCTGGCCCAGCAGGCGGCGCAGGCGGACCAGCGGCACCACCCGGTCGCGCAGCACCACGCTTTCCGCCCGCTTCACCGCGCGGATGGCGGCGCGCGGCACCCGCTGGATGCCGCCGACCAGCGCCACGGGAATGCCGTAGAGCGCGCCCGCCGCCTCCACCACCACGACGCGGGTGATGCTGAGCGTCAGCGGCAGCGACAGCCGCACCCGCGTTCCGGTTCCGGGGGTGGACGCGATCTCCACCCGGCCGCCGGCCCGTTCGACCGCCGCGCGCACCGCATCCATGCCGACGCCGCGGCCCGACAGGTCGGAAACGGAGTCCGCCGTGCTGAAGCCGGGGGCGAAGACCAGCCGCACCGCGTCGGCGTCGGACAGCGCCGCGGCGGCGTCGGGTGTCAGCAGCCCCTTGGCGACGGCGGCACGGCGCATCGCCGCCGGGTCGATGCCGGCGCCGTCGTCCGACACCTCCACCACCACCCCGCCCTTGTCCTGGAAGGCGCGGACCCGCAGGGTGCCGGCGGGCGGCTTGCCGGCGGCGGTGCGCCGTGCCGGCGGCTCGATGCCGTGGTCCAGCGCGTTGCGCACCAGATGCAGCAGCGGTTCGCCCAGCACGTCGAGGATATCCTTGTCGGCCTCCGTCTCGGCGCCCTCCAGCACCAGATCCACCGTCTTGTCCAGCCGGCGGGCGGTGTCGCGCACCAGCCGGGGCAGCGGATCGAAGACGCGGGCCAGCGGCAGCAGCCGCAAGCGCAGCGCCGCATGGCGCAGGTCGCCGACCAGCGAGTCGAGCCGGGCGGAAAAGCCCTTCAGGTCGCGCCGCAGCTCCGCCGCCAGTTCACCGTCTTCGGCACGGCGCAGCAGCGGTCCCAACTGCCCCTTGACCACCGACAGCTCGCCGACCAGGGCCATCAGCGCGTCCATCCGTTCCGGTTCGACCCGCAAGGCACGGCGGGCGGCGGGGATGGCGGCGGGGATGGCGGCGGGCGGCGCTTCGGGCAGCGCGGGACGGGCCGGCCCTTCGGCGAGGAAGCGGCGCAACGTGCCGGCATCGGCGCAGGCGGCCTCGATCATGCGCCGGTCGGCCGGACACCCCAGCGAGGTCAGGATCGCGGCGACCGCCCGCGCCACCGCGGCACGGCGGGAGTCGCGCTCCACGGCGTTGCCGGGCAACTCCAGAATCCGCCCCTGCTCCTCCAGCATGCGGGCGGCCAGCGACTCCGGCGGCGCCACGGCGATGGGAGCCACGGGAGTCTTTCCGGCCGGCTTCAGCCTGACGGGGGCGATGCGGACCTGATCGGGCACGCTGCGGAAGGCAGGACGCACCGCCTCCACATCGGCGCCGCTCAGCGCATGGAAGCGCAGGAGGCAGCGGTAGGGGTCCATCTCCGCCAACGCCGGCAGCGGTTCGGCAGGCTCGATGCGCAGCAGCCGCAGGTCGGGCACCCGGCGGAACAGCGCCAGCGGGTCGTCGCCGGTGAAGAAGCATTCGGGATCGGGCCGGTAGTCGACGGCGGTCAGCCGGCCCTCGCCGGCCGCGGCCCTCTCCTCCGCCGTCAGCGCCGCCAGCCAGGGGAACGCCTCCGCCTCCCCACCGGCGGCGGCCCCACCGGCAGCGCCAGTATCCTCCGCCCCCTCCCCGGCGAGGCCGCGGACCAGCGCGTCGGCGGCGGACGGCGCGTCGTCGGGCAGCGTGCCGGCTTCCTCCAGCGCCGCCACCCAGCGGGCGCATTGGTCGAGCACGCGGAACAGCGGGTCGGCGAGTTCGGGCGTCATGGCGCGCCGGCCGTCGCGCAGGAGCGTCAGCGTGTCCTCCCCGGCATGGACCAGCCGGGTGAAGGGCGCCATCTCGAACAGGGCGCTCGCCCCCTTCAGCGTGTGGAAGGCGCGGAACAGCTCGTCCACCGACGCCCGGTCGGCCGGATCGCGTTCCAGCGCCAGCAGCGCGCCGCCGGCGGCTTCCAGCAGATCCTGCGCCTCGACGATGAACTGGTCGAACAGCTCGCTCACGGTGCGCCCTCCGCTCCAACGGGACGGCCGGTCAGCAGCCGCGCCGCCTCCACCAGCAATTCCGGCCGCGGCGGCTTCACGATGTACCAGTTGGCGCCGGCCAGCAGCGCCTGTTCGCGGTCGCTGTCCTTGGATTCGGTGCTGATCATGATCGCCGGCACGTCGCGCAGCACCGGGTCGCGGCGCAGGACGCGCAGCATGGTGTAGCCGTCCATCTTGCGCATGTTGACGTCGACGATGACCAGATCGGGCGGCTCGGCCATCGCCCGTTCCAGCCCTTCGATGCCGTTCACCGCCTCGTCCACCACGAAGCCGTCGGCCTCCAGCACGCGGCGGCTGAAGGCGCGGACGGTGACGGCGTCGTCCACCACAAGGATGCGCGGCCCATCGGTCATGGCACAGCTCCGTTCACCGGCTTCTGGTAGAGGATCGCGTCGGGGAAACGGCGCGGGACGAACAGCGAGGACATGCGGCTCATGCTTTCCGAATGGCCGAGGCAGACGAAGCCGCCCGGCGCCAGGGCGTCGTGGAACATGCTCGCCGCCTCCCGCCGGCCAAGATCGTCGAAATAGATCAGCAGGTTGCGGCAGAAGATCACGTCGATCCCGCGGAACCCGCGCACCTGCTGCGGATCGGCGATGTTGACCAGCGAGAAATCAACGGACTCCCGCAAGTCCTCGATGATTTGCCACCGTGGCCCCCCGGCCTTGGCCGTTCCGCGCAGGGATTCGAAATACTTTGCGCGCAGATGGGCCGGCAGCCCCTGCAGGGCGCGCTCGTCATAGATGCCTTCGCGCGCCCGTTCCAGCACGGCGCTGTCGATGTCCGACGCCAGAAGCTCGATCTCGTAATCATCCACCCGCCGCCAGTTCTCCAGCAGCATGATGGCGATGGAGTAGGGCTCCTCCCCGGTGGCGCAGCCGGCCGACCAGATGCGCAGCCGCGAGCCCTTCGGCCTGTCCCGCACCAGTTCGTCCAGGGCTGAGTTCACCAGGCAGTCGAACTGGTACTTCTCGCGGAAGAAATAGGTTTCGTTCACCGTCATCAGGTTGACGAGCCGCTGAAGCTCCTCCCCCGACGCCTGGAAACGAAGCAGGTTCATGTAGGCGCGCAGGCCCGTCGCGCCGACCGCCTGCATGCGGGCGGCGACGCGGCGGTCGACGAAATAGCGCTTGGCCTCGGTGAAGGACAGGCCGGTGCGTTCCCGCAGGAAATCGCACAGGGTCGCATAATCCTCCGGCGACAGGCCGTCCGGTTCGCCCTCGCTCACGCGCTCACCCGCCCCGGAAGCTGGAGCGGGCGGCGTCGACGGCGAAGGCGACGAAGGGATCGTCCGGGAAGCGGCGGGCCAGGATTTCCAGGCTGGACAGCGCCTCCGGGCTGCCGGCCTCGGCCAGCGCCTCCACCGCGGCGAGGCCGACATTGACGTCGGCGTCCCGCTCCATCACCGCCGCCAGCCAGTCCGCCCGGCCGGGATGGGCAAGCCCGCCCAGCCCCTGCACCGCGAAGATGCGCAGATCCGGGTCGGCATGGCCGAGAAGCGGCAGCAGGGCCGGCGCGGCGACCTCCGCCGGCATCTGCTGCAGGCTTTCCAGCGCCGCATTGCGCAGCGCCGCGTCCTCGCGGTCGAGGAGGGGGACCAGCGCCGCCGCAGCCTCGTCCGTCGCGATGCGGGCGAGCGCCGTCAGGATCGCCTCGCGCACGCCGGCATCGTCCTCCGCCTCCAGCCGGCCGGCGAGCGCCGCGACGGCCCCCGGCGCGACGCCGGCCTGTCCGGCCGGATGACCCAAGCCGTACGCCGCCTCGCGACGGGCCGAAGCATCGGGATCGCCCAGGGCGGCCAGCGGGTCGGCTGGCGCGCCGGGCGCCGCAGGACCGGATGGCGTGGCGCCGGCCTTCTTCTTCACCAGTCCCATCTCGCCCTCCCTATTGCCCGCCGGCCCGCCGCTGGGCGGGCATCAGCCAGCGGATCAGCTGGCCGGCGATGCGGTCCGACGGCAGCACGATGCCGGCACCGCCGCGCCGGATCAAATCCTGCGGCATGCCGAAGACGACGGCGCTGTCCTCCGACTCCGCGATGGTCCGTCCGCCTTGGGCGTGCAGTTCCGCCATCGACGCGGCGCCGTCGTTGCCCATGCCGGTCAGCAGCACCCCGACCAGCCGCTCCGCCGGCAGCAGCCGCATGGCGCTGGCCACCAGCCGGTCGGCATTGGGGTGCCAGGGCCGCTCGGGCGCCATGGGCACGCAGACCGCCTGCAGCCGTCCGCCGCGCCGCGCCAGCTCCACATCGGCACCGCCGCGGGCGATGCAGACCATGCCCGGCTCCAGCACCGCCGCCCGCTCCACCTCGACCACGCGCAGGGCGCACATCTCGTCCAGCCGGCGCGCCAGCGTCGCGGTGAAGGCGACCGGCATGTGCTGGGCCACCACCACCGGCCAGGGGAAATCGGCCGGCAGCAGCGGCAGGATGTCCTCCAGCGTGCTGGGTCCGCCGGTGGACACGCCGACCAGCACCACCCCGTCCTCCGCGCCCGCGGCGGTCATTCCCGCGGGCGGAGCCGGCAGCGGAGCTTCTTCGGGAGCGACGAAATCCTCCCCGGCGATGCGGGCGCGGGCCAGCCGCAGCCGCTCGCGCAGGCCCCGGACCCGGCGCGGGCGCGACGAAGCGGCGGCGCGCACCGTCTCCACCAGCTCCTCGCCGATGCGGCCGATGGAGCCGGCGGCCGGCTTCTGCACCGCCTCCACCGCCCCCAGCCGCAGCGCCTCCAGCGTCTCCTCCGCGCCGGCACCGGTGAGGGCGGAGACCATGACCACCGGCTTGGGATGCTCCACCATGATGCGGGCGAGGCAGGCCAGCCCGTCCATGCCGGGCATGGTCACGTCGAGCGTCACCACGTCCGGGTCGACGACCGGCAGGCGCGCCAGGGCCTCCTCCCCCGTCGCGGCGGTCTCCACCCGGAAACCGGCCTCGGTCAGCAGCTCCGCGATGCGCCGGCGCATCAACGCGGAATCGTCCACCACCAGCACTGTCAGCACGCCGTCCCCCATGAGCCGTCACCGCTGGGTAACGAGCAGGCCGGCCAGCCGGTCCATGTCGAGCAGACTTTCCGCATCCATCAGCAGGATCAGGCGCGTGGCGGAGCCGGCACCATGGTTGGCAGGCGGCAGGGTCGCGACCCGGCGGATCAGCCGGCGCTGCGCCGCCGACACCGCCGGAGCCGGACCGATCCGTTCCGCCGGGATCGTCACCAGCCCGGACAGACCGTCGACCAGCAGCCCGACCCGCGCGGCATCGGCCCCATCCCGGCCGACCACGACCACGCGGCCGCGTGCAAGCCCGGCGGCGGCTTCGCCGCCCGCCGCCGGCAGATGCAGCAGCCGGCGCTGGTCGATCAGCGGCAGCACCTCGCCGCGCAGCGTCAGCACGCCGCTGACGAAGTCGGGGGCGTTGGGCAGGGGCGTGATGACGTCGGGCCGGCGCAGCACCTCGCGCACGGCGGCCACCGGCAGGCCGTATTCCGCTCCGGCGAGGCTGAAGACGACGAAACGCTCCCCCATGCCGCCAAGGCCGCCGGCATCCGCGGGCCGCGCCGGTTCCATCCCGTCCCTCTCCCCATCCGCGCCGGCTCCAATGCCGGCTCCAATGCCGGTCCCGGCGCCTGATTCGGCACCGATCGCCGCGCCATGCCGGAACAGCCGCGCGGCCGACAGGACGGAGACCAGCCGCCGCCCGCCATCCGCCCGGGCGATGCCGTCCAAATCCTCGAATTCCGGCTCGCGGGCGAGAAACGGCGGCACCGGGTCGATCTGCGCGGGGTCGAGCCGCAGGATCTCCCGCACCTCGTCCACCAGAACGCCGACCGGGGCCTGACCCTGGCCGGGCCGCACCACGACCACGCGCCGTCCGGCTCCCTGTTCCCCGGCCCCCTGTTCCCGAACGCCATCCAGCCCGAACAGCGCGCGCAGGCCCACCAGCGGCAGCAGCCGGTCGCGCACCGACATCACCCCCAGCAGATGCGCCCTGGACCGCGCCATGCGGGTGATCTCGCGCGGGGCCGGCAGGACTTCGCGCACGCGCTCCACCGGCAGGGCGAATTCCTGTCCGGCGACCTCGAAGACCAGCAGCGCCAGCCGGTCGGTTCCGGCCCCGGCGCCGGCGCTCCGGTCATCGCCCGGGCCGGCGGCTTGCCCGAGGCTGCCGACCAGCCCGCCCGCGGCCGCCGTCCGGTCGCTCTCGCCCAGCTCGCCGAACTGCCGGTCGATCAGCACATCCGGCTTCAGGATGGTGGCCGGGCCGTCACGCAGCAGGCCGTCCAGCATGGCGGGGTCGAGTCCGCCATCCTCGGCGGTCACCGGGTCGATGCGGTCGGGGCCGCTGCGCAGAATGCCGGCCATGGCGTCCACCCGCAGGCCGACCGGCTGGCCGCGATGTCCGACCAGCACCACGCGGGTCTCGCGCGTGCCGGGCGTTCCGCCGTCCCGTCCGAGCGCCATGGCGAGGTCCAGCACCGGCACCGCGTCGCCATGCCAATGCGCCAGCCCCTCCAGACCCGGCGGGCCGAGCGGGATGCGCACCAGCTCCGGCGGACGGATCACCGCCTGCACCGACGACATCGGCAGGGCGAGGCGCAGGTCGCCGACCGTCATGGTGACGAAGGCGAGGCTGCCCGCCCCGCCGTCGCCGGCTGCCCCTCCGGACGCCTCTTCCGTCGTCACGGCGGTCAAACCGCGCCGAGCAGGCTGTCGGCCATCGCCGCGATCTCCTCGATCGCCGACGCCAGCTCCTCAGCCCCCTTGGCCTGCTCGCGGGCCGCCTTGGCCGCTTCGGTCGCGGCGAGGTTGGCGGCGGCGGCGGCGGTCGCCACCTGCTCCACGCCGGTGCGGGTCTCGCGCAGGGCGACGGTGGTCTCCGCGGCGGCGTCCAGGATCTCGCGGCTGCCGGCGGTGACCACCCGCAGTTCCTGCGCGCCGGCGGTCAGGGTGACACCGAAGGCGCGGTGGCGCGCGGTTTCCGTCACCGCGGTCGCCGAAACGTCCTCGATGTCGCGGCGCACCCGCAGCATCTGGTCCTGGATGTCGCGGACGATGTCCTTGACCCGCTCGGCGCTCTCGGCGCTGTCGCCGGCCAGCTTGCGGATGTCGCCGCTGACCACGGTGAAGCCGCGGCCGAACTCGCCCGCCCGCGCCGCCTCGATGGAGCCGCTGACCGCCAGCATGCCGGTCTGGATGGCGACGGTGGCGATGGCGTCCACCACCTTGTCGATGCGCCGGCCGATCCGCTCCAGCGCGTCCAGCCGCTGGCCGGCGCGGCGGGACGAGTCCACCGCCTCCAGCATGCCGTCGGCCAGCCGGCCGATGGTGTCGCGGGTCTCGCCCAGCAGGGCTTCCATCGAGGTGCAGCGCTCGACCGAATCCTGCGCCCGGCTGGCGGCCAGCGTCGCCGCCGCGTCGATCTCCGCGATGGCGGAAGCCAACTGGTGGGTGGCGGCACTCTGCGACTGGGCGCCGCCGGAAATCTGGCCGATCGCCGTCATGATCTGGGCGGCGGCTCGGTTGATCTCCTCGATGGCGGCCGACAGCTCCTCCGCGGCCGAGGCCAGTTCATCGGCGGTGGCGGCGAGGTCGGCGGTGCCCTCCAGATCCTCGGCCAGTTCCGACAGCTGGCCTGCGGCGCGCTGGCTCTGGTTCAGGGCGACGGCCTGCTCGCCCGCGGTCTTCAGCGCCTCCTCGGCGGCGGCGGACTGCTCCTCGGCGCTGGCGGCGATGGTTTCCGCCCCGCGCAGGGCCTCGCGCGCGGCCTGGTCGGCCTCCACGGCGGCGCGGATCGTCTCCTGCGCGCCCTGCACCAGCGCGGTCATGTCCGACCGCACGCCTTCCAACTGCTGCACGATGGTGCGCCCGCGCTCCACCTCCGCCTTGGCGGCGTCGGACGAGGCGACGATCCCGGCGGCGATGGCGGCCACCGCCTCCTGGATTTCGGCGACCATCGCCTGGATGTCGTTGGCGCTGCGTTCGGACCGTTCGGCCAGCGCCTGCACCTCGTCGGCGACGACGGCGAAGCCCTTCCCGGCCTCCCCCGCCCGCGCGGCCTCGATGGCGGCGTTCAGCGCCAGCAGGTTGGTCTGGTCGGCGATCGCGGCCACGCTCTGCACGATGTCGCCGATCTCGCGCGCCTGGGTCTCCAGGTCGCGCACCAGCCGGACCGAAGCCTCCTGCCGTTCGGCGGCACGGACGATGCCGTCGATGGAGGACAGGATCTGTCCGCTGACGTCCTTCAGCGTTCCCTGCAGCGCCTCGACCCGCAGCACCGCCTGCTCGGCCGTGCCGCGCGAGCGGGCCAGCAGTTCCGACGCGCGGCCGATCATGCGCTGCGACTGCTGCGTGGCGCCGGCCGATTCCTCGGCCCCGGCGGCGATCTGCTCCATCGCCCGGCGCAGCTCCTCGGCGGCGGAGGCCGCCTGGGTGACGCCGCTCGCCAGCTCGGTGGAAGCGGCGGCGATGCCGCTGGCGGCCTGGCGGCGGCGCGAATCGGCGCGCGCCCGGCGGCGCTGCGGGGCGTTCGGTCCGGCACCTTCCGGCGAAGCGGCTTTCATGACCGGGACGGCGGCTGCCGCCGCTTCGGCGGTGGTTTCGACCGCACCCCCATCCTGACCGGCGCCGACGCCGACGTCCTTGTTCCGGGCCGTGCGTGCCGTGTCCATCCTGGTCTTCTTGATGAGCGCCATGTCCTTACCCGCCTTTCCAGTCGGTTCTTCTTGGCCGGTTCTTGCCGGCCGCTTCTTGCCGGCGATCTTTCCGGGCCGGTTCTGCCTGACCCTCTTACGCGACCAGCCGCCCGATGTAGCGGCCGAGCGTGGCCTGCAGCGTGCCCGCCGACCCCGCATCGAGCAGCAGGACCACCCGCCCCCCGACCACCACCCCGTCACCGCCAGGCAAGGCGGTGCGCAGGTCGATGTGGAAGAGGACCGCGGCGCCTCCGGCACCGGCCTCCGCCATGATGGCCGGCGCCACCACGGCGCAACGGCGCAGTATCTCCGCCCCGCTGCCGCGGACGACCACCGGCAGGCCGGTGTCCACCGGTTCACCCAGCAGGTTGGCGACCAGCGCCAGCGCGCTGTTCAGCACGACGTTGCCCAGTTCCGCCAGGACTTCGTCCTCCAGCTCGGGAACGTCGTCCGCCGGAACGTCGGGGGGCAGGGCCGCGCGGACCAGCGGCAGGCTGCCGCCCTGCGGGAAGACCAGCAGGGCGCAGCCGGCGAACAGGCCGCCCAGCCTTTCCGACACGCCCACCAGCGGCGGCGCCAGCGCCCGGTCCAGCAGCCCGGCCACCTCGTCCGGCGGCACCATCTCCACCGACGGCACCGACAGCGTCACCAGACCGTCCAGCATGCGGCCGAGCGCGGTCGACGCCTTGCCGATGCCGATGTTGCCCAGTTCGGCCAGCGCGTCGCGCTCCAGTTCGCTGAGCATGGGGGCGGCGGTCACTCCGGTGCGGCCTGGGCGGCCCGTCGCGGCGGCAGGGCGGTGGAGTTCAGGAAGCGGGTGACCTGCTCCTCCTCCAGCGGCTTGGGCATGAAGGCGGCGCCGACCGCCCGGATGCCGGTAACCACCGCGTCCTGCGCGTTGGCGGTGATGATGGCGACATGGACGTTCGGGTGGCTCGTGCGCAGCTTGGCCGCGGTCTCCACGCCATTGTCGCCGGGCATGTTGTAATCGATGATCGCAACATCCACAGGCGTGTCCTGAATCGTCCTGAAGAGTTCGTCGCCGTTCGCCGCCTCGACGACGGACCAGTCCGGCTTGTTGCGCAAGACCATCGCCCGCACATGCATGCGCGAGAGCTTGCTATCGTCGACAATGATTATAGTCTTACCCAAGATATAGGCCTTTTGGATAGAGCTCGATCGACAGAGCCGAATTGTTCGCAAGTATACAGAATGGTTGTCGCCACGCCAGTCCCCTTGATCGCGGCCGGAAATGGGGACCGGGATTTTGCGGGCGCGGCGGTTGGCCGACTCATGCTATCGAGGCGGACCGCCCCCTTCGATCCAGCCGCCGTTCCATGCCGTCATCCTCCGCCGCCAAACTGGCCGCCCTGCTGGGCCAGGCACTGGGCCATCACCGCGCCGGCGACCTGGACGGGGCGGAACGCGCCTACCGCGCGATGCTGGCGGCCGACCGCGCCAACCCGGATGCGCTGCATCTGCTGGGCGTGCTGCACCACCAGCGCGGACAGGATGGCGAGGCGGTCCGGCTGATCGGCCAGGCCATCGCGCGGCGCTCCGGCATGGCGGAGCAGCACGCCAATCTCGGCCTCGCCCTGCACGCGCTCGGCCGGCTGGGCGAGGCCGAGGCGGAATACCGCCGGGCGCTCGCCCTGCGCGAGGCCTATCCGCAGGCGCACAACAGCCTGGGCAGCGCGTTGCAGGAACAGGACCGGCTGGATGATGCCGCCGCCCATTACCGCCGCGCGATCGACCTCGACGCCGGCTATGCCGAGGCCTGGGCCAATCTCGGCACGCTGCTGCGGGCGCGGGATGACCATGCCCAGGCGGAAACGGCGCTGCGCCACGCCCTGCGGCTCGACCCCGGCCACGCCACCGCCCTGACCAATCTCGGCGTCGTGCTGAAGGAAACCGGCCGCATCGGCGAGGCCGAGGCCGCGCATCGGGAGGCGCTGCGCCTCGCCCCCGGCGATGCCGAGACCATGGTGAACCTCGCCCTGCTGCGCGAGGCCCAGGGCCGTGGCGAAGAGGCGGAAACGCTGTACCGGCAGGCGCTCGCCCTGTCCCCCGGCTTCGCGCTGGCGCGCTGGAACCTCGCCCTGCGGATGCTCGGCCAGGGCCGGCTTGCGGAGGGGTGGCAGGAGTACGGGGCGCGTTTCGCCTCCCGCCGCGTCTCGGCCGGGCGCAGCTTCACGCTGCCGCCCTGGGACGGTGCGGCAGGCGGCGCCGCGGGCGGGCGCCTGCTGGTCTGGCGCGAACAGGGGTTGGGCGACGAGCTGATGTTCGGCACCGTCCTGCCCGACCTCGCCGCCGCGATCGGGCCGGGCAATCTGGTGGTGGAGGTCGATGCCCGGCTGACCGGGCTGATCGGCCGCGCCCTGCCCGGTGTCACGGTGCGGGCACAGACCGCAGATCCGACCGACGCCGACGCCCATCTGCCGATGGGATCGCTGCCCCGGCTGCTGCGGCCGGCGCTGTCCGCCTTTCCCGACCGGCGCTCCTGGCTGGCGCCCGACCCGGCCCGGCTGGCGGAGTGGCGGGACCGGCTGGCGGCGCTGGGGCCGGGGCTGCGCGTCGGCATCTGCTGGGGCAGCCAGAACATGCTGGGAGAACGCAAGGCTTCCTACACGACGCTCGCCGGCTGGGCGCCGCTGCTGACCCTGCCCGGCCTGATCCCGGTCACCCTGCAATATGACGGGCGCGAGGCTGAGATCGCCGCCGTCGAAGCGCAACTCGGTGTGCGCATCCACCGCTGGCCGGACACCGACCTGAAGAACGACCTGGACGGGGTGGCGGCGCTGATCGCCGGCCTCGACCTCGTGGTGACGGTGGCGAGTTCGGTGGGCGAGATTGCCGGCGCGCTCGGCGTGCCGGTCTGGCGCTTCGGCCCGGCCGGCGACTGGACGGCGCTGGGCAGCGGAGTGCGGCCCTGGTTCCCGTCCATGCGGCTGTGGAGCGCGCGGCCCGGCGAAGGGCTGACGGAGGTGCTGGTGCGCATGGCCGCGGAACTCCGCCGTCTGGCGCCCGCCTTGCCCATCGCCGGCTGGCTGGCGGAGGCGCAAGACCTGCACGGATCCGGCCGCTGGCCGGAGGCGGAAAAGGCCTATCAGCGCATCCTCGACCAGGGCGGCGACGTGCCGGCGGCGCTGGAAGGCTATGGCCTGCTCGGCCATCAGGCCGGCCGTCCCGACATCGCCGTCACCCTGCTGACCCGCGCCATCGCCGTGGAGCCGAGCGCCGGCCGCCACAAGTGCCGCGCGCTTGCCCATCAGGAGATGGGGGCGATGGCGGAGGCCGAGGCCGACTGGCAGGCCGCCGCGTCCCTCGACCCCGAGGATGTGGAGGCGCTCGGCAATCTCGGCGCCCTGCGCCTGACCCGTGGGGCGGCGGTTGAGGCGGCGGAGGCGACCGACGCGGCCCTGCGCCTCGCCCCCTTCCATGCCGGGCTGTGGGCCAATGCCGGGCTCGCCCGGCAGGCGTTGGGCGGCGACGGCGTGCCGGCCTTCCGGCGGGCCCTCGCCCTCGATCCCGCTGTGGCGGAGGCCTGGACCGCGCTGTCGGCCGAGGCGCTCCGCGACGCCGCGCGCGCGGCCGGGGCGGAGCGCGCGGCGGAGCGGGCCTTGCGCCTGCGGCCCGGCGACCCGTCGGCGGCCGGCAATCTCGGGCTGGCGGCGCTGGCGCTCGACCGCCCGGCAGAGGCGGCGGCGCATCTGCGTCTGGCGCTCCAGGGCCGTCCGGGCGACCTCGGCACGATCGGCAACCTCGCGCTCGCGCTGGAGCGGGCGGGCGACGGCACCGCGGCGGGGCTGGCATGGTGGCGGGTGATCCTGCTGGCTCCCGGTATCGGCGCCGGCTGGGCCGGACTGGCCGACCTGCGGCAGCGCCAGGGCCGGTTGGATGCCGCGCTGAAGGGCTGGGGCCGCGCGCTGGCGCTGGAGCCCGGGCGGGCGGAGTGGCGCTACAATCTCGGCAATGCCCTGCACGCCGCCGGCCGGCCGGAACAGGCCGATGCGGCCTATCGGCAGGCGGCGGAGGACGACCCGAGCCTGACGCTCGCCGCCTTCAACCGCGGCTATGCGGCGCTGGCGCGCGGCGATCTCGGCACCGGATGGACCGGGCTGGAGGCCCGCTTCGCCGCCGGACAGGCCTTGCCCGACCGCCGCTTCCGCATCCCGGCCTGGGACGGCGGCGACCTGGCGGGGAAGACCGTGCTGGTCTGGCGCGAACAGGGGGTGGGCGACGAGCTGATGTACAGCGCCTGCTACGCCGACCTGATCGCACGCGCGGAACAGGTCGGCGGCCGGGTGATCCTGGAGTGCGAGCCGCGGCTGGCCGCGCTGTTCGCCCGCTCCTTCCCGCAGGCGCGGGTGCGCGCGGCGACGGCGGATCCGGTGGACGCGGATTGCCATGTCCCGGCGGGATCGCTGCCGTTGCGCCTGGACTGGGGCTTGAAGGATTTTCCGGCGCGGGGCGGCTGGCTGCGCGCGGACGAGGCGGCGGTGGCGCGGTGGCGGGGATGGCTCGGGGGATTGGATGAGTCCGGCAGCGATTGCCCCCTCCCCGACCCTCCCCCCTCCGCCGCCGAAGGCGGGGAAGGGAGGGGGAGGGGGCGGCCATTGCAGCACTGCAACCCCGCCCTCACCGTCGGCCTCTGCTGGCGCAGCGGCCTGCGCAACGCCTTGCGCGACGCCAACTATGCGCCGCTGGCCGACTGGGCGCCGATCCTCACCCTGCCCGGCCTGCGCCTGATCAATCTTCAATATGACGACTGCGACGCCGAACTCGCCGAGGCGGAAAAGCGCTTCGGCATCGTCGTCCACCGCCCGCCGCTCGACCTTAGGAACGACCTCGACGGCGCGGCGGCGCTGACGGCGGCGCTGGATCTCGTGGTGTCCGCCGGAACGTCGGTGGCGGAGATGGCCGGCGCGCTGGGGTCGCCGGTCTGGCGGATCGGGCCGGCGGGGGACTGGACGGCGCTCGGCACCGGCTGCCGGCCCTGGTATCCGTCGATGCGGCTGTTCTGCCCGAAACCGGGCGAGACGCTCGGCGGCGCGCTGGGCGCCGCCGGACGTGCTCTCAACGCTCTCAGAACGCGGGAACCACGGCGTTCTTGAACTTGGTGAGGATGAACTCCTTCACCTCGGGGCTGTTGTAGGACTTCACCAGCTTGGCGACCCAGGGCTTGTCCTTGTCGTCCTTGCGCACGACGATGATGTTGGCATAGGGGCTGTCGGCATCCTCGCGGGCGATGGCGTCCTTGACCGGGTCGAGGCCGGCCTCCAGCGCGAAGTTGGTGTTGATGGCGGCGACCGTCACGTCGTCCAGCGAACGCGGCAGCTGGGCGGCGTCCAGTTCGATGATCTCCAGCTTCTTCGGGTTCTCGACGATGTCGATCGGCGACGCCTTCAGCGTGCCGCCGTCCTTCAGCTTGATCAGGCCCTTGGACTGCAGCAGCAGCAGGACGCGGCCGCCGTTGGTCGGGTCGTTGGGGATGGCCAACTTGGCGCCGTCCGGGACTTCCTCCAGGCTCTTCACCTTCTTGGAATAGATGCCGATCGGGAAGACCACCGTCTTGCCGACGCTGACCAGATCGAAGCCGCGGTCCTTCACCTGGTTGTCCAGATAGGGCAGGTGCTGGAAGCTGTTCGCGTCCAGATCACCGCCGGCCAGCGCCTGGTTCGGGATGACGTAGTCGGTGAATTCCAGGATCTGGATGTCCAGCCCGTCCTTGGCCGCGATGGGCTTCACCGCTTCCAGGATCTGGGCGTGCGGGCCGGCGGTGACGCCGACCTTGATGGTCTCGGCGGACACGCCGGAGGCGAAGGCCATGGCGGCGGCGCCGGCCAGCAGGGAAGCCAGCGAACGGAAGCGCAGCATCTCGAACACTCCTCGGTATTTTTTGGTCAGGACTTCAGATTACGCTTGTTGACGCGGCGGGCGATCAGGTCGCCCGTCGACTGGACGATCTGCACCAGCACGATCAGCACGATGACCACCGCCAGCATCACCTCCGGCAGGAAGCGCTGATAGCCGTAGCGGATGCCGAGATCGCCCAGTCCCCCGCCGCCGACCGCGCCGACCATGGCGGAATAGCCGATCAGGCTGACCGCCGACAGGGTCAGGCCGGCGACGATGCCCGGCAGGGCTTCCGGCAGCAGAACCTTGCGGATGATCTGGAACGGCGTGGCGCCCATCGCCTGCGCCGCCTCGACCAGCCCGCGGTCGACCTCGCGCACCGCATTCTCCACCACGCGGGCGATGAAGGGCGCGGCGGCGACGGTCAGCGGCACGATGGCGGCGCTGGTGCCGATGGAGGTGCCGGCGATCAGCCGGGTGAAGGGGATGATCGCCACCACCAGGATGATGAAGGGGGTGGAGCGGGTCATGTTCACCACCGCCCCCATCACCTTGTTGAAGGCGAAGTTCTGCAGCAGCTCGCCCCGCCCGGTGACGGCCAGCATCACGCCGATGGGAAGCCCGATCAGCGTCCCGATGGCGCCCGACACCGCCACCATGTGCAGCGTGTCGATCAGCCCCTTGATCAGCAGGTCAATGATTTGCGGGGAGAGCATGGCCCAACACCTCGACGCCCAGATTGTTCTCTTTCACCAGTGCCATGGCGGCATCGACCTTGGCCTGATCGCCCAGCGCCTCCACCACCAGCGTGCCGAAGGGCGCGCCCTGGATCTCGTCGATCTGGCCGTGCCAGATGTTCAGGTCCAGGTTCAGCTGGCGGCTGATGGCGCTGATGACCGGGGTGGTCGCCTTCTCGCCGGTGAAGGTGATGCGCAGCACCGGATTGCTGCCGGCGCCGGGCCGGGGCGACAGCCGGTCGCGCAGGCTGTCGGGAATCCCGCGGTTGATGACGGGATCGACGAAGCTGCGGGTGGTCGGATGCCTGGGATGGGCGAAGATGTCGAAGACCGGCCCCTGCTCGATCACCCGGCCGCCCTCCATCACCGCCACCTTGTGGCAGATCTCCTTGATGACGGCGATCTCGTGGGTGATCAGCACGATGGTCAGGCCGAGCCGGCGGTTGATGTCGCCCAGCAGATGCAGGATCTGCGTCGTCGTCTCCGGGTCGAGCGCGGAGGTCGCCTCGTCCGACAGCAGCACCTTCGGCTTGCTGGCCAGCGCGCGGGCGATGCCGACGCGCTGCTTCTGCCCGCCCGACAGCTCCGCCGGGTAGCGGTTGCGCTTGTCGGCCAGCCCGACGAGGTCGAGCAGCGGCTCCACCGTCCGGCCGATCTCCGCCTTGGCCATGCCGGCCAGTTCCAGCGGCAGCGCCACATTGTCGAAGACGGTGCGCGAGGACAGCAGGTTGAAGTGCTGGAAGATCATGCCGATGGAATGGCGGGCCTGCCGCAGTTCCGCCGCCGACAGGGTGGTCATCTCCACCCCATCCACCGTGACGCTGCCCGAGGTCGGGCTTTCCAGCAGGTTGACCGTCCGCAGCAGGGTGGACTTGCCGGCGCCCGACCGGCCGATGATCCCGAAGACCTCGCCGCGTCCGATGGAGAGGTCGATGTCGGCCAGCGCGTGGACCGGAGCCCCGCCGCCACGGGCGGCATAAGTCTTGTGAATGTTTGTTAGCGTTATCATCTTTTATTCGGCAAAAGGGGACGTCCAGCGTCCCCCCAGCCCCCTCACCAAGTCGGAACGATGGAACCGTTGAAGCGCGTTTCGATAAACTGCCGCACTTCGGGCGAACGATACAGCGCAATGAAGCGCTTGATCGTCGGGTCTTCCATGCGATCCTTGCGGACCGCCCAGACCAGATGCCACTTCGACTGGTCATCCTCAAGCAGCAGGGCCTGCTTCGGCTCCAGCCCGGCCAGCACGGCATAGTTGAGGGTGATGACCGACGCATCCACGTCGTCGAGCGACCGCGGAAGCTGGGCGGCGTCCAGTTCCACCAGCTTGATGCCCTTGGGATTCACGATGTCGGCGATGGAGGTGTTCAGGCCGGCGCCGTCCTTCAGCCCGATCACGCCGGCCTTGGCCAGCAGGAACAGGGCGCGGGCTCCGTTGGTCGGATCGTTGGGGATCGACACCGAGGCGCCCGGCTTCAGGTCGGCCAGCGCCTTCACCTTGCTGCTGTAGACGCCCATCGGCACCACGACGCTCTTGGCGACGGAGACGATGTCGTAGCCGCGCTGCTTCACCTGATTGTCCAGGAAGGGCTGGTGCTGGAAGTTGTTGGCGTCGATGTCGCCGGCCTGCAGCGCCGCGTTCGGCATGTTCCAGTCCGTGAACTCGATCACCTGGGCCTCGATGCCCTCCTTGGCGGCCAGCTTGGCGGTGAATTCCAGGATCTCGCCATAGGGGCCGGCCGACACGCCGAGCTTCAGCGGGGCGGCGAAAGCGGAGGTCGCGGCGGTCAGCAGGCCGGCGGCGACGGCCACCGACATCAGGATGCGCTTCATTTGGACTTTCCTCAGGGTTTTGGCGGCAGGATTTTGGCGGCAGGATTTTGGGGGCGGGTTCTGTGTTGCGGGCTCAGCGGCGCCGGGTGTCGGGCAACCGGCTGTAATGCTGGTGGGCGGCGCGCTGGGCCTGTCCGACATTGCGGAAGACGCGGCGGTCGAGATCGCGGAAAGCCCAATCGGACACGAAGAAGGTGAAGCCGCCGCGCTCGGCGACGACGATGCCGGCGGACCGGCCCTGCACTTCGATGGCGTAGGCGTTGGCATGGGACATGGCGAGGCTCTCCCCCGGCGCGGCAGGCCCCTGGCGGATGCGGGGCGGCAGCGGCGCGAATGCGTTCGGATCTGGCGGATATGCGGAAGGGCGCTGTGTCTTGGGGCCGCGAGGTCAGCGGCAACACAGGCCCGGGCGCATCATGCAGGCCGGGAAGAAGGTCCGAAGCACGGATGGGGGAGCGGAAACTCGCGATGTCATTCCGGTCTCTCCTTCTTGAAGAGGTCCACGACCGGTATCGTGGCGCTTTAGCGTTTGGTGACGCGGCGCAAGCTGCAGAGGTCAAATTGCCGCGGGATCCCCGGCGGGGCGTCCATGGGTTTTTATCTATCCTTTCGCTGGAGTTCCGTCAAACCCATTTTTTCAATTTTGTGTGAAATATGATATTCAACGTTTTGATATCGTAGAATGTCTCCTGCGCCACAGCGGCAGGTGACGGGCGCGTGGAATGTGCTATCTATCGCGTCGATGGTTCATCCGGGCCCTGCACACGGTCCCGGCGAGCGAAGCGAGGAGAGTGTCTTGTCCGCCGATCCCAGTCTCCAAGGGGTGACGGCCGCCGCGGTGGCCGCACCGGCCGCCACAACGGTCGACGACCAGCTGGTGCTGGCCCTGCCCAAGGGCCGCATCCTGAAGGAGCTGCGCCCGCTGCTGTCCCATGCCGGCATCCATCCCGAGCCGGCCTTCGACGACGACAAGAGCCGGCTCCTGCGCTTCGCCACCAATGTGCCGAACCTCAGCATCATCCGCGTCCGCTCCTTCGACGTGGCGACCTTCGTCGCCTTCGGCGCCGCCCATCTGGGCGTGGCGGGCAACGACGTGCTGATGGAATTCGACTACCCGGAGATCTACGCCCCGCTCGACCTCGGCATCGGCGCCTGCCGCCTGTCGGTCGCCGAGCCGGTGGAGATGATGGAGGGCGACGATCCGTCGCGCTGGAGCCATGTGCGCGTCGCCACCAAATACCCGGAGGTGACCAAGCGTCACTTCGCCTCCCGCGGCGTCCAGGCCGAATGCGTCAAGCTGAACGGCGCGATGGAACTGGCCCCGACGCTGGGCCTGTGCCGCCGCATCGTCGATCTGGTCTCCACCGGCTCGACGCTGAAGGCCAACGGGCTGGTGGAGGTGGAGCATATCGCCGACGTCACCTCGCGCCTGATCGTCAACCGCGCCGCCTTCAAGACGCGGACGGCCGAGATTTCTCAGTGGATCGACAAGTTCCGGGAGGCGGTGAATGCCCGTCAGGCTTGATGTTCGCGACGCGGGGTTCGCCGCCGGCTTCGAGGCGCTGCTGCACGCCAAGCGCGAGGCCAGCGAGGATGTCCAGACTCTGGTCGCCGGCGTCATCGATCAGGTCCGCACCCGCGGCGACGACGCCCTGATCGACTATACCGCCCGCTGGGACCGCCTGACCCTGACGGCGGACACCCTGCGCATCGGCCGGGACGAGATCGACGCCGCCACGGCCAAATGCTCGGCCGAAACGCTGGAGGCGCTGGACCTCGCCGCCGCGCGGATCGAGGAGTTCCACCGCCGCCAGATCCCGGAGGTCACCGACTATCGCGACGCCGCCGGCGTGCGGCTGGGCGCGCGCTGGACGCCGGTCGGCGCCGTGGGCCTCTATGTGCCGGGCGGCACCGCCTCCTACCCGTCCTCGGTGCTGATGAACGCCCTGCCGGCCAAGGTGGCCGGCGTGGAGCGCGTCGTCATGGTGGTGCCGACGCCGGACGGGGCGATCAACCCGCTGGTGCTGGCCGCCGCCAAGCGCTGCGGCATCGACGAGATCTACCGCATCGGCGGCGCCCAGGCGGTCGCGGCGCTGGCCCACGGCACGGCGACGATCCGGCCGGTGGACAAGATCGTCGGCCCCGGCAACGCCTTCGTCGCCGCCGCCAAGCGGCAGGTCTACGGCCTCGTCGGCATCGACAGCATCGCCGGCCCGTCGGAAATCCTGGTGGTGGCCGACGGCCAGAACGATCCGGCCTGGATCGCCATGGACCTGCTGTCGCAGGCCGAACACGACACGTCGGCCCAGTCGATCCTGATCACCGACGACGCCGCCTTCGCCGACGCGGTCGCGGCGGCCGTCGACAAGCATCTGGAAACGCTGCCGCGCACGGCGATCGCCGGGGAAAGCTGGCGCGAGCATGGCGCCATCGTCCTGGTCGGCGACCTGCTGGCCGACGCGCCGGCCCTGGTCGACCGTCTGGCGCCGGAGCATCTGGAACTGGCCGTCGAGGATCCGGACGCGCTGGCGGCCCGGATCCGCAATGCCGGCGCCATCTTCCTCGGCCGCTACACGCCGGAGGCCATCGGCGACTATGTGGCCGGGCCGAACCATGTGCTGCCGACGGCGCGCAGCGCCCGCTTCTCCTCCGGCCTCAACGTGCTGGACTTCATGAAGCGGACGACCTTCGTCGCCTGCGACGCCCAAAGCCTGCAGGCCATCGGCCCGGCGGCGGTGACGCTGGCGATGGCCGAGGGGCTGGAGGCGCATGCGCGCTCGGTCGCTCAGCGGCTGCCGGGTTACAACGGGTTATAAAGCGTGGCAAGCAGGGGAGGCGGGGCGTGACGACGGCGAAAAGCAAGCGGCGCATCACCCATGTGACGCTCGACGAGCGGAGTGTCGTCCGCCACAAGCCCGAGGTGGAGCATGAGCGCGCCGTCGCCATCTTCGACCTTCTGGAAGACAACGAGTTCTGCCCCTGCGAGTTCGCGGAGGAAGGGCCCTACCACCTGCACCTGTCGATCGAGGACAACCGGCTGGTCTTCGACATCCGGCGCGAGGACAACAGCGAACTCGACAGGCTGATGCTGCCGATCACCGGCTTCCGGTCGATCGTCCGCGATTACTTCCTGATCTGCGAGAGCTATTACGCCGCCATCAAGCGCTCCACGCCATCGCAGATCGAAGCCATCGACATGGGCCGCCGCGGCCTGCACAACGAGGGGTCCGAGATGCTGCGTGAACGGCTGGTCGGCAAGGTGGAGATGGACCTGCAGACCGCGCGCCGGCTGTTCACGCTGATCTGCGTCCTGCACATCCGCGGCTGACGGGTCGGGCAAGGCCATGGCGGCGACCCCGGTCCTCACCCCCCTGCCGGTGACGAGCGTCTTGTTCGCCTGCACCTACAACATGATCCGTTCGCCGATGGCGGCGGCGATGATGCGCCATTACCACGGCACGCGCATCTATGTGGATTCGGTCGGCGTCCGCGAGGGCGACGAGGTCGATCCCTTCGCCGTCGCGGTGATGGAGGAGATCGGCATCGACCTGTCCAAGCACCGCTGTCGCACCTTCGAGGATCTGGAAGACACCAATTTCGACCTGATCGTCTCGCTGTCGCCCGAGGCGCAGCACCGCGCCATCGAGATGACGCGCACCATGGCCTGCGACGTGGAGTTCTGGAACACCTTCGACCCCACCCTGGTCGACGGCACCCGCGACGCCATGCTGGAAGCCTACCGGCAGGTTCGCGACGGCATGTTGGCCAAGGTCAAGCAGCGCTTCCCGCTGACGCGCGGACCGACGGTATAACGGCGGCCGGGTGGCCCCGCTCCGCCCCCGACACACGGCATGGTCGGTTACATTTTTGGCATTTTGCAACTTTTGCACTACAGCCTGTTCCCAATGCCTCCTGCGCAATGCTATTGAGCTGTGTCATCGCAACGCACTGCGTGCCGGCCTTAGGCTCGGGTGTGTCGACGCCCTCCCGCGGAGAGCCCCTGATCCATGCCCGCCGGCCTGCTGCCCCGCCTCCTCCGCGCCCTCAGTCCGCGCAGCCTGCGCGCACGCCTGATGGGCGTCGTGCTGGCGTCGCTGGCGCTTCCGCTGGCGGGCGCGCTCTATCTGGCGGACCAGCAGCTCGACGACCGCATCGAGGCGGCGCGCGAACTGGCCCTGCACCTCGCCGACGACGGGGTGGAGCGCCAGCGCGACCTGATCGGGGAGGCGCGCAACCTGCTGGGCGTGCTGTCGCTGGTTCCGGCGATCCGTGACGCGACGCCCACCCAGACCGATGCCTGCGTCGCCACCCTGGCGCCGATGCCGCGCCAGCACCGCTGGACCACCGGCGTCTGGCTGACCGACGCCGACGGCAACATCATCTGCGACACCACCGGCCCCGGCGCCGGCATCTCGCTCCGGGAACGCGAGTATTTCCAGCGCGTCCTCGACACGAAGAACTGGGTGGTCAGCGACTTCATCATCGGCAAGCGCTCGCTGAAACCGCTGATCATCGTCGCCAGCCCGATCATCGAGAACGGGCGGATCGTCCGCGTGATCGGCGTGGCGGTCGACCTCACCTGGCTGACCGATCTGGTGAAGGTGCTGAAGCAGACGGACGCCCGCGTCATGGTGCTGGACCGCCACGGCGTGATCGTGGCCCGCCAGCCGGACCCGGAGGGCTGGCTGAACCGCAACGTCTCCCAGTTGCCGCATGTCCAGCGCATGCTGCGCGAACGCAACGGCGCCTTGGATGCCGAAAGCGCCGACGGCCGCGGCCGGCTGTGGGCCTTCCGCCATTCGACCGACACAGACACCGTCTTCGCCGTCGGCATGCCGACCGCCCCGATCCTCGCGGAGGCGCGGCGCGATCTGTGGCAGAGCCTGGGCCTGCTCGCCGTCGCCGGGCTGGTCAGCGTCATCGCGCTGTGGGGGCTGCTGCGCGCGTCGGTCCTGCGCTGGGTGTGGGAGCTGGGAAGCGCCGCCACCCGGATCGGCGACGGCGGCGGCGGCACCGTGATCGAGGCCGACCGCGCCCCGCACGAACTCCGCGTCGTCTCCCACGCCTTCAACGACATGTCGCGCCGCCTGAAGCAGCGCGAACAGGAATTGCGCTCCGCCATGGAGGAGGCGCGGGCCGGCAGCCGCGCCAAGGAGGAATTCCTCGCCACCATGAGCCACGAGATCCGCACGCCGATGAACGGCGTGATCGGCTTCGCGGAAATGCTGCTGGAAACCCCGCTGACCACCGAACAGCGCCGCTACGCCTCGCAGGTGCGCGACGCCGGCCGCTCGCTGCTGACCGTCATCAACGACGTGCTCGACCTGTCGAAGCTGGAGGCCGGGCGGCTCGATCTGGTCAGCGTGCCGTTCCGGCTTGACGACCTGGCCGACCGCTGCGTCGCCATCGTCCGGCTCGCCGCCGAACAGAAGGGGCTGGAGATCCAGACCACCATCTCCGCCACCGCCCGCGGCTTCGTCATGGGCGATCCCGACCGGCTGCGCCAGATCCTGCTGAACCTGCTGGGCAACGCGGTGAAGTTCACCGACCGCGGTTCGGTCCGGCTGACGGTGAGGGCGGTGGAAGATGACGGCAGCAGTTTGGGGGGCAGCAGGTCCGGGGGCCGGCCGGGTGCCAGCCGCATCTGCACCTTCACCGTCACCGACACCGGGATCGGCATCGCCGCCGACCGGCAGCGCGACCTGTTCCAGCGCTTCACCCAGTTGGAGCGCGGGCGCGGCGGCACCGGGCTGGGCCTTGCCATCTGCCACCGGCTGGTGGAGCTGATGGGCGGCGAGATCGGCATGGACAGCAAGCTGGGCGCCGGCAGCACCTTCTGGTTCTCGCTGCCGCTGCAGCCCGCCGGCAGCGCCGCCGTCCAGCCGGACAGCATCGCCGTCTCCGGCATAGAGCCGGGAAGCCCCGGCGTACGCATCCTGCTGGCCGAGGATCTGGCGATGAACCGCGATCTGGCGATGACCATGCTGACCAAGGCCGGGCATCATGTCGACGCCGTGGTCGACGGCGCCGCCGCCGTCGCCGCCGTGCAGGAACAGACCTACGACATCGTGCTGATGGACGTGCAGATGCCGGTGATGGACGGGTTGGAGGCCACCCGCCGCATCCGCGCCCTGCCCGCTCCGGTCGGCGGGATTCCGATCCTGGCCCTGACCGCCGGCGTGATGCAGGTGGAGGTCGAGCGCTGCCTGCAGGCGGGCATGAACGCGCATCTGCCCAAGCCGCTGGAGAAGTCGAAGCTCCTGGCCGCCATCGGCCGCTGGGCCAGTCCCGATGACGGCTCCACACACGACTCCGACCACGATGGATTTGGCCAGGACGGATTTGGTCAGGAGCAGGGTGGGGGCAACCCCGGCGCTCCGCATCCGCGGTTGATCGCGCACAGCTGACGAGTCGGTGCTATAGTGCCTGCACCGTCCAGGCGGCGCACACACTCCCGATGCGCGTCCGGGCGGAGTTTGACCCCGGCAGGCTCTGCCGGCCTGCAGCGAAGTGTATGCCATGAAGGTTGCGCAGCCCCCTCTCGCGCCCGTTCCGGAGCGCAAGCCCGACGCCCCTCCGCCGCAGGCCGATGGGGCCGCTGCCGGGCGGTCCTTCCGCGACTCGCTGGCCCAGACCCCGCAAGCCCGTTCGGAAAGCGTCCCGGTCGGCCGGCTCGCCAACGGCCAGAAGGCGCCGCCCCTGCCCTTGGGCAAGCCGGCGGCCCCGGTCCTGCTGGAGGACGGCACCCAAGTTCCCCTTCCGGCGGCGAAGCCGGCGACGCCCATCCGGCTGGCCGACGGCACCACCGTGCCGATGCCAGCCGCCAAGCCCGCCACCAAGCCCGGCGCCCCCGTCCTGCTGGCCGCCGAAACCGGCCCGGCGACGGCGGAGCCGCCCCGCGCGCCCCTGCCCGGACTGAAACCGGCGGTTCCGGCCCCGGTGCCAAGCTCCGCCAGGGTGGCGGAGGCCGTGGAGGCGATGACCTCCGACAATCCGACCGCCGCGCGGGTGCTCGTCGCCTCCCAGCAGGTCGCCGGCCTGTCCGGCCACAGCTTCACCGCCATCCTGGCCCAGGCGACGCAGGAAAGCGGGCTGGACAGCGCGGCGAAGAACAGCCGCAGCTCGGCCGCCGGGCCGTTCCAGTTCCTGGAATCCACCTGGCTCGATCTGTTCCGCCGCCATGGCGCCGCCTATGGGCAAGGTGAACTCGCCTCGCACATCCAGGTTCGCAACGGCGTGTCCAGCGTCAAGGATCCGGCGATCCGCCGCCAGATCCTGGAACTGCGCCACGATGTCGACCTGTCGGCCGGCATGGCCGCCCGCTATCTTGCCGAGGGGCGCGACGCGCTGGAGAAGCGGCTGGGCCGCCGGGCCAGCGAATCGGAGAGCCGCATGGCCTATGTTCTGGGCTCCGGCGGGGCGGCGAAGCTGATCCGCGCCGCCGAATCGACGCCCGGCGCCATTGCCGCCGACCTGCTGCCGAGCGCCGCGAAGTCGAATCACAACCTCTTCCACGACCGCTCCAGCGGCCGCGCCCTGACCGCGGCGGAAACCGTGAGCCGCCTGACGCGGCGCATGGAGATCGACCAGCGCGAGATGTTCGCGGCCATCGGCCAGGCGCTGGAACGGCCGCGCCGCCTGGACGAAGGCAGCGCATCGCCGCTCAACCCGCATCGGTCGGTCTGACGACGGGGCACGGGAAGCGGTCCCGGAGGGCCGTCCGGCCCGCGACGCGGGGCTGCCCCGCGTCGCGGGGCTGCGGCCTAACGCATCGCGGATGGGAATCCCACTTGACCCGGCGGCTTTGGAAGGTCAGTTATTGCCGCGAAACTATTAGGACGGACATAAGGGCCTATGGCAAAGGAAGATCTGATCGAGTTTTCCGGGACCGTCGTCGAATTGCTTCCGAACGCGATGTTCCGGGTGAAGCTCGACAACGATCACGAGGTTCTCGCGCACACCTCTGGCAAGATGCGTAAGAACCGGATTCGCGTCCTGGCCGGCGACCGCGTCAATGTGGAAATGACGCCGTACGACCTGACCAAGGGCCGCATCACCTTCCGGTTCAAGTAGCATCCTTGCTGCATCGCGGTTCCCCGTGACGATCCCGTCCAAGGCGCCCCGGCTGGTGCTGGCCTCGGCCTCGCCCCGCCGGCTCGACCTGTTGCGCCAGATCGGCATCGTGCCCGACGCGGTCGATCCCGCCGATCTCGACGAAGCGCCGTTGCGCGACGAACTCCCGCCCCAGCACGCCTTGCGTCTGGCGGCGGAGAAGGCGTCGTGCGTCGCCGCGCGTCATCCCGATTCGTGGATTCTCGCCGCCGACACCGTGGTCGCCTGCGGCCGCCGCATCCTGCCCAAGGCCGAGCGGGAGGAGGAGGCGCGACGCTGCCTCTCCCTGCTGTCCGGCCGGCGGCACCGGGTGCTGGGCGGCATCGTCCTGCTGGTCCCCGAGGCCGACGGAGAGGGCCACCGCCGGATCGACCGGCTGGTCCGCACCGACGTCACCTTCAAGGTGCTCGACCGGACGGAGACCGACGCCTACATCGCGTCCGGCGAATGGAAGGGCAAAGCCGGCGGCTATGCCATCCAGGGCCGGGCGGCGGCGCTGGTGCGCTGGATCGGCGGCTCCTACAGCAATGTCGTCGGGCTATCGCTCCACGAAGTCGCCGGCATGCTGCACGGCGCCGGCTTCCCTTCCCCCGCCTCTCCTGAGCGATGAGCAGGCTTGAGCTGCTGGTCGACCGCGACGGTCCGCTGACGCGGGCGGCGGTGCTGGCCGACGGCCGCCTGACCGACCTGCACATCGACCATGCCGACCGCCCGTCGCTGCTGGGCGCCGTCATCCTGGGCCGGGTGGAGCGCATCGCCACCGGCCTGAACGGCGCCTTCATCGACCTGGGAAGCGGCCTGTCCGGTCTGCTTCCCGCCGCCGACGTGCGCCGCCCCGTCCTCGACGACGACTCCCCCCTATCGCGCTCCCATCCCCGTCCGGGGTCGAAGCCGGCCGCCATCGGCGCGCTGCTGCGCACCGGCCAGCCGGTGGTGGTGCAGGTGAAGGCCGACGCCGCAGGGGCCAAGGGGCCATCGCTGACGATGGACATCACCCTGCCCGGCCGTTTCCTGGTGCATGCGCCGCTCGGCCGCGACATCTCGGTGTCGAAGCGCCTGGGCAGCGGCCCGGAGCGCGCGGCGCTCGCCCGGCGCATCGAGGGGCTTGCCACCGGCGCCGGCTGGATCGTCCGCGCCGGGGCCGCCCAGGTACCGGACGAGCTTCTGGCCGCCGAATCGGAGGCGCTGCACCTGCAATGGCGCGCCATCCGCGACGACGCCCGCGCCGGTTCCGCCCCCCGCCTGCTGCATTCCGGCCCCGACGCCCCCACCCGCGCCCTGATCGAGCAGGGAGCCGCCGCACCCGCTTCCATCATCGTCGACGACCCGGTTCCGGCCGGCGGCATCGCCGTCGGCGAGGGGCCGCTGCTGTCGGGCCTGCGCGGCTGGTGCGACCGCCACGCTCCCGACCTGCTGCCCCGCCTGACCGCCCACAGGGCTTCCCAGCGCCTGTTCGACCTGCGCGACCTCGACTCTGCGATCGCAGAGCTTCTCGACGTCAGGGTGCCGCTGCCGCAGGGAGGTTCGCTGGTGATCGAGCGGACGGAGGCGCTGACGGTGGTGGACGTCAATGCCGGAGAGCGCGGTAACCCGGTGGACGTCAACATCGACGCCGCGGCGGAGATCGCCCGCCAGCTTCGCCTGCGCAATGTCGGCGGCATCGTGGTGGTGGATTTCGTCAACATGCGCGGCCGCGGCGATGCCGAACGCGTGCTGGCCGCCTTGTCGCATGCGGTGGAAAGCGACCCGGTGCAGACCCAAGTCTATGGCATGTCGAAGCTGGGCCTGGTCGAGCTGACCCGCGCCCGCCGCGGCACGCCGCTGGCCGCCCTGCTGCGTCCCTAGCCGCTTACAGTTCGTTACGGAGACCTTCCCTTGTCCGATCACCAGTTCCCCGGCGCCGAGCAGCGCCCCCATTCCCATGCGCCCTCCCGCGCCGGCGCCAAGGCGGGAGCCGGCACCCAATGCCCGATCTGCGGCCGCCCGTCCGAACCGGCCACCCGCCCCTTCTGTTCCAAGCGCTGTGCCGACATCGACCTGTCGCGCTGGCTGGGCGAAGGCTACCGCATTCCGGGCTCGGAAGCCCCGGTTCCGCCCCGCGAATCCGGCCTCGACGACGAGCCGTAAGGGGGTCGGAATTTTTCTGAATTTTTCTCTGGACAGCCCGTCCGAACCTCTCTAAAAAGCGCCCCACACGACGCGCCGCACCGACCGAAACGGTCACCCACCAAGCGGCGCCGGATGCCCAGGTAGCTCAGTTGGTAGAGCAGGGGACTGAAAATCCCCGTGTCGGCGGTTCGACTCCGTCCCTGGGCACCACCCTCCCTTCGAAGTTCAAGGTCAGGATGGTGTGCTCCGGTCAATCCAATTGACCGATATCTTCCTCCCCGACATCTGTTTCTTCGGCTTCTTTAAGCCGATCCAGAATCGAACCATCCGATACGCCCAAGTCCCGGCAGTTTCACTGCGAGGTCCAGCGGGTCGATACCGATGGTCAGGCCCAGCAGGTTGATCTCCAGCCCCTCCTCCAGAGCCAGCAGCAGGCCGGCGACGCCGAACAGGCTGATCTGCCAGCCGGTGCCGCTCGGCGCCCGTGCGAACAGGCCGTGGCCCAGATAATCCTTGCCCAGCGCGGTGGAGGGCAGGTCGAGCCGCAGTTCCGGCACGGCGCGGCCGACCCAGGCGGCGAAGGTGTTGCTGTTGGGGCCAGGCCAGACCCGGTACTCGCCGGCAAAGGGGTAGCTGGCGGCGGCCTCCGCGATCTTGGGAATCGCGGCTTCGGCGGCAGGGCCGCGCAGCTCCGCCAGCAGGGTGGGCTGGGCGCCGAACCAGCGGCCGTCGGGGTCGCGGTTGCTGACGGCCACCACCGGCAGGCCGCGATAGGCGCGCCAGCCGATCACCTCATAGACGGTGTAACTGCGCGCGCCGGCCGGCTTCACCGCGAACCAGGGATGCACGCCGAAGGCGCCGCGCCAGGACAGCACGCGCGCGGCATAGACCTGCACCACCGCCTCCGGCGTCGTCGCCGCATCGGGGGCGAGGCCCACCGGGCTGCGGTCGATGCGGCTCCAGTCGACGGCCGTCGGCACGGTTCCGGACGCAATGAGAAAGGCCGGCCCGGCGAGCAGCAGGACCAGCGTCAGCAGAAATGCCAGCAGCACCTTCAAAACCCTCACGCCCTGCCCCCGCGCGGACTCCACGCCCGCCTCCTATGTAGTCACCCGGATCACGGATTTCCGGTGACAGCGGAGAGACGGCGCAAGGCGGTCAGATGCTGTAATCGCCCTGCTGCAGGCTCTGGTCCATGGTGAGCGCGGGCGCCGGCTCGTCGCGGCACCAGCCGACGACCTTGGCGGGCACGCCGGCCACGGTGGCGCAGCCGGGCACGTCCTTCAGCACGACGCTGCCGGCGCCGACCTTGGCATGGGCGCCGATGGTGATGTTGCCCAGCACCTTGGCCCCGGCCGACAGCAGCACGCCGTCGCGGACCTTGGGGTGGCGGTCGCCATGCTCCTTGCCGGTGCCGCCCAGCGTGACGTTCTGCAGGATCGACACATCGTTGCCGATCACCGCGGTTTCGCCGATCACCACGCCGGTGCCATGGTCGATGAAGACGCCGCGCCCGACCGGAACCGCGGGATGGATGTCCACGGCGAAGGCCTCCGACACGCGGCTCTGCAGGAAATGGGCAAGGTCGTGGCGCTGGCGCTTCCACAGCCAGTTGGCGATGCGGTGCCATTGCAGGGCGTGAAAACCCTTGAAATAGAGGAAGGGGGTCAGGCAGCCGTCGGCGGCCGGATCGCGCGCCAGGATGGCGGCGAGGTCGGCGGCGGCGGCATCGACGATGGCCGGGTCTGACTCCATGGCGTCGCGCACCACGGCGGCCAGCCGGTCCTCCGGCATGGCGCGGTCGGCCAGCTTGCGCACCAGCAGCGCCGCCAGCGCCGGACCGAAGCCGTCGCGCGCCAGCACCGCGTCATACAGGAAGGGGGCGAGGCCGCTTTCCTCCTCCGCGACGCGGGCGGCATCGGCACGCAGGCGGCGCCAAAGCGACTGTTCGACCGACTCCGCCGCCTCCCGCATCGTCACGTCCAGGTTGTCCATCGCCATCACCCTTTCCCGCAGAGCGCGCCCGCCTGCCCGGCCATAGTCGCCCGCCATTTTCGAAGGATGTTACTGTGGTGAGGCGCCCCCGGTCCGGTCAAGGCCGTTGCCGTCAAGGCTGCCTCCCGCTGCGTCGTTGGCCTCCTTCCCGTCCTTGGCATGCGCCCGCCGGAAGGCCTGCGGCGACCGCCCCTCGCGCTTGGTGAAGAAGCGGGAGAAATAGGCCGGATCCTCGAAACCCAGGGCATAGCCGATCTCCGCCATGCCGTGGCTGGTGTAGATCAGCGACCGCCGGGCCTCCAGCATCAGCCGGGCATGGATCAGCTGCAGGGTCGACAGGCCGGTGACGCGGCGGCAGGCGGCGTTCAGCCGGCCCGGCGTGATCCCCAACTCTGCGGCATAGCGCTCCACCGGCCAATGCCGGTTGAACCGCTCGTCGATCATCGGCCGCAGCCGGGCGAGCAGCCGGACGTCGGCGGATTGCCCCAGCCCGTCGCGGGCCCCATCGTCGCGCCGCCCGGCTCTCAACCGCGCCACGGCGACCAGCAGCAGCATCACATGGGCGGCAATCGCGCTGGCCCGGCCGACATGGTGGGCGCGGAACTCCCGCCGGATCGCGGCGAAGGCATGGGACAGCGCCGCCGCCTCGTCCGATCCCTCTCCCAGATCCCAGGCCAGCGGCAGGGGCGGCGCATCGCGCAGTTCCGCCTCCGGCGCGGCGGCGAGCACGCCGGCCAGGAAGCCTTCCGACATGGTCAGCACATGGCCATCGGTGCCGGGGTCGAAGCGGAAGCCATGCACCACCTGAGCCGGCACGACGATGAGGGCGGGGGCGCGGAAGGCGGTGTCCACCCCGTCGGCAGTCAGCCGCCCGCCGCCGCCGGTGACCAGCAGCGCGTGGCTAAGCCCGTCGTGGCGGTGGGGGCGGACCTCCCAATTGTACAAGCGCATCCGTTCCGGGATCGTCTCGATATGGACGAAGCGCAGCTCCGGGACGGCCGGCGGCTCGCCATACAGCCAATAGCGGGGAATGGGTTCGGCGCTATGGGCTTGTTGGGCGGACATCGCACGGGCTCCGGCGGCCTGACGATGAAAAGTACAAGGCTTTCGGCGCTTCGTCCATGTCCCGCCATCCGCTTCCGGGAATAGCATGAACGCTGACAGTTGGTATCAGCAACAATCAGCCGGAACGCGCCGGCCCCGGTTTCCCGAAGAGGGCGAGAGACATGCAGACCACCGGATCGACCCGCACGCAGGTCGTCATCGTCGGCGCCGGCCCGGCTGGCCTGTTCCTGTCCCATCTGCTGCACCGCCAGGGCATCGAGTCGGTGATCCTGGAGCATCGCAGCCGCGAGGAGATCGAGGGCACCATCCGCGCCGGCGTGCTGGAGCAGTGGGTGGTCGACCTGATGAACGGGATGGGCCTGGGCGACCGCATGATGCGGGAGGGCCATTTCCACTCCGGCATCACCCTGCGGTTCGACCGCCGCAGCCATCACATCGACATGGCCGAGCTGACCGGCGGAAAGCGCGTCACCGTCTATGCCCAGCACGAGGTGATCCGCGACCTCGTCTCCGCCCGGCTGGAGGATGGCGGCAGCATCCTGTTCGGCGTGTCCGACGTGCAGTTCCACGACATCGACGGCAAGGCGCCGCGCGTCCGGTTCCGCCGCGGCCCCGACACCCCGGCGGAGGAACTGCGCTGCGACTTCATCGCCGGCTGCGACGGCTTCCACGGGCCGAGCCGGCAGGCGTTTCCCGCCGCCGCGCGCACCGAATACCAGATGATCTATCCCTTCGGCTGGCTCGGCATCCTGACCGAGGCGCCGCCGTCGCATCCCGAGCTGATCTACGCCAACCACGAGCGCGGCTTCGCCCTGCTCAGCACCCGCTCGCCGGAGGTGCAGCGGCTCTACATCCAGGTCGATCCCAAGGACGACATCGCCAACTGGTCCGACGACCGCATCTGGTCCGAACTGCACCGCCGGTTGGAGGACGACGGCGGCTGGACCCTGAAGGAAGGCCCGATCTTCCAGAAGGGCATCATCGCCATGCGCAGCTTCGTCTGCGATCCCATGCAGCATGGCCGCCTGTTCATCGCCGGCGACGCCGCCCACATCGTGCCGCCCACCGGCGCCAAGGGCCTGAACCTGGCGGTCGCCGACGTGCTCGTCCTGTCCCGCGCCATGACCGACTACTACAAGTCCGGCAGCACCGAGGGGCTGGACCGCTACAGCGCCACCTGCCTGCGCCGCATCTGGAAGGCGGAGCGCTTCTCCTGGTACATGACCACCATGCTGCACCGGAACGAGCAGGAGACGCCCTTCGAGCAGCGCGTGCATCTGGCGGAGTTGGACTATCTCGTCCACTCCCGCGCCGCGATGACGGCGCTGGCGGAGAATTACGTCGGGCTGCCGATGGAGTGAGGGGGGCTAACGCCGCTTCCACCCCCCGAAAATCCCGCCCTGCCCCCTGGCCCTTCCCACGTCCGCGCGCCATCATCCCCATCGACCGACACCGACAGCAAGGCCCGACGCGATGAAGCAGGTGATGTTCGTGGAACTCGGCATGGGGGTGGATCTGCACGGCCAGGACGTGACCAAGGCCGCCATCCGCGCCGTGCGCAACGCCATAGAGCGCAACTCCATGCCCGGCATGCGCGCCCTGGTGGACGGCGATACCGGCAAGATGCAGGTGCGCGTCCATCTCGCCGTTCCGGCCGATGCCGACCGGCTGGACCACGAGGCGGTGAAGGCCGTCTTCCCCTATGGCGCGGTCAGCATCCACGTCACCAACGGCGGAATGCTGGCGCCGAGCGGCATCTTCCTGGCCGACAAGAACGACCGCAACGAGCAGATCTACGTCGTCAACGCGGCGGTGGAGGTCGGGATCTAGCCAAGCCCGAATGCCGGCTCAGCCCCCGCGAGGCGCGGGCGGGGCGTTCGCCGCCTTTTCCGATCAGATGCTGTAATTGTCCGCGATCTCCGAGCGCAGCTGCTCCACCTGATCGCGGAACACCGAGCCGTCGCGGCCGGCGCTGTTGCGCACGTCGCGCACCACCCGCGCCGGGGTACCGCCCAGCACGATGATGCGGTCGGCCAGATGCACCGCCTCTTCCAGGTCGTGGGTGACGAACAGAACGGTCTTGCCGGTTTCCTGGTGGATGCGGCGCAGCTCGTCCTGCAGGTTGTGGCGGGTGATGGCGTCCAGCGCGCCGAAAGGCTCGTCCATCAGCAGGATGTCCGGATCCACCGCCATGGCGCGGGCGATGCCGACGCGCTGGCGCTGGCCGCCCGACAGCTCGTAGGGCCAGCGGCGGGCGTAGCCGTCGAGCCGGACCAGCTTCAGCGCGGCCTCCGCCCGTTGGCGGCGCTCGTCGCGGCCGACCGGCAGGCCTTCCAGCCCGAACTCCACGTTGCGGATCACCCGGCGCCAGGGCAGCAGGCGGGAATCCTGGAACACCAGCCCGACCGGGCGGTGGCCGGGTCGCTGGTCCTGGTGGATGGTGACGCCGCCGCTGCGGGCGGTGTGCAGCCCGGCGACGACGCGCAGCAGCGTGGACTTGCCGACGCCCGACGGGCCGACGATGGCGACGAAGCTGCCGCGCTCGACCGACATGTTGACGTCGACCAACACCGGCGGCGCGTCCTTGCCATAGCCGATCGACACGTCCTCCAGGTCGATGACCGACGAGGCGGCGGTCTTCGAGAAGGTCACCGCTGCCATGAGAGCACCCGCGACTGAACTTGCATGAACAGGAAATCCGACACGCCGTAGAGCAGCGCGATGGTGACCATGTAGAGCACGACGATGTGGGTCGCCAGCAGGCCCGACGCCTCCATCATCCGCATGCCGAGGCCGGAGATGCCGAACAGCTCGGCCGCCACCACCGTCATCCAGCCCTGCCCCAGACCGGCGCGCAGGCCCGACAGGATGCCCGGCAGCGCGCCGGGCAGGATGATCTTGAACAGGCGCGGGAACAGACCGCCCTGGCCGAAGGCATGGCCCAGCTCGATCAGGTCCTTGTCCACCCCGCGCACCGCGGCGTAGCTGGCGTAGTAGTTGATCCAGAACACCGTCAGCGCGATCAGGAAGGATGCCGCCGCCTCGCTGACGCCGAACCAGATGATGGCGAAGGGGATCCAGGCGATGGCCGGGATCGGGCGCAGCATGCGCACGACCCAGGCCTGGAGGGCGTCCCACTTGCCCCACAGCGCCGCCGCCGTGCCGAAGGAGACGCCGAGGAAGGCGCCCAGCGACAGCCCGACCAGATAGTGCGAGAGGCTGGCCATCACCATCGCCTGCCAGATGCCGCTCTTGAATTCGGCCAGGAAGGCGGCGGGCACGGCGCTCGGCGACGGCAGCAGCCGGGCCGGCACAATGCCGCTGCGCGCCACCGCTTCCCAAACCAGCAGGAAGACGATGACGCCCAGCGCCGACAGGGCGATCTTGTTGGTGGTCTTCATCGAACGAGCGTTCTTAGTTGGCGACGGCGTCGTAGAAGGTGAAATCGAAGGCCTCGGCCACCGGGATGGTCTCGCTGGCGGACCCGATCTCCTTGGTGAAGGCCATCATCTTCTCCACCGCCGGCACGACCTTGTGCGGGTCGGCGACGAACTTGGAACCCGGACCCTTGAAGGCCGCCTCCAGCGTCGCCGGTTCCATCAGGCCCTTGCCCAGATAGTTGTTCACCAGCTTGGCCGAGGCGGCCGGATCCTTGGCGATCAGGTCGACGGCGCGGATATGCGCCTTGATCAGCGCCTTGATGGCGTCGGGGTTCTTCTTCAGCACATCGGCGCGGGCGGAGACGACGGTGCCGGGCTGATCCGGGAACATCTGGGCGCCGGTGGCGACCAGCACGACGTTCGGGTCCATCTGCTGGGTGACGGTCACCGTCGGCTCGCGGATGGTGGCGGCGTCGAGCGCGCCGGCCAGCAGGGCCTGCTGCGTCTTCTCGATGCCCATCGGCACCAGTTCGACATCGGCCGGATCGACCTTCACCACCTTGAACAGCCAGTGCTTCAGCACCGTGTCGGGAACCGAGCCCGGCGGCTGGGTGCCGATCTTCGGCTTGCGGCCGGTGTCGGCGGCGAACTTCTTGAAGGCTTCGGCGGTCGGGTTGGCGCCGATCGCCTTGGCGAAGGGACCGCGGGCGGCCACCACCATCTCCTCCACCGCCGAGTTGGCGATGACGGAGATGTCGGCGCCCTTGGTGCGGGCGACCAGAACCGGGGCCACGCCGGCATAGAGCAGGTCGATCTGGCCGGCGGCCATCGCCTGGATGGCGTGCGGGCCGGATTCGAAGCGGGTCAGCTTCAGCTCGATCCCCGCCTCCTTGGCCCAACCCTGCCCGTCGACGATGAACAGCGGCGACGCGGCCAGGATCGGAATATAGCCGATCTCCAGCTTCACCGGGTCGGCGGCGCGCGCGGTGCCGGGCATGACGGCGACGGCCGATGCGGCAGCCGACGCGAGGGCGACCAGGGCGGCAAGGGTGGAGCGGCGGGTCAAGCGGAGCATCGGATCATCCTCGACTGGGGTTCCGACGCTATTTAGCACGATTGCGCGTTCGGGGAAGAGAGATTTTCACATATCCGCGCACGGGAATTGGTATTTGAACGAATTATTTGTGTGCTTTCTTGCGGTGGAAGCGCCCCGAAGCGCGGAGCGCCGTCATCGGGATCGCTGCCGCGCTGCGGGTCCGGACGGTTCGTGACGGCGCTTCTGCCCGGTTACAGCCCCTCCACCACGATCATCTTGAAGTCGGCGGCATCGCGCCGGGCCTCGCGCGCCTTGAGGTATTCCGGGCTGTCGTAGAAGGTCTTGGCCGTCGCCATGTCAGGGAATTCCAGGATGACGACGCGGTTGGGCTGCCAATCGCCCTCCAGCACCGCCGTCTCGCCGCCGCGGCTGAGGAAACGCCCGCCGTTCTTGGCGATCGCATCGGGGGTCAGCGACTTGTAGACCTCATAGGCGACCGGATCGGTCACGCGCACGTCGGCGATGATGTAGGCGGCCATGGTTTCCGCATCCTCTCTTGTCTTTTTTCGTCCCAAGGAAAAGGGCGCGGAAAGCTTCGCCTCCCGCGCCCTTCATGGTCAACCACGGAGGGATGCCGATCAGGCCTCCATCGCCTTCACCACCTCTTCGGTGACCTTCTTGGCGTCGCCGAACAGCATCATGGTGTTGGGACGGAAGAACAGCTCGTTCTCGACGCCGGCATAACCGGCGGCCATGCCGCGCTTGATGAAGAACACCGTCTTGGCCTTCTCCACGTCCAGGATCGGCATGCCGTAGATCGGCGACGTCGGATCGGTCTTGGCCGCCGGGTTGGTCACGTCGTTGGCGCCGATGACGAAGGCCACATCCGCCGTGCCGAAGTCGCGGTTGATGTCCTCCAGTTCGAACACCTCGTCGTAGGGGACGTTGGCCTCGGCCAGCAGCACGTTCATGTGGCCCGGCATACGGCCCGCCACCGGGTGGATGGCGTATTTCACGTCAACGCCCTCATGCTTCAGCGCGTCGGCCATTTCACGCAGAGCGTGCTGCGCCTGGGCCACCGCCATGCCGTAGCCGGGGACGATGATGACCGACTGGGCGTTCTTCATGATGTAGGCGGCATCCTCGGCCGAGCCGGCCTTGACCGAGCCCTGCGGACCCTTGGCGTCGCCGGCCGCGGCCGCGCTCTCGCCGCCGAAGCCGCCGAGGATGACGTTGAAGATCGAGCGGTTCATGCCCTTGCACATGATGTAGGACAGGATCGCGCCCGAGGAGCCCACCAGCGCGCCGGTGATGATCAGCAGGTTGTTCTGCAGGGTGAAGCCGATGCCGCAGGCCGCCCAGCCGGAATAGCTGTTCAGCATCGAGATCACCACCGGCATGTCGGCGCCGCCGATCGGCAGGATCAGCAGGAAGCCGAGCGCCAGAGCCACCAGCACGATCATCCACATCGCCGCCGACGAGTTCGACTGCACCAGCCAGATGATGAGGATGACGGTCAGCACGCCCAGCGCCGCGTTCAGCGGGTGCTGCATCGGGAAGACCAGCGGCTTGCCGGTGACGAGGCCCTGCAGCTTGGCGAAGGCGACCAGCGAGCCGGTGAAGGTGATGGCGCCGATGGCGGTGCCGAGCGCCATCTCGATCAGCGAGCCGGTGGCGATGGCGCCGGCCACGCCGATGCCGTAGGCCTCCGGCGAGTAGAAGGCGGCGAGCGCCACGAACACCGCGGCGAGGCCGACCAGCGAGTGGAAGGCGGCGACCAGCTGCGGCAGCGCCGTCATCTCGATCTTCTTGGCCACCACATAGCCGATGGCGCCGCCGATGGCGATGCCGAGCACGATCATCCAATAGGACTGGACGATGGGCGAGGCCAGCGTGGTCAGGATGGCGATGGTCATGCCGACCATGCCGTAGATGTTGCCCTGGCGCGAGGTCTCCGGGCTGGACAGCCCGCGCAGCGCCATGACGAAGCAGACGGAGGCGACCAGATAGAGAAGGGCCGACAAGGTTTCCATGGTCTTACTTGCCCTTCTTCTTGAACATGGAGAGCATGCGCTGGGTCACGAGGAAGCCGCCGAAGATGTTGACGCTTGCCAGGATGACGGCGAGGAAGCCCAGGATCTTGGAGAAGCCGAAGCCTTCAGGGCCGGCGGCGATGAGGGCGCCGACGATGATGACCGAGGACACGGCGTTGGTGACGGCCATCAGCGGCGAATGCAGGGCCGGGGTGACGCGCCAGACGACGTAGTAGCCGACGAAGCAGGCCAGCACGAGCACCGTCAGGCCGGTGATGAAGAAGTCGCCATGGCCGCCGGCGGCCGCGGCGGCGGGCTGCGCCGCGTGGGCGACCTGGGCGGCCAGCTGGTCGGCCTGCTGGCTCAGCGCCGCGAGGTTTGCCTTGAGCTCGGCAATATGGGCGGACAGTTGGGTCTGGTCCATTGCGGTAAGTCTCCTCAGGCGCCCGGTCAGCCGGCGAAGGCGGGGTGGACGACGACGCCGTCGCGGGTCAGCGCGATGGCCTTGACGATCTCGTCGTCCCAGTTGACGGCGACGCCGGTTTCCTTGCCGTGCAGCGACGTCAGCAGCGCCAGCAGGTTCTTGGCGTACAAGAGCGAGGCGCTCTCGGCGATGCGGCTGGCGTAGTTGGCATGGCCGACGATCTTCACGCCGTTGGCCGTGGTCACCACCTCGCCCAGCTTGGCGCCCTCGACGTTGCCGCCCTGCTCCACCGCCAGATCGACGATGACCGAACCCGGCTTCATCGACGCCACATGCTCCGCCGTCACCAGGATCGGCGCCTTGCGGCCGGGGATCAGCGCCGTGGTGATGACGATGTCCTGCTTCCTGATGTGCTCGGCGACCAGGGCGGCCTGCTGGCGCTTGTAGTCGTCCGACATCTCCTTGGCATAGCCGCCGGCGGTCTCCGCCTGCTTGAACTCGTCGTTCTCGACGGCGACGAAGCTGCCGCCCAGCGACTGCACCTGCTCCTTCACCGCCGGGCGCACGTCGGTGGCCGAGACGATGGCACCGAGGCGCTTGGCGGTGGCGATGGCCTGCAGGCCGGCGACGCCGACGCCCATGATGAAGGCACGCGCCGGCGGCACGGTGCCGGCGGCGGTCATCATCATCGGGAAGGCGCGGCCGTACTCGCTGGCCGCATCGACGACGGCCTTGTAGCCGGCGAGGTTGGCCTGGGAGGACAGCACGTCCATGACCTGGGCGCGGGTGATGCGCGGCATGAACTCCATGGCGAAGGCGTTCACGCCGGCATCGGCATAGGCCTTCACATGGTCGCGGCTGTTGTAGGGGTTGAGGATGGCGAACAGCAGCGCGCCCTTGCGGATCAGCGCCAGCTCGTCCTCGCCGCCCTCGCCCTTTTCAACTTCCTGGGCGATCAGCGGCCGCTGCACCTTCAGCACGATGTCGGCATCGGCCAGCGCCGAGGCCGCGTCGGCGGCGATGACGGCCCCGGCCGCCTCATAGGCCGCGTCGGGAAGGCTGGAACCGAGCCCGGCCCCGCTCTCCACCACAACGTCCAGTCCCAGACCCTTCAGTTTCTTCACCGTTTCCGGTGAGGCGGCTACGCGAAGTTCGCCCGCACGTCGCTCCTTTGGAATGGCGACTTTCATTAGATAAGACTCCCCTGCCTCAGATACGCCGATCCCGGCATCCCCCATGGGTCATCGGCCCAGACGACGGGCATACATGCCGCATCCGTGTGACTTTGTGAAGCCGGACCCATTCGATGGTAATACCAGCCTATACAGTGCATCGCAACAAAGGGAATGGCTGCGTGAGCCCATCGTACGATTGTTTCAGATATTAAGACAAACCAGCCACGGGCTGTTCAAATCCGAGCGGCGGCCCGAGGTGTACGAAGGAACCAGCGCGACGCGATGACGCAGGCGCAGGCCCGCCCCGTCCGGGCGGGGCGCATCGTCGGCTTGCCAATCCCCCCGCCCGCCGATATTGTCCCGCCCCTGTTCCAGAACACCCCCATCGTTTGAGGTTTTGCCATGTCCGACGTCGGCGGCATCGCGGCGGATCGCCTGAAATCCTTCGTCGAGCGCATCGAGCGTCTCGAAGAGGAAAAGCGCGGCCTGCAGGAAGACATCAAGGAAGTCTACGCCGAGGCGAAGGGCACCGGTTTCGACACCAAGATCATCCGGCAGATCATCCGCCTGCGGAAGATGGACAAGGCCGACCGCCAGGAGCAGGAAGCCATCCTGGAGCTCTACAAGGAAGCGCTGGGCATGGTGGAGTAACACCGGCGGTCCGGCGGCCATGGACGATGACCGCCGGCATGACCGCCTGGAGGGTGACGGCCCTCAGTTGCAGCCGGCCATCATCAGCCCCAGCGTCTTCTCGTCGGCCTCGTCCGGCAGGACCTCGCCCACGATGTGCCCGTCGAACATCACGACGATGCGGTCGGACAGGGCGCGGATCTCGTCCAGTTCCACCGACACCAGCAGGATGGCCTTGCCCTGGTCGCGCAGGGTCACCAGCCGGCGGTGGATGAACTCGATGGCGCCGATATCGACGCCGCGGGTGGGTTGCCCGACCAGCAGCAGGTCGGGGTTCCGTTCGATCTCGCGCGCCAGCACGATCTTCTGCTGGTTGCCGCCGGAGAAATTGGCCGCCGCCAGCGTGCCGTCGCGCGGCCGCGTGTCGTAATCCTCCATGTGGCGGGCGCAGTTGGCGGCGATCGCCTCGCGGTCAAGCAGCACCCGCCCGTTCCAGGCCGGATCGTCCTGGTGTCCCAGGATCGAGCATTCCTCCGCCGAAAAGCTGGTGACGAGGCCGACCCTCTGCCGGTCCTCCGGCACATGGCCGACGCCGAGCCCGCGCAGCGCATGGGCGTTGAAGCGGTCGGGATGCCCGGCCAGCTCCTCTCCCCGCAGCCGGACGGAGCCGCCGGCGATGGGCCGCATCCCGGCCAGCGTCTCCAGCAGTTCGGACTGGCCGTTGCCGGACACCCCGGCGATGCCGACGATCTCGCCCGCCCGCACCGACAGGCCGACGCCCTTCACCCGCTCCACGCCGGACGGATCGCGCACCCGCAATCCCTCGACCCGCAGAATCTCCGCGCCCGGCCGGGCCGGTGCCTTGTCGACGCGCAGCAGAACCTTGCGGCCGACCATCAGCTCGGCCAGCTGCTCCCGGCTGGTGTCGCGGGTGGCGACGTTGGCGACCACCTGCCCGCGCCGCATCACCGTGACATTGTCGGTCAGCTCCATGATCTCGCGGAGCTTGTGGGTGATGATGATGACCGTCTTGCCCTGCTGGCGCAGCGCCCGCAGGATGCGGAACAGATGGTCGGCCTCCTGCGGGGTCAGCACGCCGGTGGGCTCGTCCAGGATCAGGATGTCGGCGCCGCGATAGAGCGCCTTCAGGATCTCCACCCGCTGCTGGGCGCCGACCGGCAGGTCGCCGACCGGGCTGTCGAGATCGACCTCCAGCCCATAGTCGCGGGCCAGACGGGTCAGCTCGGCCCGGGCGCGGGCGAGGCCGCCAGCCAGGGTCATCCCGCCTTCCGCCCCCAGCAGGACATTCTCCAGCACGCTGAAGGGATCGACCAGCATGAAGTGCTGGTGGACCATGCCGATGCCGGCGGCCAGCGCGTCGCGCGGCGTGCGGATGGCGACTGGCCGGCCGTTCACCCGGATTTCCCCGCCGTCGGCGCGCAGATAGCCGTAGACGATGCTCATGATCGTCGACTTTCCGGCGCCGTTCTCGCCGATCACCCCGTGGATCGTTCCGGCCGGCACCGACAGCGACACGTCGCGGTTGGCATGGTTGGTGCCGAACCACTTGTTGATCGCCACCGTTTCCAGGGCGGTCGCGGAACGGACGGGCTGCGGGCTTTCCTGCATCATCGGCGGTACCGGTTCCAGGATCGTATCAGGGCTTGTAGGGCTTGACCGTCAGCGAACCGTCGATGATCTGCTTCTCGGCCTCGTCCAGCCTGGCTTCCATCTCCGGCGTGACCAGATTGCGGTTATGCTCGTCCAGGGCATAGGCGACGCCGTCCTCCTTCAGGCCGACGACGCGGTGTCCGGGCTTCCAGTTGCCCTCCTTCGCCGCCTTCAGACAGTCGTAGACGACGACGTCGACCCGCTTGACCATGGAGGTCAGCACCTTGCCGGGATGGACGTGGTTCTGGTTGCTGTCGACGCCGATGACGAGCTTGCCGGCATCGGCCGCCGCCTGCATGACCCCCAGCCCGGTGGCGCCCGCCGCGGCGAAGACCACGTCGGCGCCGCGCGCGAACTGGCTCCTGGCCAGCTCGGCCCCGCGGCCGGGATCGTTCCAGGCGGCCGGCGTGGTGCCGGTCATGTTGACGAACACCTCGGCGTCGGGCCTCACATGCTTCACGCCCTGTTCGTAGCCGGTCAGGAAGTTGCGGATCAGCGGGATGTCCATGCCGCCGATGAAGCCGACCTTGCCGGTCTTCGACGCCAGCGCCGCCGCCATGCCGGCCAGGAAGGAACCCTCCTCCTCCTTGAAGGTGACGGATTGGACGTTGGGAGCATCCAGAACGTCGTCGATCAGGCAGAACTTGGTGTTGGGCGACTCCTTCGCCACCTTCCCCACCGCCGCGCTCTGCGAGAAGCCGACGGCGACGATCACGCTGGCGCCGCGGCGGACCAGCGTGCGCAGGGCCTGCTCGCGCTGACCCTCGTTCGTGACCTCGAATTCGCGATAGGGGGTGCCGGTCTCCTTCTTGAAGCGTTCGGCACCGTTGTAGGCGGCCTCGTTGAAGGACTTGTCGAACTTGCCGCCCTGGTCGAACACCACGGCCGGCGAAAAGTCCTGCGCCAGCGCCTGGGGGCCCGCCGCGGTGATCGCCGACATCGCCAGCATGGCGGCAAGAATACGCGTCTTCATGTCCCACCCACTCCGGAAAGCCGAAACTTGACGCAAAGGATAGCCGCGCCATCATTCCGCACAACAGCGAAAGCGGACGATACGCTGCAGCGATTCGGAGCGCCTCCGGTTGACGACAGCAACGGGGGCGTTTATCACCCCCGCCGATAGTCGTGGCGACGAACCGGTCCCATTTTCACGGCGGCAAGCCGGCCATGGGGACGACTGCTGGAACTGTCGACGAAAATTTGGGGGCGACGCTCGGTGGAAGAAATCTGGGTGCTTTTGCAGGGAATCGTTCTCGGATTCGCCATCGCCGCACCCGTCGGGCCGATCGGTCTGCTGTGCATCCGCCGGACCCTGCATCACGGCCCCCTGATGGGCTTCTTCACCGGATTTGGCGCTGCGATCGCCGACACCTTCTATGGAGCCATCGCCGCCTTTGGCGTGTCGACGGCGCTCAGCTTCCTGCGCGGGCATGAGACGGCCTTTCAGCTGGTCGGCGGCATCTTCCTGCTGGTCGTGGCGGTCCGCACCTACCGCCAGCACCCCAGCACGCAGGAACAGGAGGCCGCCCCCGACACCAAATCCTGGTTCACCGGCTTCATGACCGGCCTGTCGCTGACCTTGACCAACCCGGCGACCATCATGGCCTTCATCGCCATCTTCGCCGGATTCGGGCTGGGCGGCACGCTGGACCGGCTGGAGGCCTCGACGCTGGTGCTGGGCGTCTTCCTCGGATCGTCGCTGTGGTGGCTGACCCTGTCGATGGGCGTCGCCGCCGTGCGCCACCGCATCTCCGACCGCGCGCTGGCGATGCTGAACCACTGCACCGGCCTGGCGCTCGGCGCCTTCGGCCTGTGGGCGCTGGGCATGGCCGCCACCGGCATCGCCGGGGCCTGAGGCCTCCGCGGCAGCCCACCCTCAGCAGCCCGCCTTCAACAGCCCGCCTTCAACAGCCCGGTTGCGGCGTGACGGTGGGGGTCTTGTCGCCGCCCGCCCCCTTGCGCAGCAGATGCAGGTGCCCGGCCAGCCGCCACAGATAGAGCCCGACCAGCACCACCAGCAGCCCGACGGTGAAATAGCCGACCAGCCGGTGCGCGAAAGGCCAGGTGGACAGCATGTAGCCGGTCCAGGCCAGCAGCGCCGTCCACAGGATCGACCCGACCCCCGAGGCCAGCGCATAGTTCAGGATCGGCATCTTGCACGCGCCCGCCGGGATCGAGATCAGGGTGCGCACCCCCGGCACCGGCTGCGAGAACAGCACGGCGATGCCGCCGCGCTTGGCGAACCAGTCGGTGCTCCGCCGCACCTTCTTCGGATTGATGGTCAGCCAGGGACCGTATTTCTTCAGGAAGGCTTCCAGCCGGTCGCGCCCCATCAGCCGGCTGGGCAGGAACCACACCAGCTGCCCGGCCAGCGAACCGAGCCCGCCGGCGATGGCGATCCCGACCAGCGTGAACTCGCCGGTCGCCGCGCCGATCCCGGCCAGCGGGATCACCGACTCGGCCGGCAGCGGCGGGAAAATCCGCGCGAGCGCCACCAGCAGGAAGATCCCGACATAGTGGAGGTGGTGCATGGTCTGCACCAGCCAGTCCGTCAATCCGCCTTCCATTCCGTTCCGTCCTTCCCAACGGCCGATATGACCCGCATTTGGAAAACGGCCATCGGCGGCGGGCGGTTCCCGCCCCATTCGGCAGAGGAGGGCCGGCAAAGGAGGGCCGGCAGAGGTGAACCGGGTCTTCGGGGCACCGGCGGCCGAACCCGGAAGGGCGGAGGCGCCGGGGCGTTGGATTGAACGTGCCCGCACATCCCCAAGCACCCCGCCCTTCCGGGTGGGTCGACCAGCCATCCTTCGGCACCGGAGGGGAGGCCCGCCAGGACAAGACCCAGGAATGGGATTCCTGTCTGGAACGATTCAAAGAATGCTCATAACCTTCTGTTCCGTCCAATAGATTTTTCGAAACGGAGTGATAGGAGCAGTCGATCGGCCGCCGGCGCCGCGCGGATTCAAGGCCGCCGACTCAGACGATCGCCTCAGACGGCCGTCGTCATCCCGGCGCCGGAGCCGCCGCTTTCCTGATGGCGGCGGCGCAGCCGGAGGGCGGTCACCAGCGCCAGCACCCCGAAGGCGATCAGATAGGCCGCCGTCCCCCAGGCGAGCGCCAGCAGGCCCAGATCCGGCAGCACCCACATGCTCAAGCCGAACAGGATCGACAGCACGCCGGCCACGCCCCAGGCCCATTTGCCGTGGGTGCGCTCCATGCTCCAGGCAGCCATCACCTCGGCGAATCCGGTGATGACCGACCAGGCGGCGACGAGGAAGACCAGGGCGAACATGGTGGCGACCGGCCACAGCACGGCGAGGATGCCGACGATCAGGCTGACGACGCCTTCCAGGATGAAGGGCAGCGCGCGTTCATTCTTGCGGGAGGCACGGATGCCGGACACGATGGCGAAAATGCCGTCCACCAGCAGATAGGCGGCGAAGACCAGCGCCAGGGTCGCCACCGTCACGCCCGGCAGCAACAGCGCCAGGACTCCCAGAATGATCGCCACCACCCCGCGCAGGGCCAGCGCCCACCAGTTGCGCGCCAGCAGCATGTTCATGCCGTACAGGCGGTTGCCAGGTTCGAAGTTGGCCGGTTTGACGTTTGCGGGCTCGACCGTCGCCCGCCGTTCCTGATCGTAGGACATGAAACGCCTCCCGTTGCCCGTCTCGCGACATGACAACAGGAGGCGGATTGTTTGATCGCCCCCATCCATACGGACGATACCGAACCGACAGAGCGCGGGCGTTTCAAGCGGAAGCGCCTGAAGCGTGCATCGCACGGCAAACCGATGGTCCGGCGTCAGTCCGATGCGTCAATGGGCAGCCGCCGGACGCTGAAGCGGATTGCCAATTCGCTTTAGTTGCCGCGGCCGTAGTCCGATCCGCGCGTCGGCTCCTTGAAATAGAACATCTCGCGGTCGAAGGTGACGTCGGTGCGCGGGTTCAGCAGGGCGACCTCGGTGGTCATGCCCTGGGCGTCCAGCACGCGCCACTTGCGCAGTTGGAAGGGCCGGTCCTCGAACACCAGGGTCAGGGTGCCCTTGCCGGGATCCTTGGTCTCCAGCAGGCTGACCTCGATCACGCCGGGGGCCTGGAACACGTCGGTGACGGTCACGTCGCCGGACAGGCGGATGTTCTTGCGCAGGATGAAGTCGGCCAGCGTCGATCCGATCGGGGCGCTCGACTGCTGGCGCATCTCGCCGTCCCAATAGAAGACGAAGCTGCCGTCGGCGACGATGAAGTCCTTCAGCGGCGGGTCATACTCCAGCCGCATCCGGCCGGGCCGCCACAGATTGAAGGTGCCTGTCGCCTGCCGCCCGTTGGGCGCCACCTGCAGGAACTTCGACTGCAGGGTGCCGATGCCGTTCAGGTACTCCTCGACCCTGGCGACGACGGCCTGGTCCTGCGCCGACAGCGACACCGGCGTGGCCGGCGCGGCGGCGGCGGGCGGAGCGAGCATGGCCGGCAGCGGCGCCAGGAGGGCGGCGGACAGCAGGGCGCCAGGAAACAGAGAGCGGAAGAGGCGGCGAAGCACGGTCTTCATCCTTGGTCGTAGGGGCCCGTCTTGCTTGGCTGGGCAGTGTGGCTGACAACGTGTGGCGGACATAAGGCGTCCGCCCTCCGCTGCCAAGGATTACCGGTGCCGGCAAAATGGCTGCTTCAAAGTGGATGCCTCAAAGCGGCTGGCCCCGGATCATCCGCGGCAGGTCGCCGACCACGCCCATGGCGTGCTTCATGAAGAAGCGCTTGACCGGCGGCAGGCGGTTGATCGCCGCCATGCCCAGGTTGCGCGCCAGCTTCAGCGGCGGGATGCTGTTGGAGAACAGGTGGACCAGCCCGTCGCACACCGCCGCCAGCAGCACGGTGTCGAAACGGCGCCAGCGCTGGAAGCGGGCAAGCACCTCCGGCCCGCCGACGTCGAGGCCGAGGCGATAGGCGTCGACCACCACCTCGGCCAATGCCGCGACGTCGCGCATGCCCAGGTTCAGCCCCTGCCCGGCGATGGGATGGATGGCATGCGCCGCCTCCCCCACCAGGGCCAGCCGGTCGGCGACGAAACGGTCGGCCAGCAGCACCGACAGCGGCCAGGCCTCGCGCTTGGTCAGCAGCGTGATCTCGCCCAGATAGCCGCCGGAGCGCCGCTGCAGCTCGTCGATGAACTGGTCGTCGGGCAGGTTGAGATAGGTGTCGACCAGCGACGTCTTCTCGCTCCACACGATGGAACAGCGGTTGTCGGTCATCGGCAGGACGGCGAAGGGGCCGTTGGGCAGGAAATGCTCGACCGCGATGCCCTTGTTCGGGTCGGTATGGCGGATGGTGCAGATGATGGCGCTCTGGTCGTAGGACCAGCGCCGCACCTTGATCCCGGCGCTCTCGCGCGCCAGCGACCGCCGCCCGTCGGCGCCGACCAGCAGCCGGCCGCGCACCCTGCGCCCGTCGGCGAGCGTGACCGACACGCCGGACCGCGTGCGCTCCACCGCCGTCGCCTTGGCCGGCGCCAGATGGACCAGCCCCGGCAGTTCGGCGGCGCGGGTGAACAGGGCGCGGCGGATGTCCTTGTTGTCCAGGATCCAGCCGAAGGGCTGGTGCTTGCCCTCCATCGCCAGTTCGGTGTGGTCGTAATGGATGAACAGGGGCGAGAACTGGTCGGCGATGCGGATGTCCAGCATCGGGCCGGCCTGATCGGCCATGTGGCGCCAGACGCCCGCCGCCTCCAGCACCATCTTGGAGGCGTAGGAGATGGCGGTGGTGCGGATGTCGAAGCCCTGGCCGCCCATCCGTTCCGGGCTGTCCTGGTCGATGCAGACCACCGGCACGCCGGCGCTGGCCAGCGCCGCCGCCATGGTCAGCCCGGCCAGACCGCCGCCCAGCACCACGACTTCGGTGGTGATGTCGCCGCCGACGCCGCCGACGCCTCCCTGGGGGGGGACGGTCGCGTTGCCCGATTCGGTGCCCGGTACGGCCATGATGCTCGCTGCCCTCTCGCCTTCTTGCGTCTGCGCCGCGGTCGACCGGCCGGACATGAGCCTTGCCGGCGCCGCGCGCGGTGAAACAATTGTCGCACGGGGGCGTCCTGTCCAGTCTCCTGTCCCCAGCCGGCGGCCGCCGTGCATCGGACAGATTGCCGCTGGGCAGTTTTTGAGCAGATGCCGCCCTTTTGAGCGCCCAATCAACAGGCATATTCCCATTGTTGCAGCGCCTTTCAACCGGCACGATTCTTGTAATCGTTGCTTTTTGCGGTCGACGCGAACAGGCTTGGGTCATATCAGCGGACGGAACGGCTGTCTGGCCGGACTGGAACCGCAACTGGCGGCAAGGCCTTTATCCGCGGCCGGAACAACGCTTTAAGGGGAAGCCACATGAAACTGGTTATGGCCATCATCAAGCCGTTCAAGCTCGACGAAGTGCGCGAGGCGCTGACGTCGCTCGGGATTCAAGGCCTGACCGTCAGCGAGGTCAAGGGCTTCGGCCGCCAGAAGGGCCAGACGGAAATCTACCGCGGCGCCGAATATTCCGTGAGCTTCCTGCCCAAGGTGAAGGTCGAGGTCGCGGTTGCCGACGACCAGTACGAGCAGGTGGTCGAGGCGATCCAGAAGGCCGCCAACACCGGCCGCATCGGCGACGGCAAGATCTTCGTGCTGGAGATCGCCCAGGCCGTGCGCATCCGCACCGGCGAGACCAACTCCGAGGCGCTGTAAGCGCTGCCGGCCATGGCGGGCGCGCGTCTGCGCGCCTGTCCGCTTCCTCAGCCGGAAAACGCATCCGCCGCCAGCCTGCGCACATAGTCCAGCTGGTCGGCCGGCCAATCCGCCGTGACTGCGTCGAATCGCGTGCGGTCAGCGGCATAGAGCGCCCGAACCGCCTCCTCATAGCCCGGCCGGTCGCCGGCCAGTTCCAACATGACGCGATAGGCGGCATCCTGCGCACGGCGCACCCGGTCCTTCGCCTCGTTCCCCTTGCGCGCCCCGTCCACCAGCTTGCGCAGCGCCACCGACGCCCCGCCCGGCTGGGCGTTCAGCCATTCCCAATGACGCGGAAGCAGCGTCACCTCGCGCGCCACCACCCCCAGCCTCGGCCGGCCCGGCCCCCGCGGCGGGGGAGCGAGACGCCACGCGACCTCCTCATCGCTTCCCCGCAGATCGAGGTCGACCGCCTTTCCGGTGGCATCGTCGAACACCAGCACCGGCGGTCCATCCGGCTCCGCATCCAGTGCCGCCCGCAAGGCCCGTGCGACGCTCAGCGCATCCCCAGCGGCAAGGCGCCGCTCGCCACGGAAGGCGGTGCAGAGGGTCTCGACGGTGACGGCCATGGACGGAACTCCGGCTGTGAGAGCGCCATTTTACCCGGATGGAATCCGGGGACGATATCATCCGGGTATAACATGGGGAAGGACGGAGACCTGCCCTGGTACTTACGCTGGCCCTTGCCCGGGTGTGACCGTTCGGCCACCTGCTCCGCTCAAGGGTTTTGCGCGCTTGTGCCCCTACTCCGGCGCCGATAGGATCGGCCGGACATGGACGTGGCCGCCTCCCCAAGGCCGGGGTACGGCGCCCAGGGTTGGGAAGAGGGTTCCGGTCGTCATGGTCTCTGCCGATTTCAGCGTCAACAGCGGTGCAGTCTTCACCGAGGCGATCGGCAACGACCGGCTCGACCTGCTGACCGACTATCCCTTCACCCGGCTGGCCAACCTGCTGGCGCCGATCACCCCGCGTGCCAACGTCGCCCCCATCCTGCTGACCGTGGGCGAGCCGCAGCACACCCCGCCCGCCATCATCGAGGAGACGCTGCGCGCCAACAGCGCCGGCTGGAACAAGTATCCGCCGGTCGGCGGCACGCCGGAATTCCGCGCCGCGGCCGGCGACTGGCTGACCCGCCGCTACGATCTGCCGGCCGGGCTGCTGCATGCCGACAGCTCGATCCTGCCGCTGTCCGGCACGCGCGAGGCGCTGTTCATGCTGGCCCTGCTGGCGGTGCCGACGCGCAAGGCCGGGCGCCAGCCCGCGGTCCTGATGCCCAACCCCTTCTATGCCCCCTACGAGGGAGCGGCGGTGATGGCGGGGGCGGAGCCGGTGTTCCTGTCGGCCACGCGCGAGACCGGCTTCCTGCCCGACCTGGACGCGCTGACCCCGGAACTCCTGGAGCGCACGGCCCTCTTCTATCTCTGCACCCCCGCGAACCCGCAGGGCGCCGCCGCCACGCCGGCCTATCTGGCCAAGGCCATCGGGCTGGCGCGGCAATACGGCTTCGTGCTGGCGGTCGACGAATGCTATGCCGAGATCTGGCTGGACGCCCCGCCGGCCGGCGCGCTGCAGGTCGCGACCGCCCTGCCGCACGAGGATGGCAAGCCCTGGGCCAACCTGCTGGTTTTCCATTCCCTGTCCAAGCGCTCCAGCGCGGCGGGCCTGCGCTCCGGCTTCGTCGCCGGCGATCCGGCGCTGATCGGGCGCTTCTCCCGCCTGCGCAGCTACGGCTGTGCCGGCATGCCGCTGCCGGTCCTGGCCGCCAGCACCGCGCTGTGGCGCGACGAGGCGCATGTCGAGGAGAACCGCGCCGCCTACCGCGCCAAATTCGCGGCGGCGGAGGCGGAGCTGGGCGGGCGCTACGGCTATTGCCGGCCGGCCGGCGGCTTCTTCCTGTGGCTGGAGGTCGGCAACGGCGAAGAGGCCGCGAAGCGCCTGTGGGCGGAGGGCGCGGTCCGCGTGCTGCCCGGCGCCTACCTGTCGCGCAGCAACCCCGGCGAGCCGAACCCCGGCGATGCCTATATCCGCGTCGCCCTGGTGCAGGACACCGACACCGTCGCCCAGGCCTGTGCGTCCATCGTCCGCATTCTCGGCTGACCGATTCCGGCCAGCCCCCGCTCCGACCAGCACCTAATCTTCGGTTTCTACAGCACGAGGTTTCCGCCCCATGGCCCGACCCGCCGGCCCCACCTCCGCGCGCCCCCGGCCCAGCCTGGGACGGACCGCCCCCAGCCCGCGCAAGGGGTCGCCACGCGATAGCGCCAAGGAGCTGGGAGCCAAGGATCCGGGGAAGGACCGCCTGCGCGCCGGCCGCAGCCGGCAGGAGAAGCCGCCCTTCTTCTCCCCGGCGATGCGCGCCTTCGTCGTCGCCCGCGCGCGCGAGGCGATGGGCTTCGTGCTGGGCCTGTTCGGCCTGCTGCTGATGGTGGTGCTGGGCAGCTACGACCCGCGCGACGCCTCGCTCAACTCGGTTCCCGCCACGGCGGGGGACACCCACAACCTGTTCGGCCCCCCCGGCGCCTATGTCGCCGACCTTCTGATCCAGTCGCTGGGCTGGGCCGCCTTCGTCATCGCGCTGGTGCCGATGTTCTGGGGCTGGCGGCTGGGCGCCCAGCGCAAGCTGGGGAACCCGCTGTTCCGCACCGTACTGGCGCTGTGGGGGGTGATCCTGGTGTCGATGGCGCTGGCCGGCCTGACCCACGCCTCCACCGATCCGCTCGCCCCGCTGCCGGGCGGCAGCATCGGCCAGATCCTGCTGCGCGGCGTCGGCAACCTGTTCGGTGCGGAGCCGATGGTGGCGACCGTCGCCGCGGTCGGCGGCGGGCTGGTGCTGTTCCTGGCGGCCGGCCTGACCATCGGTGAATGGATCGCCAGCTTCCGCGCGCTGGGCCGCGGCACCGTGAACGGCGTCCATCTGATCCGCCATGGCGCCCGGAGCGGCGTCGATGCCCTGCGCCGCCATGGCCGCAACGCGGCGCAGGCGGCGGTACAGACCGCCTCCATCGCCGTGGACGACGCGCTTCGCAGCGACGGGCGCGGCGAGGGGCGCGGCGACAGGTCTCCCAAGCGCGGCGGCCCCAGCTTCGACGATGCCGTGCGCGTCGATCCGCTTCCCCCCGCCGGCCTGGACGCCGGCCCGGTGCCGCCGTCCGCCGCAGAGAAGCCGCTGCGCCCGGTCCCCATCGTCGCTCCGCCCAAATCCGCCGCGTCGGAGCGTGACGCCGCCAAGGCCGACCCGCGCCAGACCCGCCTGCCGCTGGGCGAGGAGGATGGTCCGCCGGGCTACGAGCTGCCGCCGCTCGACCTGCTGCAGGCGCCGCCCGCCGGCATCCGCGGCGAGCAGCTCGACGAGGCCGCCCTGCAGCGCAATGCCGGCCAACTGGAGGGCGTGCTGGGCGATTTCGGCGTGCGCGGCGAGATCCAGAAGGTCCATCCCGGCCCGGTCGTCACCCTGTACGAGCTGGAGCCGGCCCCCGGCACCAAGTCTTCCCGCGTCATCGGCCTTGCCGACGACATCGCCCGCTCGATGAGCGCCGTGTCGGTCCGCGTCGCCGTGGTGCCCGGCCGCAACGTCATCGGCGTCGAACTGCCGAACGCCAAGCGCGAGACCGTGCTGCTGCGCGAGCTGATGGCGGCGGAGGGCTTCGACAAGCATGGCGGCAAGCTGGCGCTGGCGCTGGGCAAGGACATCGGCGGACAGCCGGTGGTCGCCGACCTCGCCCGCTTCCCCCACCTTCTGGTCGCCGGCACCACCGGCTCGGGCAAGTCGGTGGCGATCAACACCATGATCCTGTCGCTGCTCTACCGGCTGCCGCCGGAGCGCTGCCGCTTCATCATGATCGACCCCAAGATGCTGGAGCTGTCGGTCTATGAGGGCATCCCCCACCTGCTGACCCCCGTCGTCACCGACCCCAAGAAGGCGGTGGTCGCGCTGAAATGGACGGTGCGGGAGATGGAGGACCGCTACCGCAACATGTCCAAGCTCGGCGTCCGCAACATCGAGGGCTACAACGCCCGCCTGCGCGAGGCGCGCGAGGGCGGCGAGTCGCTGACCCGGCGCGTCCAGACCGGCTTCGATCCCGACACCGGCAAGCCGCTGTTCGAGGAACAGCCGCTCGACCTCACCGAACTGCCGTACATCGTGGTCATCGTCGACGAGATGGCCGACCTGATGCTGGTCGCCGGCAAGGACATCGAGGCGGCGATCCAGCGTCTGGCCCAGATGGCGCGCGCCGCCGGCATCCACCTGATCATGGCGACGCAACGCCCGTCGGTGGACGTCATCACCGGCACCATCAAGGCCAACTTCCCGACCCGCATCAGCTTCCAGGTCACCAGCAAGATCGACAGCCGCACCATCCTGGGCGAACAGGGCGCCGAACAGCTGCTGGGCCAGGGCGACATGCTCTACATGGCCGGCGGCGGCCGCATCACCCGCGTCCACGGCCCCTTCGTCTCCGACCACGAGGTCGAGCAGATCGTCAGGTTCCTCAAGGCGCAGGGCGAGCCCAACTATGTCGACGCCATCCTGGAGGACGAGGAGGGCGAAGCGTCCTTCGACGACGGCGGCCTGCCCGGCACCGGCGGCGGGTCCGGCGACGACCTCTACGACAAGGCGGTGGCGGTGGTCTGCCGCGAGCGCAAGGCCTCGACCAGCTTCATCCAGCGCCAGCTGCGCATCGGCTACAACTCCGCCGCCCGCCTGATCGAGCGGATGGAAACCGAAGGGGTGGTCAGCAAGCCCAACCACTCCGGCAAGCGCGAAGTCCTGGCGCGCAACATCGACGAATGAGTGTTTTCCGGCTGCCCGTTGACAGCGGGCGGGTGCGGCACCAATATCGGGGGTAGGCGAGCCGGGGACTGCATTTCCCCGGCCCGCCCGCCCGATCTTAGTGCATCAGAAGGTCAAGCAGCCGCTTGACGATCTCCAGCACCAGGATCAGGAGAGTGAGGAAGCGTTCCATCCTCAAACCCTCCGTTCGTGCGGCGGCGATGGCGGCCCATCCGCCATCGCGTCCGCCCGCGGACTATGGCGCAGGCGGTTGCATCCGCAAACGGGAAATCCATAAGGCCGTTTTCTTTTCCTGATTGCGATCAACGCCGCAGCGGCACCAGCGATCCCAGCAGGAACAGCGCGGCGGCGGCCACCACCACGCTCGGCCCCCCCGGCAGATCCCAGTTCAGCGACGCAAGCAGTCCGGCGGCCACCGCCACGACGCCCAGGACCGAGGCCAGCGCCGCCATGCCCTCCGGCGTGCGGGCGAAACGGCGGGCGGCGGCGGCCGGGATGATCAGCAGCGAGGTGATCAGCAGGATACCGACGATCTTCATGGCGATGGCGATCACCAGCGCGATCAGCAGCATGAAGGCCAGCCGCAGGGCGTCGACCGGCATGCCCTCCACCCGCGCCAGATCCTCGTCCACAGTCACCGCCAGCAGCCGGTGCCACAGCAGCGCCAGCCCGGTCAGCGCCACCGCGCCGCCACCGTATATCGCCATCAGGTCGCCGTCGGTCACCGACAGGATGTCGCCGAACAGATAGGCCATCAGGTCGACGCGCAGCGTCTCCAGGAAGGCCAGGGCCACCAGCCCCAGCGACAGCGATCCATGCGACAGGATGCCCAGCAGCGTGTCCGCCGCCAGGGTGCGCCGCCGCTGCAAGGCCACCAGCGCCAGCGCCAGCGCCACACAGACCGCCATCACGCCCACCATCGGGTTGACGCCCAGCAGGAAGCCCAGCGTCACGCCCAGCAAGGCCGAATGGGCCAGCGTGTCGCCGAAATAGGCCATGCGCCGCCACACCACGAAAGACCCCAGCGGCCCGGCCAGCAGGGCGATGCCGCCGCCGGCGATCAGCGCGCGGATCACGAAGTCATCCATGGCAGCAGCCCCCGTCATGGTCGGGCACGACCTTGCCGTCCTCGGCATGGGCGTGGTCGTGGTGATGGACGTAGACGGCGAGGTCGGCGGCATGGCCGCCGAACAGCGCATGATATTCCGGGTGGCGGCTGACGTCCTCCGGCCGGCCGGAACAGCAGACATGGCCGTTCAGGCACACCACCCGGTCGGTGCGCGCCATCACCGTGTGCAGGTCGTGGCTGACCAGCAGCACGCCGCAGCCGCGCCGCTGCCGCACCTGGGCGATGCGGTTGAACAGCTCCGCCTGCCCATGGACGTCCACCGCCTGGTCCGGTTCGTCGAGGACCAGCAGGTCGGGGTCGCCCAGCAGGGCGCGGGCCAGCAGCACCCGCTGCATCTCGCCGCCGGAGATGGTCTGCACCGCCGAGTCGGCCAGCCGTGTCACCCCGGCCTCCTCCAGCGCCGCCTCCACCCGTTCGGCGGTCACCGGCCGCCACAGCGCCAGGAACCGGCGCACGGTCAGCGGAAGCGTCTGGTCCACCGACAGCTTCTGCGGCATGTAGCCGACGCGCAGGTTCGGGCGCCGCAGCACCCGCCCGCCGTCGGGCGCCACCAGCCCCAGCACGGCGCGCACCAGCGTCGTCTTTCCGGCACCGTTCGGGCCGATCAGCGTCACCACCTCCCCCGGCTGGACGGCGACGTTGACGCGGTCCAGCACGGTGCGGCGGCCGAATCGGACGGTCAGATCCTCGGTCCAGGCGAGCGGGCCGGCGAAGAGCGCGGAGGTATCGCGGCTTGGATGGGGTGTTGACATGTTACGTTATAACGTGACACCAAACTGGATGTGGCATCCCTATGCGCTGAAACCAGCAGCCTGTCCAGCAAGTCGAGAGGATCCCTCCCATGCGCCGATCCGCGCTGTCCGCCATCCTGACCGCAGCCTTCGCCGCAGTCCTTGCTGCAGTGCTTGCAGCGGCCGCTGCCTTGCCGGCCCATGCAGAGGCGCCGGCCCATGCACAGGCACCGAAGGTGGTGGTGTCGATCAAACCGATCCACTCCCTGGTCGCGTCGGTCATGCATGGGGTGGGCGAGCCGACGCTGCTGGTGCGCGGCGGCGCATCGCCGCACAGCTACACGATGAAGCCGTCGGACGCGAAGGCGCTGGCGGCCGCCGATCTGGTGGTCTGGGTGGGGCCGGAACTGGAGAGCTTCCTGGAAAAGCCGCTGAGGGCCAACGCGCCCAGGGCGACGCTGCTGACGCTGATGGATCTGAAGGGCCTGACCCTGCTGGAAACCCGCGAGGGCGGCGCCTGGGATGCGCATGACCATGGCAAAAAGCGGGGCCATGGCCATCAAGATCACGACCATAAAGACCACGACCACGCCGATGAACATGGGGAACTGAACACCCACATCTGGCTCGACCCCGCCAACGCCCGCGCCATCGTCGAGGCGGCGGCGGAGGCGCTGGCCGCCGGGGATCCGGCCAATGCGGAGGCCTACCGCAAGAACGCCGACCGCAAGCTGCAGGAACTCGACGCGCTGGATGCCGAATTGAAGGCTGCTCTGGCTCCGGTGAAGGACAAGCCCTTCGTCGTCTTCCACGACGCCTACCAGTATTTCGAGGCGCGCTACGGCCTGTCGGCGGTGGGTTCCATCACCGTCAGCCCGGACCGTCGCCCCTCCGCCAAGCGGCTGTCGGCGATCCGCGCCAAGATCGGCGGGCTGGGAGCCGCCTGCGTCTTCGCCGAACCGCAGTTCGAACCGACGCTGGTCCGGACGGTGGTGGAGGGCACCAAGGCCAGGACCGGCGTGCTCGACCCCGAGGGCTCCGAACTGCCGGAGGGTGAGGCGCTCTACCCCACCCTGATGCGCAACCTCGCCGCGTCGCTGCGCGGCTGCCTTGGCGCATAGAACGCGACTGACAACATGGAGCATAAAGCCTGATGCGTCAGGCTTTATGCCCAAGGACGATACTCAATTCAAATCAGACACAACCTAAGTGGCAGATTCCATTACCTACCACACATATAGGGTGCGGACAGCTTCGCTATATTGTAGGAAACAAGGTAATCCCTCGCGCCATCGCACAACATTTTTGTTGCATAAGAATCTCCTGCGGATAGGCAAATTTTATCAAAGCTGTCATTCGATTTCTTCACAATTTTTTGAATTCATTTTTGTCTATCTTCTTTTCTATTTCTTCATACATTTTCTTTATGGGCTTTATATTGTCCCCGAACATAGAGTCAATTATTTGCTTTCCGGCGGACTGGATGGCAGATTGCATAAAGTCAAAATAAAATGCACCAACCACCAACTCATCAACATCCCTGTCATTGTGGATCTCAATAAGATGGGTATGCGACCCCAGGCTGCCGGACGGATAGGATATCTCGGCAAATCCATTGCTATAATTCTTGAATACTTTATTGAACCCCTCTTTCGTCATTGTCTTCCTATCGCTCAAAAGATATTTTTCTCCCTCTTGGATCTCGAAAGAAAACATACCGTTCTTACTGCACGAATAAACGAAGAAGCTAGCTTTTGATGTCTCTGAAAGATTGAGAAAAACTGTTGCTCCGCGAATTTTCATCATGTATGGCTCGATATTTTCAAAACTAACAACCAGACCCCCATTTGTACCTCTAGGCAATTTTCTTCTAGAAAATAATACTGGGTACTCATTATAAGTACTTATTTCATCTCCGATATGAAGTTCTCCTCCTTTCAAAATGTAATTTCCGTTCTTATCAATTTTATCTACGGCGTACGGCAATAGGTCATAGGCTGATGCAGCTTGCGTGTTCGCGATCATTAAGAGTGCGTAACAAAACCGGCCAGGAACGGTTGGTAGGGGCATGGCAGCCCCTCTTGTTTCCGACGCCTTGTGGGCGATCATCGAACCGCTGATCCCGCCGGAGCCGCCCAAGCCAAAAGGCGGACGGCCCCGGTTGGACGATCGTGCGGCGCTGACCGGCATCCTATTCGTGCTGCGCACGGGTATTCCTTGGGAGCTTCTGCCGGTGGAGATGGGCTGCGGCTCGGGGATGACCTGCTGGCGGCGTCTGCACGAGTGGCATCGGGCTGGCGTGTGGGAACGGCTGCATCGTGTGCTGCTCGACCGGCTCGGCTATGCCAACGCCATCAACTGGGATCGTGCAGCGGTGGACAGCGCCAGCGTCCCGGCAAAAAGGGGGGTGAGGAGACCGGCCCGAACCCGACGGATCGCGGCAAGCCGGGCTCCAAGCGCCACATCCTCGTCGATGCTAACGGCATCCCGCTCGCCCTGAGGATCTCGCCAGCCAACCGGCACGACAGCAAGCTGCTGGAGGCGCTGGTCGATGCCGTGCCGGCGATCCGCCAGTGTGCGGGCCGGCCCCGGCGCCGCCCGGCCAAGCTGCACGCCGACAAGGGCTACGACTTTGCACACTGCCGGCAGGCGCTGCGCCAACGAGCGATCATTCCGCGGATCGCCCGGCGTGGCGTCGAGAGCAGCGAGCGTCTTGGCCGACACCGATGGGTGGTCGAGCGTACGCTCGCTTGGTTTGCCCGCTTCCGCCGCATCGCCGTCCGCTACGAACGGCGCGCCGACATCTTCACTGCCTTTCACCATATCGCGGCCAGCCTCATCTGCTGGCGCTTCGTCCAGAGATGGTTCTGTTAGGCGCTCTAAGGCAACTGTGGCGAGAAAGCCTAAGGCAGCAACAAAGAGATTTTCACGCTTCATGGCGGTTTCTACTCCATCTTAATAGATATTCAATTATTGATTGTGCGTCTTCAGTGGTGGTTGATCTTTCCAAATCATCACTGGTCGGGCGCACAGACATCTACGCTCATGAGACAAATCGTATATACATTAAAGGCATTTTTAAAGTTATATTTCTCTTTGTAAGCCCATAGCATTAATATTATACCTGTTATGATTGTACTTAATCTTTAGCAAACACGCAATGGTCGAGTTTGCGGATGATGGAAATCGAGTTCCTGGTGCACAGAAGAACACCACAGCGGCAGAGAGGAACGTTCCCAAAGCAACCGCTCTGAATCAGTAGCTTAAGCCCCGGCCGGGCCTGTGCTAAACCGCTGAGGACGGGGAAGCCCGGCGGAAGAGCTGAACAGGGGATTGGCGTCATGAAGATCGGTGTCGTCGGGTGCGCGGGGCGCATGGGGCAGATGCTGGTGCGCGAGATCGCGGCGACCGCGGGCTGCACGCTGGCGGGCGGGACCGAGCGGGTGGGCGGCCCGGCGCTGGGCAAGGATCTGGGCGTGCTGGCCGGGCTGGACCCGCTGGGCGTGACCGCCATCGACGATCCGGTCGCCCTGTTCGCGGAGGCCGACGCGGTGATCGACTTCACCAGCCCCGACGCGACCGAGCGCCATGCCGCCCTGGCCGCCCAATCGGAAACCGTGCTGGTCGTCGGCACCACCGGCCTGAACCCGTCGCAGCAGGCGGCCATCGCCGCCGCGGCCACCCACACGGCCATCATCCAGTCGCCGAACATGTCGCTGGGCGTCAACCTGCTGCTGGCGCTGGTGGAGCAGGTCGCCCACACGCTGGGCGACGACTTCGACATCGACATCCTGGAAATGCACCACCGCCGCAAGGTGGACGCGCCGTCCGGCACGGCGCTGGGCCTCGGCCATGCCGCTGCGGCCGGGCGCGGGGTGAAGCTCGAGGATGTCTGGCAGAAGGTCCGCGACGGCCACACCGGCGCCCGTCCGCGCGGCGAGATCGGCTTCGCCACGCTGCGCGGCGGCGACGTCATCGGCGACCACACGGTGATCTTCGCCAGCGAGGGCGAGCGGATCGAGCTGACCCACAAGGCCTCCGGCCGCCAGATCTACGCCAAGGGCGCCGTCCGCGCCGCCCTGTGGGCCCAGGACAAGACGCCCGGCCTCTATACCATGCGGGACGTTCTGGGCCTCTGATATCATCGGGCATAAAGCCTGACCCATCAGGCTTTATGCCCGCCCTCAAACGGCGGGCGGGGCCGGACGGCCGCTTGCCTTCGCAGGCATGGGGCTGCGGGGCCGCAGGGGCGGCGGTTCTACACCCCCGCCCCTTCCCGCGTCAGCACCGCCAGGAAGGCGTCGACGACGCGCGGGTCGAAATGCCGGCCCGATTCGGTGCGCAGCAGATCCAGCACTTCCACCATGTCCCACGCCTTCTTGTAGGGGCGGCAGTGCAGCAGCGCATCGAAGACGTCGGCGACGGCGACGACGCGGCCGGCCAGCGGAATGGCGTCGCCGGCCAGTCCGCGCGGATAGCCGCTGCCGTCGAACCTCTCGTGATGGCTCTCGGCGATCTCCGCCCCCATCGACAGGTAGCCGCGCCGGTCGCCGCCGCAGGCGTCGCGCAGGATGCTGCCGCCGATGGAGGCATGGTCGCGCATCACCGTCATCTCCGCCTCGTCCAGCCGTCCGGGCTTGCGCAGGATGGCGTCCGGGATGCCGACCTTGCCGACGTCGTGCAGCACGCTGGCCAGCCCGATGGTGTCGCAGAACCAGTCGTCCAGCTCGTCGGCGAAATCGCCGCGGGCATGCAGTTCGCGCGCGATCGCCGTGGCCCAGCGGCCCAGCCGCTTCACATGGTCGCCGGTGACCTCGTCCTTGTATTCGGCCAGCTTGCCGAGCGCGTGGACGGTGGCGACCTGCGCCTCGTTCAGCCGCTCGTAGAGCCGCAGATTGTCCAGCCCGACCGCCGCCTTGGTGCAGAGCAGTTCCAGCAGCGGCCGGTCGTCCTCGGCGAAGGGACCGCCGAGCAGGCAGAGCGCCAGCGGCGCCGTATCGCGGCCGCGCAGCACGGCCACCCCATGCCGCGCGCCCCATCGCGCCTGCCCATCGTCCAATGCGGCGGCGATGTCGGCGGCGGCCTCCGCCGGCAGGTCGGCCGGCAGATCGGCCGGGATCCCGGCCTCGGCGAGGATCGTCACTCCGCCGCCCTCCCCGGCTCCGCACAGCAGGGCGGTGGCGGCGTTGGTCAGCAGGGCCGACGCCCGCCCCACCAGGCCGGCCAGGAACTGGGAGCGCGACCGCAGCCCGGCCAGATGGACGGCTGCCTCCATCACCCGCTCCAGCCCCTGCCGGCCGCGTTCGATGGCCGTGATATGCTGGTAGGAGCGCAGGGCCGCGACGGTGGCGGTGTAGAGCTTCTGCGCCGTCAGCTCGCTCTTGGCCTTGTAGTCGTTGATGTCATAGGCGGCGATCACCTGCCGTTCCGGCGCCTGCCCCGGCTGGCCGGTGCGCAGGATGATGCGGATCTGCCGGTTGCCCATCTCCTCGCGGATGTGGCGGACCAGCTTCAGCCCGGCGTCGTCGGTCTCCATCACCACGTCCAGCAGGATGGCGGCGATACCTGGGTTCTCGGCCAGCAGCGACCGCGCCTGCCGCGCGGTGTAGGCCGACAGGAAGCGGACCGGACGCTCCTCGAAGGTCATTTCGCCCAGGACGACGCGGGTGATGGCGTGGACCTCGTGGTCGTCGTCGACGATCAGGATCTGCCAGGGCGGATTCTGCCGGCCGCCGGCCGCATCGACGGTCTCTGCCGCGAATTCCAGGACATCGCCCACGGCGCCTGCGGACGAGTCCCGCCGGGCCTCATCCGCCTTTTCGCCCCTGCTGCAGCCGTCGGCCATCACCGCCCCCGCGGTTCGATTCGCTTCCGCCGGCTCCATGCAGGTTACCGGCGCGTGCATCTCCCTGGTTGCCAGCAATTTTTCGTGAAGTTATCTTGCTTTGTCAATGAACTGCCGGCTGCGTGGATGTGTCGCGCCCCGCTCATGCCCGGGCCGGGCATAAGCGGGGCGCGTCAGGCGGTCCGTTTCCAGGCGACGGTCAGCAGCCCGGCCCCCATCAGCAGCGACCCGCCGACCCGGTTGACCCTGCGCTGCACCGAGGGCGTCCGCACCGCGCGCCGCGCCGCCGAGGCCAGCAGGGCGTAGCCGGCGGCGTTCAGCGTCGCCAGCACCAGGAAGGTCGCCTCCATCACCACCATCTGTTCGAGCAGCGGCCGGCCGGGATCGAGGAACTGCGGCAGGAAGGCGACGAAGAAGACGATGCTCTTGGGATTCAGCGCGGTGACGGCATAGGTGTGCAGCATCATCCGCCAAGGCCGCACGCCCGAGTCGTCGGCCACCGTCCCGGCATCCCGGACCGGCGCCCGCCACAGCTTGATGCCGAGATAGACCAGATAGGCGGCGCCGGCCCATTTCAGCAGGGTGAACAGCCCCGCCGAGGCCGTCAGCAGCACCCCCAGCCCCAGCATCGAGGCGGTCATGGCGGTGAAATCGCCCAGCGCCACCCCCGCGACCGTCGCCATCGCCGACTTCCGCCCATGGCCCAGCGCATAGGACACGACGATCAGCACCGTCGGCCCCGGAATCATCAGCATCACGGCGGAGGCGGCGGCGAAGGCGAGCCAAAGGTCGGGGGACATGGAGCGGGTCTCCGGTTGCGAAGAACCCGTCCATCAATCCACAGCACCGCGGCCGGCGCAATGGGCCTCGGAAAACCGCACCGTCAAATCCGCCGCAGCGGACGACGGGCGCTCCAAACCCCGGCCAGGAAGGGCAGCGCCAGCAGCACCTGCAAGGCCGCCCAGCCCAGCGCCTCCCAGTTCGGCAGGGTCCAATCGACCTCGTGCAGGGCCTCCATGAAGGGAAGCTGGCCGTAGATCAGCGATTCGAGCGGCACGAAGCCCTCGGCGAGCACGGTCAGCAGCGCGGCCAGCAGCAGCCCGAAGCCCAGCACCGACTCCACCGGCATGGCGCGGACGGCACCCCGCAGCCCGCGCGGCTCGCCGTCGTCCGCCGGGACCGCCGGCCGGAACAGGCTGGCGATGCCGAGCGCGTCGCGCGTCTCCGTCCCCGACGGGCGGCGGGCGGCACGGATCAGCCCCAGCGCCGGCAGCGCCAGCGCCGGGATCAGCAGGTAGGGGTTGGGGAAGTCGCGGTACCGGCCGTCGTAGATGATGAGCAGCGACCAGACCAGCGCCATGACGCCCAGCGCGACCGCGCTCCACCGCCCCACCCGCTCGGTGCGGGTCAGGGCCGGGCGGGCGTGGCGCAGGCCGACCAGCGGCTCGCGCGCCAGCCCGCCGCTCGCCAGCGTGCGATGGGCGGTCAGCAGCACCGCCAGCGCCAGGGCGGCGGTCAGCGCCAGCATGACCACGGCCAGCGTGGTGTCCTGCCAATAATGCTTGCTGCCGTGCACCGCAAGGAAGGCGGCGCGGACATAGAGGGTGGACAGCGCCTGGGCCAGCAGGATCAGCACCACCCAGCCGGTGCCCGGCAGATGGCGGCGCAGCAGCGCCAGCCCGCCCAGCAGCACCAGCGCCAGCCCGCTGGACGCCGCGAACAGCCAGGGCCAGGCGACATTGCCGACCACCGGCCCGGCCAGCGAGAATTTCGGCGTGCGGTCGGCGTTGTAGAGGCCCCAATGGCCGCCGACGGTGCCCTCCAGCTTGGCCTTCCACTGCTGGTCGAAGGCCTCGATCACGTTGTAGTCGAAGCCCTCCTGCTCGGCCATGCGGACGAAGGCGTTGACGAAGGTCGCCTTGTTGACCAGCCCCGGCACGGCGGCCCCGCGCGAGCGCCCCTGCGTCGGCCAGCCGGTCTCGCCGACCAGGATCGGCTTGCCGGGGAAGCGCTGGGCGATTGTACGGTAGCTGTTGCGGATGCGCTCGGTGGCGCCGTCCACGCCTGCCGGCACGTCCTCCCAATAGGGCAGCAGATGGATGGTCAGGTAATCGACGTGGTCCGCGATCTGCGGATACTTCAGCCACCATTCCCACACGTCGGCGTAGGACACCGGCTGCTTCACCGCCGCCTTGACCCGGTCGATGTAGCCGGTCACCTGCTCCGGCGTCAGTTCGCACCGCAGCAGCACCTCGTTGCCGACGATGACGCGGGTGATGACGTCGGGATAGCGGTTGGCGAGGTCGATCAGCGAGGCGATCTCCGCCTCGTTCTTCTCGGTCTTGGAGGACAGCCACGCCCCCATGGTGACCTGGATGCCGTGCTTGCGCGCCATCTCCGGCACCACCTCCAGCCCCTCCAGCGAGGTGTAGGTGCGGATGCCCGCCACCTGCGGCGCCAAGGCCGCGAGATCCTCCTCGATCTGGGCATTGGTGGGGAAGACCTGGGTCAGCGGGCTCTGGCCGTCGCGGAACGGGGCGAAGGACACGCTGCGCAGCTTGCCGCCCGGCGGCGGATCGAGCGGCACCGGGAGGTTCGGCAGGGACCAGACGGCGAGATTCGCGAGGCCGGCGACGAGGATCGCGGCGAGGATGAGGATCAGGCGCATGGGCTGGATGTCTACACCAAAGGCTTGACAGTTTGAACGGTGACCGTCGCACCAACAGGCGGGAGGGCGTTTTTATTCACCGGAACTGGACGGAAAATGGGGAGCCGGACGGAAAATGGGCGCGCCCCCGGAGGAGGCGCGCCCGTCAGGTCGGTCAAGGATTGAGTGACGTGCCATCGTCACCGAGTGGTAAACGTGCGGGAGGGGAGATTATTCCGTTGGGCGATGTAACTTTGTGGAGAAGCGCTCTCCCCTCACCTACGAGACGTCACCGCTCGACGAAGGCCTTCTCGATGACGAAGCCGCCCGGCTCGCCGTTGGTGCCCATGACGAAGCCGCGCTTCTCCATCATCGCGGTGGTCTCGGCCAGCATCGCCGGGCTGCCGCAGATCATCACGCGGTCCTTCTCGGCGTCCAGCTCCGGCAGGCCCAGGTCGCTGTACAGCTTGCCGGTCTCCATCAGCGTGGTCAGGCGGCCCTGGTTGCGGAAGGGCTCGCGCGTCACCGTCGGGTAATACAGCAGCTTTTCCTTCACCTGCTCGCCGAAGAACTCGTTCTCCGGCAGGCTGTGGTGGATCAGGTCGTCATAGGCCAGCTCCGCCACGGTGCGGGTGCCGTGGGTCAGGATCACCCGGTCGAACTTCTCGTACATCTCCGGGTCCTTGATGATGCTGAGGAACGGCGCCAGGCCGGTGCCGGTGCTCAGCAGATACAGGTTCCGCCCGGGAAGCAGGTTGTCGGTGATCAGCGTGCCGGTCGCCTTGCGGTTCACCAGCAGCGTGTCGCCTTCCTTCAGGTGCTGCAGGCGCGAGGTCAGCGGGCCGTCCTGCACCTTGATGCTGAAGAACTCCAGCGTTTCCTCGTAATGCGCGCTGACCAGGCTGTAGGCGCGCAGCAGGGGCCGGCCGTCGACCTCCAGCCCGATCATGGTGAACTGCCCCGGCAGGAAGCGGAAGGACGGATCGCGCGTGGTGGTGAAGCTGAACAGCGTGTCGGTCCAGTGGTGAACGGTCAGCACGCGTTCTTTGATCAGATTGCTCATGGGGGCGTTCCAAAACCTGTCGAGGCAAAGCTCGGTTGGCGGTGTTCAAGCCGCAATGTTCAAACAATCGTCCGGGACGCTGCGTTCAGGTGGCCGGTGCGTGAACACGCAAGCGGAGCTGCCGCGACGCAACGGCCGAAACCTATCAACAATCCCGGTCGAAGGCCACGGATTTATACCAGTCAAATGACGGGCTTTCCGGAAAACAACACAAACTGCGCCGTACAACATTGATCCCGGTCAATCGGCGCCCTATTCCGCGCTGGGCGGAGCGAACAGGTAGGGCGACAGCCCGCGCAGGTTCTCGTCGACGATAAGCCGGTGATTCAGCGGCGGAAACGCCCGTTGTGAACAGTCCAGCCGCGGGCAGAGCCGGCAATTCACCCCGATCGGCGTCGCCGCGCTGGTGTTGGACAGGTCGAACCCGTCCGCATAGGTGACCTGAGCCGCATGCTGAACATCGCAGCCGAGGGCGACGGCGAATTGCTGCGGCGGGCTGCGGTGGCCGCCGCCGGCCTTCACCACCGTGCGGGCAACGGAGAAATAGGCGGTGCCGTCCGGCATCTCCGCCATCTGGCTGTGGATCTTGCCCGGCGTGCGGAAGGCCTCGTAGACGACCCAGCGCGGACAGCCGCCGCCGAAGCGGGCGAAGTGGAAGCCGGCGCCGGAAAAGCGTTTCGACACGTTGCCGGCGCTGTCCACCCGCATGAAGAAGAAGGGCACGCCCTTGGCCCCCGACCGGTGCAGGGTGGTCAGGCGGTGGCAGACCTGCTCGAAGGACGCGTCGAAGCGCCGCCGCAGGATCTCGATGTCGTAGCGCAGCTGGGTCGCCGCCTCGTGGAAGCGGGCATAGGGCATCAGCACCGCCGCGGCGAAATAATTGGCCAGCCCGATGCGGGCCAGCCGCCGCGCCTCGTCCCCGGACAGGTTGGCGGCGTCGACGATGCCGTTCAGCAGGTCGCGGTGGCGCAGCAGCGCGATCTGGCAGGCCAGCTGGAAGTTGCGGCCCGACGGAGCCAGCATCTCCGACAGCAGGATGCGCCGGCTGTGGCGGTCGAAGCGGCGCACGGCATAGCCCATCACTTCCGACGGCAGCAGGCGGACGCGCACGCTGTGCTGGGTGTTCAGCCAGTCGACCAGCCCGCGATAGAGATCGCCGCGCTCCAGCCTGCCGTCCTGCCACAGGCTTTCGGCCGCCGCCTCCAGCTCCGGGAAATGGTTGGAATGGGTCTGGAACAGGTCGCGCACCTCGTCCTGCGGAAAGCCGGCGCTCTGCACCAGATGCAGCTTCTCGCGGTCGGCCACCCGCTCCGCCAGCGCCTGCAGATCGTCGCGCGCGCCGCGGAAGCCGCGGTAGAGCGCCACCACCGCCTGCCCCAGCGTCGGCGCCACCGCCGCCAGTTCGCGGAAATCCTGGTTCTTGATGTCGGAGCCGTCGAACAGCGGATCGGAGAACACCTCGCGCAGCCCCGCCACCAGCCGGCTTTCCTCGTCCTCGGCGAAGGCCTGGAGATCGACGCCGAACTGGTGGCCCAGCTTCAGCAGCAGCGGCACCGTGACCGGGCGCTGGTTGTGCTCGATCAGGTTCAGATAGCTGGGGGAGATGCCCAGCTGCTCCGCCATCTGGGCCTGGGTCAGCCCGTGGTCGCGGCGCAGGCGGCGGACCTTCGGACCCAGCATCGCCTTCTTTTCCATGCTCGCCACCACAGGCCTCCGGCAGTTCTCGGAATTTACAAGATTTACGGATTTACAGGATTGTGAAAACGGCAGTTTACAAACGGACCTTTTTACAAACAAGGGCTTATTGCAACGCACCCAGACCGGGTTTAAGTCTTGGTTCACGGCCGCGCTGTAAAGCGCAAGCGGCCCCGAAGACGGCAAACTGCAGACGAAACCGGCGGGAGGAAACGCCGCTGCAAACCAGCCGCAGGGACCGACAAAAGGCCCGCCCCGAGACCCAAGTTCCGCCCCGATCAACCGGGCGTACCGGACATAAGGAACCTGACCCATGTCGCTCGATGAAAAGACCAAGGCCGCCATCCACGCCGCCCGTTACGAGGGCATCCGCCGCGACTACACCATGGACGACGTCAAGCGTCTGAGCGGCTCGGTCAAGATCGAGTACACGCTGGCCGAGCTGGGCGCGCGGCGCATGTGGGAACTGCTGCACACCGAGCCGTACATCAACACGCTCGGCGCGCTGACCGGCAACCAGGCGATGCAGGCGGTCAAGGCCGGCCTGAAGGCCATCTACCTGTCGGGCTGGCAGGTCGCCGGCGACGCCAACACGGCCGGCCAGATGTACCCGGACCAGAGCCTGTATCCGGTCAACTCGGTCCCGGCGGTGGTCGAGCGCATCAACAACGCCTTCAAGCGCGCCGACGAGATCCAGACCTCCGAGGGCAAGGGCGACACCTACTGGTTCGCGCCGATCATCGCGGACGCCGAGGCCGGTTTCGGCGGCCCGCTGAACGCCTTCGAGCTGATGAAGGCGATGATCAAGGCCGGCGCCGCCGGCGTGCACTGGGAAGACCAGCTGGCGTCCGAAAAGAAGTGCGGCCATCTCGGCGGCAAGGTTCTGATCCCGACGCAGCAGCACATCCGCACGCTGAACGCCGCCCGTCTCGCCGCCGACGTCTGCGGCACCTCGACCCTGGTGATCGCCCGCACCGACGCCGAGTCGGCGCAGCTCATCACCTCGGACATCGACGAGCGTGACCATCCCTTCATCGATTTCGACGCCGGCCGCACCACCGAGGGCTTCTTCCGCCTGAAGAAGGGCATGGGCGTCGATCACTGCATCGCCCGCGGCCTGTCCTACGCGCCGTATTCGGACCTGATGTGGTGGGAGACCTCCAAGCCGAACCTGGACGAGGCGCGCCGCTTCGCCGAGGCCGTCCACAAGCAGTTCCCGGGCAAGATGCTGGCCTACAACTGCTCGCCGTCCTTCAACTGGAAGGCCAACCTGGACGACGCCACCATCGCCAAGTACCAGCGCGAGCTGGGCGCGATGGGCTACAAGTTCCAGTTCGTCACGCTGGCCGGCTTCCACAGCCTGAACTACTCGGCCTTCACCCTCGCCAAGGGTTACGCCGAGCGCGGCATGGCCGCCTACTCCGAACTGCAGGAGGCCGAATTCGCGGCCGAGAAGGACGGTTACACCGCCACCAAGCACCAGCGCGAAGTCGGCACCGGCTACTTCGACGCGGTCGCCACGGCGATCTCCGGCGGCACCTCCTCGACCACCGCGTACAAGGACTCCACCGAGGCTGACCAGTTCCATTGATCGCAGGTTCCGATCATCGGAATTGGTCCGTGATCCGGTGTGCGAGCCGGATCTTTTCGAACGGCTGATGCTTTGACTTGCCGACGGCCGGGGGCCTTCCCCCCGGCCGCTTTTTTATGTCCGAACGGTTTTGAATCGGTTCATTCGTCATAAGCCGCCGGCGAAGCCACGCCCCCATGGTATGGCAGACCTGCGCCGCATCAACCGGTGGTACAGGCCGGTTAGGCCGAAAGTCTTGAACGGGGCTGGAAATTACCGCTAAATCACCTGCCGCGGCGCGGATCCGCGGAGGCGCAGCCTTGGGTGCGGCGCGGAATCCGTTGTTGACTTGGCTCCGCTTCGGGACCAATTAACTTCGCATGCTGAAAACAAACCGATCCGGGACGTAGAAGGTCCCACACGCCGGCACCCGACCTCGGGCCACCGGCGGGCGGAACTGGCCGCCGCGCAATCGCTTGCGCGGCGATGACCGTTTCCCGACCGCCCCCTGCTCCGGCGGGTTCTCCCCTGGTCGAACATCCCATCGGAGATGGTCCGGCGTATTTTGGTGAAACTATGAAAGGACAAGACAGTATGGATCAATCGCTCGCAGGAAAGTCCATCGCCATCCTCGTCTCCAACGGCTTTGAAGAAGCGGAGATGACCGAGCCGCAACGCGCCCTGATCAAGACCGGCGCCACGCTGCGTACCATCTCGACCGAGACGGGTCTGGTCAACGGCTGGCACGGCAAGTCCTGGGGCCATTACTTCCCGGTGGACAAGCATCTGAGCGAGGCGCTGGGCGCCGACTTCGACATGCTGCTGCTGCCGGGCGGTGAGCGCAGCGTGGCGAAGCTGCAGCAGTCGGCCCACACCCGCCGCATCGTCGGCCATTTCCTGGATGCCGGCAAGCCGATCGCCGCCATCGACCAGGGCATCCAGCTGCTCGCCATCCCCGGCAAGCTGCGCGGCCGTCTGCTGGCCGCCCCGGAAGCCTACCGCGCCGACCTGACCGCCGCCGGCGGCCGGATCAGCGACGAGGCCCTGGTCGTCGACGACGTCACGGTCTCGGCGCTGGGCCAGGAGCAGCTGAACGACTTCGTCGAAGCCGTGGTGAAGCTGTTCACCGAGCTGGGTTCCGTTCGCAAGGCCGCCTGACCTCCATCCTCAGCCGGTCCCGAAACGGCCGCCGCACCAACCGGGTGCGGCGGCCGTTTCGTTTTTGCGTCCCAGTCATCCGGGACACCGTACCCGGGTCGTGACCATTTCCGTTCGCCTGCAATCTCCGACCAATACACTCACCTTCCACGTTGATAATTTTAAACGTTCGGATTAGTAAGGTTGAGTGTCGAACAATTCCATCGGGCAGAGGATCCTCTAGCCGGTACTTTGGCGGGAATGCAGGCATAATGGATAAAATTCGAGCATTCGGGCGTCTCACCATCCGCGCCAAGATCATCATCGCCGTTCTGGGCACTGTTGTGATGGCCGGCGCCTTTGGACTTTTCACGCTGAGCCGACTTGAAATCCTAAACAATGCCGCCGAAACGATGCGCAGCCGCTCGCTGCCGGCGACCCAGCTGGCCGGTCAACTGACCTCCGCCGCGCAGAGTCACCGCATCGCCGAGGCCGCCTATGCGCTCGCCACCAACGAGATGCAGGTGAACCAGGCGGAAAAGGGCTGGACCGACGCGGCGGCCGAGGTCGCGGCCCGCCGGCAGGAGGCCGGCGCCCGCTTCACCGCCGGGGAAGGGGCGGCGCGGCTGGCGGCCTTCGACGAGGCCTGGACCGCCTATGCCGCCGCGGCCGACCGGGTGCGCACCCAGGCGCGCGACGGCAACTTCCAATCCGCCGTCAATGTCTTCAAGCGCCCCAGCGCCGTCGCCTTCACCCGTGTGCAGGAGGCGTTGGACGCGCTGGTCGCCGGCACCATGGCCGACGCCGGCATCGTCGCCGACCAGGGGGCCGCGGTCTATCACAGCGCCCGCGGCATGGTCCTGGGCGGGGTGACGCTCTGCACCCTGCTGGCGCTGGGCTTCGGCGTCGTGCTGGTGCGCGGCATCTCCCGCCCGATCCTCGACGTGGCGAGCGCCCTGGAGCGGCTGGCCGCCCGCGACTTCTCCGCCAGTTTCGAGGAGGGCCGCCGCGACGAGATCGGCCGCATGGCGACCGCCGCCCGCGTCTTCCGCGACACCATGCTCGAAACCGAACGCCTGCAGCAGGACCAGGAGCGGCTGAAGACCGCCGCCGCCGAGGAGCGCCGCCGCGAACTGCGCACGCTGGCCGACGGCTTCGAGGCGACGGTGAAGCGGCTGGTCGAAGCGCTGTCGGCCTCCACCGCCGAGATGGCCTCCGCCTCCAGCGCGATGGCGGAGGGCGCGGCCGAGACGGCGCGCCATTCCGACGCCGTGTCGTCCGCCGCCGGCCGCGCCTCGGCCAATGTCGACAGCGTCGCCGCCGCCACCGCCGAACTGTCGGCCAGCTTCGCCGGCATCGCCCGGCTGGTCGCCGATTCCGCCGGCATCGCCGCCGACGCCACCCGCGACGCAGAACGCAGCACCGCCGTGATGGGCAGCCTGGCCGAAGCGGCGGAGGAGATCGGCAAGGTGGTGGACATGATTTCCGGCATCGCCGGCCAGACCAACCTGCTGGCGCTGAACGCCACCATCGAGGCCGCCCGCGCCGGCGAGGCCGGCAAGGGCTTCGCCGTCGTGGCGAGCGAGGTGAAGCAGCTCGCCGGCCAAACGGCCAAGGCCACCGCCGAGATCCAGGCGCGCATCGCCGAGATCCAGACCGCCTCGGGCACCGCCGTCGACACCATCGGCGCCGTCACCCGCACCATCGTCCGCATCAACGAGATCGCCGCCGAGGTCGCCGCCGCGGTGGAGCAGCAATCCGCCGCGGTGGGCGAGATCGCCGCCAACATCCAGGATGCCGCCGACGGCACCCGCACCGTTTCCACCAGCATCGCCGCCGTCACCGCCGCCGCCGCGTCCGCCGAACAGGCCAGCGGCGTGATGGTGCGCTCGGTGGACACGGTCACCGGCGACGCGGGGCGGATGCGGCAGGAGGTGGACGGATTCCTGGGGGCGCTGCGGGCGTCGTAGGAACCGGCTGCCCCCTCTCCCGCCCTCGGCCGGCCAAAGGCCGGTCCGATCGCGGGGAAGGGATGGAGAGGGGGCGATGGCGCCCCTCCCCTCACGCCTGCTTGGCGTCGATGATTCCCCGGCGCACCGCCCGCGTCTTGGTGAAGTGGTCCTGCAGCTGCTCGCCCTCGCCCCAGCGGATGGAGCGCTGCAGAGCCGTCAGATCCTCGGTGAAACGCTGCAGGATCTCCAGAACCGCCTCGCGGTTGTTCAGGAAGATGTCGCGCCACATCACCGGATCGCTGGCGGCGATGCGGGTGAAGTCGCGGAAGCCGCCGGCCGAGAACTTGATGACCTCGGACTTGGTGTCCTCCTCCAAATCCGACGCGGTGCCGACGATGGTGTAGGCGATCAGGTGCGGCAGGTGCGAGGTGATGGCCAGCACGCGGTCGTGGTGGCTGGCCTCCATGATCTCCACGGTGGAGCCGACGCGGCGCCACATCTCCGTCACCCGCGCCAGCGCATGGCGGTCGGCGCCGGTCGCCGGGGTCAGGATGCACCAGCGGCCCTGGAACAGGGTGGCGAAGCCGGCCTCGGGGCCGGAATGCTCGGTGCCCGCCACCGGATGGCCGGGGATCAGGTGGACGCCGTCGGGCAGATGCGGCCCGATGTCGCGCAGCGTCGCCTGTTTGACCGACCCGACATCGGTGACGATGGTTCCGCGCTTCAGAAGCGGCCCGATGGCCTCGCCCACCGCGGCGAAGCTGCCGACCGGGGTCGCCAGCACCACCAGCTCCGCACCGTCCAGCGCCGCCGCCAGATCGGTGGTGGCCTCCGCCACGATGCCGAGTTCCAGCGCCTTGGCGCAGGCCTCCGCGCTGCGGTCGGCGCAGACGACCTGCCGCGCGATCCCATATTCCGCCAGCGCCCGCGCCAGGGAGGAGCCGATCAGACCGATGCCGAGGATGGCGACTCGGTCGAACAGGGGGCCGGGGGCGGAAGCGGTATCGGTGCTGACCATGACGCGGGGTGTCCCGAAAAAGGCGTGGACGCCGGGGTGGACAAGGGGAAAAACCGTCCCGTTTAAACCACCTCGGGCCCGTCGGACCAAGCGATACTTTGATCCGGTACTTTGATCATGGCCCCCTCAGGCGTCGTTGCGCGTCATCTCCGCCCTGAGCGCCTCGGCCAGCCGCTGGAAGGTTTCCTTCCGGCCTGAGGTGCGGCGCCAGGCCAGCGCGATGCGGCGGCCGGGCCGGTCTCCGGCCAGCGGGCGCACCGCCAGATCCAGCCCGCGCAGGATGCCCGAATCGACCGCCATCTGCGGCAGCAGCGTCACCCCCAGCCCGTTCGCCACCATCTGCACCAGCGTGTGCAGGCTGGTGCCCTGGAAGGCGGTGTTGTGCGGCGTGGCGTCCAGCGCGCAGGCGGCCATGGCGTGGTCGCGCAGGCAATGCCCGTCCTCCAGCAGCAGCAGATCCTCCGACGGAACCGCCACGGGCTGCGCCGGGTCGCCGCCGCTCAGCCGATGGCCGGTGGGGCAGACGAAGCAGAAACGGTCCTCCGCGATGTCCTCCGTCTCCAGGTCGCCCATCGGATAGGGCAAGGCCAGCAGGGCCGCGTCGAGCTTGCCGGCGTTCAGCTGGCCGAGCAGGCGGGCCGTCTGGTCCTCGCGCAGATACAGGCGCAGGCGCGGGAAGGCCTCGCGCAGGGCCGGCATCACGCGGGGGATCAGGAAGGGGCCGATGGTCGGGATCACCCCCAGATGCAGGGCGCCCGACATCGGGTCGGCGGCGGAGCGGGTGATGTCCACCAGTTCCTCCGCCCCCTTCAGCAGCTGGCGCGCCCGTTCCGCGATCTCGCGGCCGAGCGGGGTCGGCAGCACCGAGCGGCGCGTGCGCTCCACCAGCGTGGCGCCCAGCAGGTCTTCCAATTCCTGGATGCCGGCGCTAAGCGTGGATTGGCTGACGAGACAAGCTTCCGCGGCCTGCCCGAAATGGCAGCGGTCGACGACGGCGACGAGATAGCGGAGCTGGCGCAGGGTCGGGAGCGGCTTCATGCCCGAATACGTAATCGGATTTTTCGATCAATTCAATTGGTATTTTCTACTTCTCTTGATCACAGATTTCCCGTATTCCTCCTTGGGTCAACGGGACAACGGAACGACGCCTCACCTCCGCCACTGAAACAGCCCCCTTGTTCGACAGGGTGCGCCGCACTAAGTCGGGCATGTCTCGGCCACTGGCCGGGGATCGAGGCGACAACCATTCATCGCACCCCATCGGAGAACACTAAATGTCCTTGATCAACAGCGAGATTAAGCCCTTTAAGGCGACCGCGTACAAGAACGGCAAGTTCATCGAAGTGACCGATGCCGACCTGAAGGGCAAGTGGTCGGTCGTGTTCTTCTATCCGGCCGACTTCACCTTCGTCTGCCCGACGGAGCTGGAAGACCTGGCCGACAACTATGCCGAGTTCCAGAAGCTGGGCGTCGAGATCTACAGCGTCTCCACCGACACCCATTTCTGCCACAAGGCCTGGCACGACACCTCGCCGGCCATCGGCAAGATCGGCTACACCATGATCGGTGACCCGACGCTGACCATCAGCCGCAACTTCGAGGTCCTGATCGAGGAAGTCGGCCTGGCCGACCGCGGCACCTTCGTCGTCGATCCGGACGGCAAGATCCAGATCGTCGAGATCACCGCCGGCGGCATCGGCCGCGACGCCAAGGAGCTGCTGCGCAAGGTCAAGGCCGCCCAGTACGTCGCCGCCCACCCGGGCGAGGTCTGCCCGGCCAAGTGGCAGGAAGGCGAGAAGACCCTCGCCCCGTCGCTCGACCTCGTCGGCAAGATCTAAGGTTTTCCCGCAAGGAAACCCTCGGATCGGGGGCCGGTTCAGGCCGGCCCCCACCCCGCCGCCCCGGCGGGTTTTGATTGCAGTACCCTCGGACGGGCCGCCACTGCCGCAAGGCGGTTTCAACGGGCCGGCCACCCAGCCGCCTCGGGCGCCACCCGGTGAGCTCCCGTGACGGGTTTCGTCGTCGGCTTCCCGATCCCCGCGAAGGCGGGCACCCAGAAGCGCTTTTTGTCGCAGCCTTTTCCAAAGTCTGGATCCCCGCCTGCGCGGAGACGACGATGACGTTTCGCACTCTTCACTGTTTCAAAACCGGACCACGCGCCGGAACCGACACCCCCACCCGACTCGATCTCCCGATCCGGGTCATCCAATTCTCCGCCCGGACCGCCGCCATCATGGGCAGGCGATCCGCCACGGACACGAGACGTTGGGAAAGAGAGCCATGCTGGACGCCAATCTGAAGACGCAGTTGAAGGCTTATCTGGAGCGCATCACCCATCCGATCACGCTGGTCGCGTCGCTGGACGGCGGTGCGAAGTCGCAGGAAATGCTGGGCCTGCTGGAAGACATCGCCTCGCTGTCGGACAAGATCACCCTGGACCGCAGCGGCGCCGACGCCCGCAAGCCGTCCTTCGCGATCAACCGCGACGGCAGCGACATCGGCGTCACCTTCGCCGGCCTGCCGATGGGGCACGAGTTCAATTCGCTGGTGCTGGCCCTGCTTCAGGTCGGCGGCCACCCGTCCAAGGAATCCGAGGAGTTGCTGGAGCAGATCCGCAACCTGGACGGCGATTACCGCTTCGAGACCTATTTCTCGCTGTCCTGCCAGAACTGCCCGGACGTGGTCCAGGCCCTGAACCTGATGAGCGCGCTGAACCCGCGGATCAAGCATGTCGCCATCGACGGCGCGCTGTTCCAGCAGGAGGTCGAGCAACGCCAGGTGATGGCCGTGCCCACCGTCTTCCTGAACGGCGAGCCCTTCGCCCAGGGCCGCATGGACGTGGCGCAGATCGTCGCCAAGCTCGACACCGGCGCCGTCGCCCGCGCCGCCGAGAAGATCAAGGCCAAGGCCCCCTTCGAGGTTCTGGTGATCGGCGGCGGCCCCGCCGGCGCCGCGGCCGCCATCTATGCCGCCCGCAAGGGCATCCGCACCGGCGTCGCGGCCGAGCGGTTCGGCGGTCAGGTGCTCGACACCATGGCGATCGAGAACTTCATCTCCGTCTCCCACACCGAGGGGCCGAAGCTGGCCGCGGCGCTGGAACAGCACGTCAAGGACTATGAGGTCGACGTGATGAACCTGCAGACCGCCACCGCCCTGGTGCCGGCGGCCCAGGAAGGCGGGCTGATCGAGGTGAAGCTGGCCAACGGCGCCTCGCTGAAGTCCCGCACCGTGGTGCTGTCGACCGGCGCCCGCTGGCGCTCGATGAACGTCCCGGGCGAGGCGGAATACCGCAACAAGGGCGTGGCCTATTGCCCGCACTGCGACGGCCCGCTGTTCAAGGGCAAGCGCGTGGCGGTGATCGGCGGCGGCAACTCCGGCGTCGAGGCGGCCATCGACCTCGCCGGCATCGTGGCCCATGTCACGCTGATCGAGTTCGACAGCCAGCTGCGCGCCGACGCGGTGCTGCAGCGCAAGCTGCACAGCCTGCCCAACGTGACCGTCATCGTCTCGGCCCAGACCACCGAGGTGCATGGCGACGGCAACAAGGTCGTCGGCCTGTCCTACAAGGACCGCAACAGCGGCGAGCTGAAGCGGGTGGATCTGGAGGGCATCTTCGTGCAGATCGGCTTGGTGCCCAACACCGAATGGCTGAAGGGCACGCTGGCGCTCACCCCGCGCGGCGAGATCGAGGTGGACAACCGCGGCCAGACCTCCCTGCCCGGCGTGTTCGCCGCCGGCGACGCGACGACGGTGCCGTTCAAGCAGATCGTCATCGCCATGGGCGAGGGTGCGAAGGCCGCACTGGCCGCCTTCGACCACCTGATCCGCACGGTGCCGGCCGAGGAAGCCGTACGGGAAACCGTCGCGGCGGAGTGAGGATAAGGTTGCAATGAAAAGCCGGCGGCCTCGATTAAGAGCGCCTAACAGAACCATCTCTGGACGAAGCGCCAGCAGATGAGGCTGGCCGCGATATGGTGAAAGGCAGTGAAGATGTCGGCGCGCCGTTCGTAGCGTACGGCGATGCGGCGGAAGCGGGCAAACCAAGCGAGCGTACGCTCGACCACCCATCGGTATCGGCCGAGACGCTCGCTGCTTTCGACGCCACGCCGGGCAATCCGCGGAATGATCGCTCGTTGGCGCAGCGCACGCCGGCAGTGAGCGAAGTCGTAGCCCTTGCCGGCATGCAGTTTGGCCGGTCGCCGCCGGGGCCGGCCCGCACACTGGCGGATCGCCGGCACGGCATCGACCAGCGCCTCCAGCAGCTTGCTGTCGTGCCGGTTGGCTGGCGAGATCCTCAGGGCGAGCGGGATGCCGTTAGCATCGACGAGGATGTGGCGCTTGGAGCCCGGCTTGCCGCGATCCGTCGGGTTCGGGCCGGTCTCCTCACCCCCCTTTTTGCCGGGACGCTGGCGCTGTCCACCGCTGCACGATCCCAGTTGATGGCGTTGGCATAGCCGAGCCGGTCGAGCAGCACACGATGCAGCCGTTCCCACACGCCAGCCCGATGCCACTCGTGCAGACGCCGCCAGCAGGTCATCCCCGAGCCGCAGCCCATCTCCACCGGCAGAAGCTCCCAAGGAATACCCGTGCGCAGCACGAATAGGATGCCGGTCAGCGCCGCACGATCGTCCAACCGGGGCCGTCCGCCTTTTGGCTTGGGCGGCTCCGGCGGGATCAGCGGTTCGATGATCGCCCACAAGGCGTCGGAAACAAGAGGGGCTGCCATGCCCCTACCAACCGTTCCTGGCCGGTTTTGTTACGCACTCTAAAGCCAACAGCCCCCGTCCGCCTGACCGTTCTAACAAGAACAGGGGATCATGGAGCACCGCGATACCCGGAACCGCTGCCGGTTGTCCAATCACTCGGCATCAAAGGATGATTTTCTGGCATATAGATCGATCGCTCCCAACGTCACGATATTGAATATCTGTAGATCATCCAGAGTAATATCCTCAGGGTCTGTTGTCCTTTCATTGAGGGCGCTGAACAAGTTGTTCAAGAGCTTCATCGATTCTACGTTTCTTGGTGAATTACTGTCGTTGATAGATGTGTTGCGGGATCTTTCCATTAACTTTCTTAGAGCATTCAGGAATTCTATTCCGCAGGCTTTGTAAGCCTCTTCCGACCAATTCATGTCATGGCGAACATGAAATCCAATCTCTTCCATGATTTCGAATGTATGGATTCCATTCACGCAACAATTGATTGGCAGCCAGTAGTCCCACCACGGTGCGCCAAAAACAAGGTGACTCCGCCCAATAGTCATCATGGAGCCAGCCATTGAGAAGAACATATCAAACCCGTAAGAAAACTTGCTCTTGTCGGAAATTTGTCCGTTTGACAGGATGTTTATATCTGTCCTTCGAGAATAGACCATGGATCCACTGCCGAGGCTCTCCCCATGTTTTTCCAGTATGACCTTGCTGGCATCATCAGATGGCATTATGTCTGAATTTATAATTCCAACCCAGTCCTTATGGCTGGTTGTTATGTGACTGATTAGGTCGTCAATATAGATAAGAGGTTTGCCAATGTGGTCGGCGCTTCGATGGGCTTCTACGAAATTGATACGATTAAAGCGACGATCGGCAGATACGATTTTGGCCAATTCTTCTCTTGTATTTATGGATACGACCTCGAATCCCTGCTTCATCCATCCCTTCAGGCACGAATATTGATGATCGAGATTTTTTGGCGCCACCGACGTTGCAAGAATGAATCCGTTCTTGTATAGTCCCCGCGGTACAATCGGAGTGTTTTTCGCTTGGCTCGTGAAATAGCCACGAATCAATTTCCCGGCCTTCTTTACTTGATTGTGCTTGATCAGATCTGAGATAATCTCTAAATTCAAAAATTTGTTCTCTGAAATTTCTAAGATATGAGTATCGAGGTCATCCGCATCGCTCTCCCGGACCCGATGCTTCATGTAGGCGACCATTGCTTCATGGTTTGACTTATCAACGGCAAGCGCCCTCTTGAAAAATATGAACGCTTGATCGACGAGTCCGGCACTTTCGAAAACCGTGCCAATTCCAGAGATCGCTGAGGAGTTGGCGGGATCGAGGTCGATGGCCAAACGATAGCAGGCTATTGCAGCGTCGATTTCTCCCATTTTCGAATAGGAGAGAGCTGCACCAATGTAGAAAATTGGGTTGTCGCTAGAAATCCTCATGCATTCTTTAAATGCAGCGGCAGAAAGTTCGTAAAACTCCGACTCAAAGAGAGCCTTTGCATAATTAAGAGATGCTGAAGCATCAATTCTACGCAAATTTCTTGAAACCTTAAAGTGCGTCAAAGCTCTTCTTGGTTTTCCTGACAAAGCATAACAGATTCCAAGATTGTTCCATGCCTCAAGGGAGGCAGGCTCCATCGAAATCTTTACTTTGTATAGTTCAGCCGCACGTTCATGGTTTGCTTCATTGAGGGCTTTTCGAGCCATTTCCGTGACGGAATTCATGAAGCCTATTTCCCGCGCAACAGTTTGTAAAAGTGTTTGCCCCAAGCGGGTAACACTTTAGCCGCCTTGCATATGATTTCAAGTATAGAAATGAAGAAGAAGGACAAGATATTCAGCAACTTAAGAGCGTTTCAGGACATGATATGATCATTGAAAGTAATGCGGGTTGTGCAATTAGAGAATTCTGGTGAAAAAATAAACCAATGAAGGGGGAATTTTGTCGGAAACGCTGTTCCCTGCCAAAAAATTCAGTCAAACAGATGAAGCATAACTCTTTTCTAATACTTTTGATTGTAAGGTGACGCAAAAAGCCGGCGGCCTAAGAGTGCGTAACAAAACCGGCCAGGAACGGTTGGTAGGGGCATGGCAGCCCCTCTTGTTTCCGACGCCTTGTGGGCGATCATCGAACCGCTGATCCCGCCGGAGCCGCCCAAGCCAAAAGGCGGACGGCCCCGGTTGGACGATCGTGCGGCGCTGACCGGCATCCTATTCGTGCTGCGCACGGGTATTCCTTGGGAGCTTCTGCCGGTGGAGATGGGCTGCGGCTCGGGGATGACCTGCTGGCGGCGTCTGCACGAGTGGCATCGGGCTGGCGTGTGGGAACGGCTGCATCGTGTGCTGCTCGACCGGCTCGGCTATGCCAACGCCATCAACTGGGATCGTGCAGCGGTGGACAGCGCCAGCGTCCCGGCAAAAAGGGGGGTGAGGAGACCGGCCCGAACCCGACGGATCGCGGCAAGCCGGGCTCCAAGCGCCACATCCTCGTCGATGCTAACGGCATCCCGCTCGCCCTGAGGATCTCGCCAGCCAACCGGCACGACAGCAAGCTGCTGGAGGCGCTGGTCGATGCCGTGCCGGCGATCCGCCAGTGTGCGGGCCGGCCCCGGCGCCGCCCGGCCAAGCTGCACGCCGACAAGGGCTACGACTTTGCACACTGCCGGCAGGCGCTGCGCCAACGAGCGATCATTCCGCGGATCGCCCGGCGTGGCGTCGAGAGCAGCGAGCGTCTCGGCCGATACCGATGGGTGGTCGAGCGTACGCTCGCTTGGTTTGCCCGCTTCCGCCGCATCGCCGTCCGCTACGAAGTACGCCTCCGGTGAGTGCCGCCTTGGCAAAATAGGGTCCGACGTCTGAGATTTGCGTGGCGCGTCATTGCGCGGACGCAAACGAGTTGCAAACGTCATGGCTTACCAGCGGGTCGAGGTTCTGACGGGGACGGAGCGGCGGCGGAATTACACGCCGGCGGAGAAGGTCCGAATGGTCGAGGAGGCGTTCCGCCCCGGCGTGGTGGTGACGGAAGCGGCCCGCCGGCTGGGCGTGCACGAAAGTCTGCTATACCGCTGGCGAGGGCTGATGCAGGCGAGCGGGAGCGCGGTGGCCGAACCGTCCAGCTTCGTCGCAGTGACCATCACGCCGGAGCCGACCGTAACAGAACCGCCGGTCTTGGAGCCCCCTGAACCATTGCCGCCTCCAGCGACGCTGGCCACGAGCCCAGCGATCCTCGAGGTCATCCTGCCCGGCGGGGCACGCCTGCGTCTGGAAGGGCCGGTCGATCCGGCTCTGGCGGCGGCCGTCATCGGTGCTCTGGCATGATCCCGGTGCCGAGTGGCGTGCGGGTGTGGCTGGCCAGCGGACACACCGACATGCGCAAGGGCTGGGCAAGCTTGGCGCTTCTGGTGCAGGAACGCTTCGCCCAAGACCCGCACAGCGGCCATCTCTTCATCTTCCGCGGGCGCCGCGGCGATCTGGTGAAGATCATCTGGTATGACGGCCAGGGCAGTTGCCTGTTCATGAAGAGGCTGGAGCGGGGCCGCTTCATCTGGCCCACGCCGGCGGACGGCGCGGTGTCGATCTCGGTTGGGCAGATGGGTTATCTGCTCGAAGGCATCGACTGGCGCAACCCGCAGAAGACCTGGCGTCCCGAGGCCGCGGGGTGACTGCGACACGGTGAATCGACGCACCGGTTCAGGGGCGATTGCGGCGGCTCGACGGCGCGTTCCCAGGTAAACTGGCGCCATGACCGCCGCCCCGCTCCCCTCCACCTCGGCCGACGACGTCGCCAACTTGCGCGCTGCCTTGGCGCAGGCCGAGGCGCGGGCGGATGCGGCGGAAGCCGAAGCGGCGCGGGCCAAGGCGATGGCGTCGAACACCGAGGCGCTGATCGCCGGCCTGAAGCTGGAAATCGAGAAACTCCGGCGCGAACTCTACGGGACGCGCTCCGAGCGCAAGGCGCGTCTGCTGGACCAGTTGGAGTTCCAGCTCGAAGAGTTGGAAGCGACGGCCAGCGAGGACGAACTGGCGGCCGAGCAGGCCGCTGCCAAAACCACCGCGGTGGCGGCCTTTACCCGCAAACGGCCATCACGCCAACCCTTCCCCGACCACCTGCCGCGCGAGCGCGTCGTTGTGCCGGCACCGGCGAGCTGCCCGTGCTGCGGCTCGGACAAGCTGTGCAAGCTGGGCGAGACGATCACCGAGACGCTGGAGGTGATCCCGCGCCAGTGGAAGGTGATCCAGACGGTGCGGGAACGGTTCTCCTGCCGGGCCTGCGAGACGATCAGCCAGCCGCCGGCGCCGTTCCACGCCACCCCACGGGGCTGGGCCGGCCCCAACCTGCTGGCCACCCTCCTGTTCGAGAAGTTCGGCCAGCATCAGCCGCTGAACCGGCAGGCCGAACGCTTTGCGCGCGAGGGCGTGCCGCTCAGCCTGTCCACCCTGGCCGACCAGGTGGGCGCCGCCGCCGCGGTGCTGAAGCCGCTGCACGACCTGATCGCTTCGCATGTACTGGCGGCGGATCGGCTGCATGGAGACGACACGCCCGTGCCCGTGCTGGCCAAAGGCAAGACCGACACCGGGCGGCTGTGGGTGTATGTGCGTGATGACCGGCCGTTTGCCGGCCAAGCCCCACCGGCAGCGCTGTTCCACTATTCGCGAGACCGCAAGGGCGAGCATCCCGAACGGCACCTGGCCGGCTTCACGGGCTGGCTGCAGGCCGATGCGTTCGCCGGCTATAACCGGCTGTACGAACCTGAGCGCCGACCGGGGCCGATCAGCGCCGCACTGTGCTGGGCGCATGCCCGGCGCGGCTTCTTCAAGCTGGCCGACATCGCCGCGAACACCAGACGCGGCAAGGATGCCCCGCCGATCTCACCGCTGGCGCTGGAGGCCGTGACCCACATCGACGCCCTCTTCGATCTCGAGCGCGCCCTGAACGGCAAGCCCGCGGCCGAGCGGCTGGCGGCCCGCCAGGAGCACGGCGTCGCCCTGGTGGCCACGCTGGAGAACTGGATGCGGACGGAGCGCGCCCGGCTCTCCCGCCATGCCCCCGTGGCCAAGGCGATGGACTACATGCTGACGCGCTGGGACGGCTTCACGCGCTTCCTCGGCGACGGCCGGCTGTGTCTCACGAACAACGCCGCCGAACGCGGCCTGCGCGGGATCGCCCTGGGCAGAAAGGCGTGGCTGTTCTGCGGCTCCGATCGCGGCGGGCAGCGGGCGGCGATCATGTACGGCCTGATCACCACCGCCAAGCTCAACGAAGTTGACCCGCAGGCGTGGCTGGCCGACGTGCTGGCCCGCATCGCCGACCTGCCGCAGAACCGCCTGCCCGAACTGCTGCCCTGGAACTGGAAGGCAATCTGACTGCGGCACTCACCGGATGCGTACGCTACGAACGGCGCGCCGACATCTTCACTGCCTTTCACCATATCGCGGCCAGCCTCATCTGCTGGCGCTTCGTCCAGAGATGGTTCTGTTAGGCGCTCTTAGAGTGTGCTCGCGTCACGCGGAATCGCTTGGAGCGTGAATCATATGGACAGCCATAAGCTTAGAATCTGTCTGGTGTCTCAATGAGCGCCAGAGAGATTCTAAGCACGCGCCCGATTCTGTCGAACACATGAGGAGCTTCCTCCCCTCTGCCCGCCAAAGGGAAACTGCCAAGCTCTACCGCCAATGTGAGACGATCTGTGAGGGAGGCTTGTCGAGCGATCGACTGTTCCCAGCGACAGCGCTGTCATCGCCGTAGCCGAGCCTGCTCATCCAATCACCATGCCGTTCCCACAGGACATGCAGATCGTCAGCTGTCCATTCAGCCAGATTGGCTTGGTCCGAAGCAGTGCGGAAAAAGGTCGGCAGCAGCTCTTTCTGACTTTCGAACGGATTCTGCCAAGCTGCGACGACAGGCATTTTCAGGAAATCCGAAATCAGGGCAATGATGCGATCAGGCTCGCTCAGGATTTCCTCATAACGCAGAAACAACGTATGCGGCCGGTCGAGCGGATGCCAAGCATCCAGATTGCTGCTCCAATCGCTCCCGAAGGATTGACCATCGATCAGTTGGGGGATGCTGAAATCCGCGCGGGTCAGCGGATGCGACCTGAAATAATGAAACTGTGATATGATTGCCGACCGTGGATCGCGGACGATGTAGATAGCCGGATTGTCATCCTGAGCCGGTCCATGCGTTTTCACCAGGTTGATGGTATCGTCCACCGAGATGCGGGAATAGAAATCATCCCATGTCTCCGCATAGGTACGGTGCCCGACGCTGGAACTCACGACTTCGCTGATACCCAGGTCAAACCTGTCGTTGTACTCGGAGTAGGTTTCCAGCCCGAAGACCCGATTGAGGATCGTGCGGGTCAAAGTATTCCCTGACCTTGGATAGGACGAAAGCCAAACTAGCATCGACAGCTCCGGTTGATCCGCTGAATCCGTATGGTCACATACGCTGTCGTTGAGGCCAGCCAGCGAATTTCTGCTTGAGCATCCCAGCCAGTAATACCACCCATATTTGAAGATAGCTTTCGCTGACCCAGAATGCAGAAGGCAAACCTATCAGCATGAGAGATTGCTGACAATGCGCCTGTATACCAAATCGTCAACCACAACCAGAGCCTCCAGAGCCTCTCTGATACTCTGGTTTTCAAGATTCTGCTGATATCTGGCATTACCGTCAGGATTTACATTGGTCATCAGGACATTCTTGGCTGGAGGAAGCTCCATGAGACAAAATGCCGAATTCAAGGATATTTGATAATGATCGGCGGACCCCACAAAAGCGAAACGGCCTTCACAATTCACCGCCATGTCAAACAGCTCATCGTCGGGAAGGTCCGGCCCAATGACATTGGTCCTCGTGTGGTTGCAGGAGCCGAAATTCCCGCCGGCAAGCAAACGCGACTGTACGTTATATATGGATGAGTAAATCAGTGGATCTCGAGACTGCAGGAAATCCAACAACGACATAGGTTTTATCGCACGAAAGAAAGCGCTTTCCTGATGGTTGTCTGCAATTCTTTTCCAGAAATAATAGGCTGAGAGAATCCTGCGACGCGGTTCCCTCAGCATCGTAACCGCCCGAATGTCCGGGAAGCGCATTCTCATTGCGGAAACGGAGATATGGCCCTGGAAAATCGAATAGGCTGCAAGCCGGTCCGAATCCCACCGGGACAACTCCCACTCGAACGTGATGGGACACAGACGATCAAGCCCGTATGCCTCTGTGATCTGCGAGGCAAATGCGGTGCTCGCCGTCTTGTGAATCCTTGAGATGAGCCAACGCGGCAATGCCGTAGTCTCCATGGATGTACCGGAAGGACCGAATGTAAATCTCTGCCTCCTCGGACAGCAACATCCCTTCAATCTGTTTTTCTGGCTGTATGTTTGGAAGTGCGGAGGGCCTTGGGCGCCATCCCTGCAAACTCCCGCAAGTTGCAACGCGGCACTGCGCCGGCAACCGCCAACATTCGAAACCGAGGTCCGGAGGATCGGGAAAGGCAACTGCGCCGGTTGGCGGCACGTTCCCTTTCCGCGATCAGGGAAAGGGACTCACCCCTGCCCCTTCACCGCCGCCTTCTCGCGATCGACCACCTCCAGGATCCGCTGCAACGCCTCGGTGCTCAGCGGAGAGTCCATCGTCAGGCCGTCCCCGAACTTGCGGATGGCGCCGATGGCGCGGCGGCGGGCGATGAAGTCGTCGTCGCCCGGCTCGAACGGCTCGACCACCGGGCCCTTGTAGTAGCCGCCGCGGAAGCCCCACTGGCGGCGCCCGTCGGCGCGCCATTCGCTGCCGTCGGACAGCACCATGCAGCGCCCCCCTTCGGTATAGCGCTCCACCGTCGCGGTGGATTGCGGAATGGACTGGCCGCTGCGGATCGTCACGCGGTCGCCGACGCGGAAGCTGGCGGCAGTGAACATGCTGTTTCCCCATATTGGCGCCGGCCCTCAACGGGACCGGAGCGCCGCATAAATTCCGAAGGCGCTGTTTTCCACCAATTGCCCCGGCGAATCCAGCCCTACAGCGCGAAGCTCGCCACCACAGGCGCGTGATAGCTGACGGGCGAGGGCTCGTCGGCGTGATCGACCTCGTCGATCAACTCCTCATTGTGGATGGCGACCTCCCGCAGCCGCTCGGCCAGCCGGGGCGACGCCAACAGATGGTCCAGAAGCACCGGCGTGCCGGCATGCAGGACGGTATAGCGCCGTTCGTCGGGGATCGCCTGTTCCAGCGGCTCCAGCACGCGATTCGCCAGATCGGGATTGCCGGTGAAGTCGGGGGCGGCGCGAATCATGCGGACGGCGGTCTGCTCCAGGTCGGCGTTGCAGTCGCCGGCAACCACGATCAGCGCGTCGGGATCGGCATCGAACAGCCGGTCGACGGCCATGCGCGTCTCCAGCGCCTGCCCCGTCCGCTTGATCGAGGCCAGATAGAAGCCCTCGGCCCAGCCGGCCGCCGTCTTCCAGGTCTGGGCGCCGGCCTTCTGCCCCGGCACCGGGGCGGCGATGGGCGCGCGCAGATGCAGGTCGAAGACATGCAGGATGCGGCCATCCGGCATCTCCACCTCGGCATGCAGGACCGGCCGGTCCCAGCCGACCTCGGTTTCCTGATCCGGCGCCGGGTCGGCGGTGACGAGGCGCACGCGGGCCGGCGGCACCAGATGATGGCGCAGCAGCCGTGTCGCCCTGATCGGCCATCGGCTGACGATCACCGGGTTGTGGCGGTCGGCCGGCGACTCGGCGTCGCCCGCGGTGACGTGATACTCCGCATAGCGCGTGCCCTCCAGCAGGCGGGCGAGCGCACGCAGTGTCCGCGGCTCGTTCTTCACCGGGTGCTGGGCGTCGACCTCCTGCAGGCAGAGGATGTCGGCCTCCAGCCGCTCCAGCTGCGGGCGCAGGGTGGCGATCCGCGACTCGAAGGGCGGCTCGTCGGCGTCGTCGTCCAGGTTTTCCAGGTTGAAGGTGGCGATCCGGAACAGCGTGTCGGCCATGAAGGGCTCCGCGTAAGGACGGCGGGTATCGGCGGCGCAACTGTGGACTCTACGCCGCCGGTCGAGCTTATCAGAACAGCTCGACGTCGCCTTCGATCCGCGTCTTGCGCAGATGTTCCATATAGGACGACTCGTTGCGGGCGATGTCGTGCAGGGTCTGGCCGCCGATCAGCCGCCGCTGGCTGCGCCCGCTGGTGGGGAAGAAGCGCACGGCGCGCGGGCTTGCGCCGCCGACGTCCCAGCTGACCGTGGGGATGCCCTCCGTCGCCAGATACTCCATCACGAATTCGACGTTGCGCAGGCCGATGTTGGCGGTGCGCAGCGTGTTCAGATTGACGTTGGCGCCGCCGAACACCTTGGCGCGCAGCCGGTCGCGCCGGCCGGTGACGGTCAGCAGCCGGTTGATCAGCTGCTCCATCGCCGTGGCGCCGTAGCGGGACGACAGCGACAGCACGTCCAATCCGGCATCGGGCAGCAGGAAATGGTTCATGCCGCCGATCTCCGCCACCGGATCGTACAGGCAGGCGGCGACGCAGGAGCCCAGCGTGGTGGTGATGACGACGTTCGGGTCGTCGGTGACGACGCAGCCGCCGACGACGATGTTGACGACCTCCGCCCCGAGCCGCCGGTCATGGTAGCGGTTGGCGGCGACGTCCTGCCGTTCCAGCCTGCGGCGCAGGACGTTGCGCGCGGCAGAGGTGCAGGAACTGGCTGTCATCATCGGGTCTGGCACTCCCGCTGCCGGATGTGAACGGACTTGGTTCGGATGGACGTGCATTCAATCCGCCTGCGGACCGGGTTGTATCAGATCGACTTTGCCTTGCATTTTAACTGACACCCATACTTCGACGTATGACCTAGGTCAGTCAATAAGTTAAAACCCACCGTTCCAACAGCCCGCCCCGCAGCGCACGGGCGTCCGCGGCCCAGACGCGCGCGTCGGACGGGATGGCGGTCACCCGGCGGTCCAGCGCCGCATCCATCGCCGCCCGGCGCCGGGCATCGGCGATGAACAGGACGAAGCCCAGCCGCTGGCCGCTCGCCGCCGTCAGCAGCCCGGCCAGCCCATTGACATAGGCCAGGGTTCCGGATTTGGCCCGGACGCCGCCCGGCAGCGCCTTGCCGTCCTCCTCCCCCGGCAGCAAATCCCACAGCCCCGGCCCGCCGGCCCGCAGCAGCGCCGCCATCTGCCGTGGCGTGGCGCGCGACCCGGTGCCCAGCCCCGAATGGTTGGCCAGCCGCAACCCGCCCCACCCGGCCCCGTCCAGCGGCTGCCGCGCCAGCAGATCCTGCAGCAGCGCCGCGGAACGCCCGAGCGTCGCGACCTCCGGATCCAGCCGGCGCGCCGTGGCCAGCCCGATCACCTCCGCCGACAGGTTGTTGGAATGGCGCAATAACCCGCGGACCAGCTCCGCCAGCGGCAGGCTGTCCAGGGCCGCGATCGGAACCGCACCGGCCGGGGCCAGTCCCGGCTGCGGCGGCGGCAGGGCGATGCCGGCATCCGCCGCCAGCCGGCGGAACAGCGTGGCGGCGGCCAGTCCCGGCCGGGCCACCGGCACCCAGGCCCCCCAGGCATCGCCCCTCGTCGGCGGAGCCATGCGCCAGCGGTCGACCCCATCCGGCAGCAGCGGAAAGGGGCCGCCCGCCGCCATCGGCAGGACGGTGACGCTGTCCAGCGGCTGCCGTCCGGCATCGGCGACGCTCAGCGCCTCCGGTCCGCCCCGCCCGCCGCGCCCCCAGTTCAGCAGGACGCGGTTGTAGTTCAGCGACAGCGCCCCGGCCCCCGTGTTGTAGGGAGCGGCCCAGGGCTGGCCGGAATCGATCTCCGCCAGTTCGGGCAGCAGCGTGGTGTCGTAGAGGAAGCGCCCCTCCACCCGGCGAAGCCCGGCGGCACGCGCCTGGTCGAGCAGTTGCAGCAGGCCCTCCGTCGCCAGCGCCGGGTCGCCGCCGCCCTGCAGGATCAGGTCGCCGCGCAGCACCCCGTCGGCGGACAGGCCACCGGAAACAGTGCCGCCGGAAACCGTGCTGCCGAGCAACCGGGTGGTGAAGCGGTGGTCCGGTCCCAGCAGGGCCAGCGCCGCCGAGGCGGTCGGCAGCTTCGCCACCGAGGCCGGGACGAAGGGGCTGTCGGCCGACCGCGCCTCCACCACCCGGCCGCTGTCGGGATCGAACAGGACATAGCCGACCGCGGTGCCTTGGGGGCCCCGCACCTCGAAATCACTGGTTGCGGCACTGGAATCCCGCGCCACCGCCGGCAGGGCGAGGCAGCCGAGCAGGCCGAGGAACGGACGGCGGCCCAGCGGCATCGCCGGCAGGCTGCGCTTCGAATCGGCGGGGTCGAAATCGGGAACGACGGTCAAGGATCGGGCCTTTCCGCTTCTGATGCAGGATTTCATAAAGTATTTTGGGCAAAAATCGCTGGAAATCGCGAATAGGGACATAGCCGGTCAGCGTTCCGACAGGGGCTGGCCGAAGGGGGACGGTATGGCGATGTCCAAGCGGCGCGAGGCGCGCTTCGAGGTGGTGGTCGAACAGGGCGGCAAACCCAACATCGACGGCATCTTCGATGACGAGAAGTCGGCGACCGAACGCGCGAACTTTCTGCTGCGCCTTGCCAAGTTCCCGGTGGTGCGGGTGGTGAAGGTCACCGGCACAGGCCGGGAAGAGACGATATTCCAGAAATCCTCCTCCGGCGGCGCCAAGCTGACCACCATCTCCCCGATCGAAGAGGCCAACCTCTGCACCGGCGTGCTGCAGGTCTTTTCCTTCGACAGCCGGATGACCCTGCTGCGGCTGCTGCGCGGTTATTGGGACGACCAGAGCGTCATTCCGTCGGAGCAGCTTCACCGCTACTATCCGTTGCGCTACTTCGAACGGGAGGCCCTGCTGTTCAATCCGGCGCTCAGCCGGCTCGCCGCCATCCAGGCGCCGATGCTGGGGCTGAAGCCGCATGAGCGCTACGACCAGATCACCCGCCTGTTCGCCGGGCTGAAGGAACTCGCCCAGGCGTCCGACACGCTGGCGCCCTTCGATCAGGCGCTGATGCGCGGCGGGATATCGGGGCTGCTGCAGGCCGCCCTCGACCGCCCGGCGGAGGAGCGCGACCGCATCGTCACCCACGCCTTCGGCACGCTGCTGGAGCCCCACCGCGAATGGGGAGCCAAGCTGGCCGCCGTGCTGCGCCTGCACCGGGAAGGCGACGCGGAGAACGCCAGGCTGGTGGACGAATTCTCGGCGGAGATCGTCGACGGGCGGGAGCCGATCCGCGCGCTGATCGGCTATGCGCCCGATCTGGGTTCCGCCATCCTGGCGCTGCTGGCCGCCCTGCGCGGCGACCTGGACGACCGTCTGCCCCACACCGAACCGCTTCTGGCCCTGTCCGATGTTCTGGGATCCGACTCGCCCGAAATGGGCGCGAGCGGAGGCGCCTTTCCCCGGACGCGGGAGGCTCTGCTCAACCGCATCCGCGGCGGGCTGGACGGGCTGACGCCGCTGACCCGCACCGGGCCGGCCAGCGACGCCCGCGCCTTCGGCGCCATCGTCGACGGGATGATCGCCTTCGACGGCTTCATGGGCGGTCCGGCCATGGCGGAATCGCTGACCCGCCGCGGCAAGACCGTATGGGCGGCCGGCGGCAGCGACCTGCCCTTCGAGGAAACGATGATGCGGCTGGCCGGGCGCTTCGACACCGCGGCCGGGCGGCTGGGCTACCTGCTGGACCTCGGCACCAGCGCCTATGGCCACGGCAAGATCAGCACCGTCATCCAGCATGTCGCCGACGAGTTCAACCGGGTGAAATCGGCCGCCGAACTGGCCGCCCCCGGCGCCTCGCTCCAGGAGGTGCGCGAGGGGCTGGGCCGCCGCCTGCGTGCCGCCGGCATCCCGCGGGGGCTGGCCGACGGACTGATCGCCAAGATCGCCTCCATCCCCGACGGGCAGCGGATATCGATCACCGGCAGCGGCATCCCGGCCGGATCGCGCATCGCATCTCCGATACCGGAGGTGACGGTCGATGTCCATGCGCCGCACGCGCCGCGCCTGACGCTGAGCTTCCAGGGGCGGACGGTCGCCCTGCCCGATGCCGGCGGCGACATCGTGATCGGCCGCGCCGCCGAATGCGGCATCGTGCTGGACCATGCCTCCGCCTCGCGCCGCCATGCGGTGGTGCGGCTGCGCGACGGCGCCTTCACGCTGGAGGATCTCAGCCGCAACGGCACCCGTCTGGTGCGGCAGAACGGCGAACAGCGGCTGCTGACGCTGGGCGACGTGGTGCCGCTGTCCGGCCGGGGGGAGATCGTCATCGGCTCCCTCGACCTCGGCGAACATCCCGCCCGGATCGCCTGGGACGTGTCGGGACGCTGAAGGCTCAGTCGCCCGCGCAGGCCTCGGCCAGCCGGGCATCGGCGGCACGCCCGGCGGCGCGGCTGGTGATGCGGTCGTCCAGCATCGCCACCGCCCACACGGCCAGACCGCCCAGCGCCAGCGCCGCGCCGACCCAGCCGGTGGAGGTCCAGCCCAAGCCGGCGGCGATCGCCATGCCGCCCAGCCAGGGGCCGAGCGCGTTGGCGGCGTTGAAGGCGCTGTGGTTCAGCGCCGCGGCCAGCGTCTGCGCGTCCTCCGCCACATCCATCAGCCGCGCCTGCAGCGGGGTGCCGAGCCCGCCGCCGCAGCCGATCATGAACACCACGACCGACACCAGCCAGACATTGCCGGCGGCGAAGGGAAAGAGCGCCAGCGAGCCGGCGCTCCACAGCAGGATGAAGGCGACGGTCGGCATCAGGGCGCGGTCGGCGGCCCAGGCGCTGACCAGCGTGCCGACGGTCATGCCGGCGCCGAACACCGCCAGCACCACCGGCACCGCCGACGGCGAGACCTGCGTCACCTCCATCAGGGTCGAGGCGACATAGGTGTAGACGGCGAACATGCCGCCGAAACCGATGGCGCCGATGCCCAGAGTCAGCCAGACCTGCCGCCGCTTCAGCGCGCCCAGTTCGCGCAGCGGGCTGGCGTCCGGGTGCGGGCGGTCGTTGGGGGCGAAGATCCAGACAAGGAGCACGGTCAGCAGGGCCAGCAGCCCGACGACGCCGAAGCCCCAGCGCCAGCCCAGCGCCTGCCCGATCCAGTTCGCCATCGGCACGCCGACGATGGTCGCCACCGTCAGCCCCAGCATGGTCCGCGACACCGCCTGCGCCCGGCGCTGCGGCGGCACCAGCGACGCCGCGACCAGGGCGGCCACGCCGAAATAGGCGCCGTGCGGCAGGCCGCTCAGGAAGCGGAAGACCAGCATCCAGCCGTAGGAGGGCGAAAAGGCGCTGGCCACATTGGCGGCGGCGAAGACCGCCATCAGCCCGATCAGCAGGGTCCGCCGCGACAGCCGCGCCGCCAGCACCGCGATCACCGGCGCGCCCACCACCACGCCCAGCGCATAGACGCTGATGACGTGACCGGCGGTCGGCTCGTCGATGCCGAGGCCGCGGGCGAAATAGGGCAGCAGGCTCATGGTCGCGAATTCGGTCGTTCCGATGGCGAATCCGCCCATGGCGAGCGCCAGAAGCACCAGCCCGGGATGGGCCGGGGCCGCCTGTGACTCGGCACGCATGCCGCCGTGATGACCGGCAGAAGCCATGGTCGTTTCTCCGCTGTCGCCGCTTGAAGATGGAATTTTCGGAACCCGGCGGTCAGGGGACGGGAAGCGACCGGGACAAGGTCAGGATATTTGCCCCGGCCATGCTGAGGCAATCCGCCGCAGGCCGCCAATTTCGCAGATGCGAGATGAGCGGCGGGCATGGCTCGGGGGAGAAGCTCCCTCTCCCGTCCGGGGAGAGGGTGTTGGGGCTTACAGCAGATCCTTGAACAGAAGCTGCGCCGGCGCCTCGGCGGCCTTGCCCTGCTTGCGCGCGCCGGACTTCCGTTTCGGCTTGCCCTCGGCCTTGGCGGGCTGCTCCACCGGCAATTCCGGTGCGGCCATCGGCATGGGCGGCTCGGCGGCGGGCTTCGGCGCCTCCTGCGGCGGAGCGGGTTCCGGCGCGGCGGCAGTCTCCGCCACTGGCTCCGCCGCCCGCTCGACCATCGGTTCCACCGGCTCCGCAGCCTCCGGCGCCAGAGCAGGGGCAAGTTCGGGGGCAAGCTCGGGCGCGGCCTCCGGCGGAACCTCGGGCGCGGCCTCCGCCGCCGGTTTCGCGGCCTTCTTCCTGGACGGACGGCGCGGCGCGACGCCGACGCCTTCCTTGGCGCGCTGCTTGCCCTGGTCGCGCGCCTGGGCTTCCGGCGCCGCGGGATCCTCGGTCAGCCATTTGCGGCGCTTGATGACCTCGTTCACCCGGCCCTGGTTCACGCCCAGCTGGAAGGCGATCTCCTGCTGGGTCATGTTGGTGGTCTCGTGCAGATGCAGGATCTCGGCGGCCAGTTCCGGCGTCATCTTGCGTCCGGTCAGGCGCCGCGCCGGGCGGATGGTGCGCTGGCTGCGGTCGCGCGCCCTCAGGGATTCCAGGATCTCCAGCGCCGCCGTGTTGCCCGCCGCCTTCAGCGCGTCCTCGAATTCCTTCAGCGTCGCCATAAGCTCTCCTCCCCCCTGTCACCAACACCTGTCACCGGCAAGCTGTCGCCGGCCGCCCCCCACGGCAACCGGCAGGATCACAGATAGTTCTTCCCGAGGCGACGGAAAAGCCGCAATGGAGATCGGGACAAGCATTGGCTCAGGCGGGAAAGCGGCTCAGGCGGGAAAGCGCAGGTCGATCCGCGTGCCGGCGCCGTCGGCGGGGCCATAGCTCAACTGGCCGGACAGCTGGGCGGCCAGGCTCTGGATGATCTTCCAGCCCAGGCTCGGCAGGCGCAGGACGTCGACCCCCTCCGGCAGGCCGACACCGTCGTCGATCACCCGCAGGTGCAACTGGCCGGGGTGGTCCGGCACGGCATCCAGCTCGATGGTGACGACACCGCCGTCGCGGCCGACGAAGGCGTGCTTCAGCGCGTTGGTCAGGGCCTCCACGATCAGCAGGGCCAGGGCCAGCAGCCGTTCGGGCGACTGCGGCGCCGTCCCGACCGAAACGCGGCAGGTGACGTCGAGGGTGCCGGTCGCCTGCAGCATGTCCTGGCACAGCCCTTCGATGTGGCGTCCGAAATCGTCGCCGGACTGGGGATCGTGCAGGCGGCGGTGTACCCGCGCCATGGTGCCCAGCCGGCGCCCCGCCTCCTCCAGCGCCGCCATCGCCCCTTCGGGCGACCGGCCGACCGACCGTCTCTGCAGGTCGAGAAGCGATGAGACGAACTGCATGTTGTTGGCGACGCGGTGCTGCAGTTCGTGGAACATGGTGGTCTGCGCCGCCAGCAGCGAGGCGGTGCGGCGGCGTTCCTCGCGCAGCCGCGCCAGCGTGACCTGCATGCCGTGGATCAGCGCGATGTCCACCGCGACGATCACCGCATAGAAGGCCAGCGCCACCCCGCTGGACGGGTTCACCGGGAGCGTTCCGTAAGGGGGAATGAAGAAGTACCAGGCGGCCAGCCCAGAGAGCACCGCCGTCACCACCCCCGGACCCAGGCCGACGACGAAGGTGGTCAGGATCACCGCGGGAAAGAAGGTGAGATAGGGGAAGCCGGACGGAAGGACGTCATCGACGGCCCAGCGCAGCAGCAGGGCGGCGACGAAGGTCAGCAGTCCCACGCCATAGCGCAATCCTGAACCGCTCCGCAGCAGCGAAAAGCGCGCCACCCGCTGCCAGACCGTCCGAACCACCACAATCGGCATCCCGTTCCCGTATTTCCAAACGCCAACATATCACCGGCATCCGGCGCTTGCAGGATCAGTCTGCCGACAACGCATGAAATTCCTGAAAGGCCCGGCGTTCAATACCGGGCGAGCCCCGCCCGCCGGCTTCGCCGCGGAAGGGCGGCCTGTCCAAAGCTGTTCACATCTCCGCCACATCCGTTCAAAGGCGCGGGGCACTTTGTTCAATCCGCCAAGCGATTGTCAGGCATGCGCGGAGGCCGGGGAGATGCCCTGCCCCGGCGCCCCTCGAATGAACAAGGCTGAAGGAGCCACGCCCCGTGAAGACCCGTCTGAGCGCGCTCGCCATCGCGGCCACCCTGTCCGTCTCCGCTCTCGCCCTGTCCGGCACCGCCCAGGCCGGCGCCACCTTCGACGGCGTGAAGCAGAAGGGCTACGTCCAGTGCGGCGTCAATCTGGGCCTCTACGGCTTCTCGTCGCCGGACGACAAGGGCAAGTGGTCGGGCCTGGACGTCGACGTCTGCCGCGCCGTCGCCGCCGCCATGTTCGGCGATGCCGAAAAGGTGAAGTACACCCCGCTGTCGGCGCAGCAGCGCCTGCCGGCCCTGCAGTCCGGCGAGATCGACATCCTCGCCCGCAACACCACCCGCACCCTGACCCGCGACACCGCCAACGGCCTGAACTTCGCGCCGACCAACTACTATGACGGCCAGGGCTTCATGGTGTCGGCCAAGCTGGGCCTGAACAGCGCCAAGCAGCTGAACGGCGCCACCATCTGCGTCCTGCCCGGCACCACGACCGAGCAGAACGTCGCCGACTTCTTCCGCGCCAACAAGATGACCTTCAAGCCGGTCGTCATCGAGAAGAACGAGGAGCTGCACAAGGCCTTCTTCAGCGGCCGTTGCGACGCCCTGACCTCCGACGCCTCGCAGCTGGCCGCCATCCGCGCCGCCGAGACGCCGAACCCCGCCGACTACGTCATCCTGCCGGAGCTGATCTCCAAGGAGCCGCTGTCCCCGGCCATCCGCCAGGGCGACGAGGAATGGGCGAACCTGGTGACCTGGGCCTTCTACGCCATGGTCCAGGCCGAGGAGAAGGGCATCACGTCGGAGAACATCGACGAGGCCATGACCTCCCCCGATCCGGACGTGAAGCGCCTGCTGGGCGTCACCGCCGGCAACGGCAAGGCCCTGGGCGTCGAGGAGAGCTGGGCGTTCAACATCATCAAGCAGGTCGGCAACTACGGCCAGAGCTTCGAGCGCAACGTCGGCGCCGGCTCCAAGCTGAAGATGCCGCGCGGCCAGAACGCCCTCTATACCGACGGCGGCATGATGTACGCCCCGCCGATGAAGTAAGGCGCCTGCTGCGGATGCCCTCTCCCCGCCCCTCTCCCACCGCAGGTGGTGGAAGGCCGGGGAGGGGACGCCCGCAATGTTGCCTCGCCTTACACTCCCCGCACGGAGCATCACCATGTCCAACCTGATCCAGGCGCTGAACTCCGCGCGCGTGCGGGGGTGGCTGTACCAGGGACTCTTCCTGGCCGGCGCCCTCGCCGTCGCCGGGTATCTCGTCTCGAACACCCTGACCAACCTCGCCAACCGCGGCGTCGCCACCGGCTTCGACTTCCTCGGTCGAGAGGCCGGATTCGAGATCGGCGAGAGCCTGATGAGCTACGCCGCGTCCGACACCTATCTGCGGGCGCTGGTCGTCGGCCTGCTGAACACGCTGTCGGTGTCGGCCGCCGCCGTGGTTCTGGCCACCGTTCTCGGCGTCGCCGTCGGCGTGGCGCGGCTGTCGTCGAACTGGATGGTCGGCCGCTTCGCCGCCATCTTCGTCGAGACGGTGCGCAACGTGCCGCTGCTGCTGCAGCTGGTGGTCTGGTACACCATCATGAACCGGCTGCCGGGCCCGCGCCAGGCGCTGGAGGTGGTTCCCAACGTCTTCCTCAGCAACCGCGGCATGAAGTTCCCGGTGCTGGTCGAGCATCCCGGCCATGGCTGGGCCTTCCTGGCGCTGCTGGCCGGCATCGCCGCCGCGGTCGCCGTCGTCCGCTACGGCCGCCGCCACCGCGAGGCGACCGGCAAGCCCTTCCCCACCCTGCCGGCGGCCATCGCCGCGGTGGTGCTGCCGCCGGTCGCGGTCTTCGCCGCCACCGGCGCGCCGCTGGCCTTCGACGTTCCGGCGCTGACCGGCTTCAACTTCGAGGGCGGCGGGTCGATCACCCCTGAATTCACCGCGCTGCTGATCGGCCTGTCGGTCTACACCGCCGGCTTCATCGCCGAGATCGTGCGCTCCGGCATCCTCGCCGTGCCGCATGGCCAGACCGAGGCCGGGCTGGCGCTGGGCCTGTCGCCGGTGCAGATCCTGCGCCTCGTCATCCTGCCGCAGGCGTTGCGGGTGATCGTGCCGCCGCTGACCAGCCAATACCTGAACCTGACCAAGAACAGCTCGCTGGCCGTCGTCATCGGCTATCCCGATCTGGTCAGCGTCACCAACACCTCGGCCAACCAGACCGGCCAGGTGGTGGAGGCGGTGGCGATGATGATGGCGGTCTATCTCGTCATCAGCCTGTGCATCGCCGGCTTCATGAACTGGTACAACCGCCGAGTGGCCCTGGTGACGCGATGAGCAAGCAAGTCCCGACCAACACCACCGACTGGGCAGCCTCCTATGAGGAGGAGCCGTCGCAGGCTTCCGTCCCGCCGCAGCCCAACGGCGCCACCGCGCTGAAGCCGCTGGGCTGGGCGCCGGTCAACTGGGCCAAGGCCAACCTGTTCAACACGCCGCTGAACACCGGCCTGACCGTCCTCTGCCTCGCCATCCTGTGGTTCACCGTGCCGCCGATGGTGAACTGGCTGCTGCTGAACGCGGTGTGGAGCGGATCGTCCGAGGCCTGCCGCGAGGCGGCGGGCGCCTGCTGGTCGATCATCGCGGTCAAGCACCGGCTGATCTTCTTCGGCACCTACCCCTACGAGGAGCAGTGGCGCCCCTTCCTGGCCTGCGGCCTGTTCGTGGCGATGCTGGGCGTCAGCGGCGTGCGCGCCTTCTGGCGGCCCTGGCTGGCCCTCGCCTGGGCGCTGGTGCTGGTCGCCATGGGCGTGCTGATGTGGGGCGGCGTCCTCGGCCTGACCTATGTCGCCAACGACCGCTGGGGCGGGCTGCCGATCACGCTGATGCTGTCGATCTTCGCCATCGCCCTGGCCTTCCCGCTGTCGATCCTGCTGGCTCTCGGCCGCCAGTCGTCGCTGCCGGCCATCCGCACCTTCTGCATCGGCTTCATCGAGCTGATGCGCGGCGTGCCGCTGGTCAGCGTGCTGTTCATGGCGTCGGTCATGTTCCCGCTGTTCCTGCCGGAAGGCGTGACGGTGGACAAGCTGCTGCGCGCCCTGGCCGGCCTGACCCTGTTCACCGCGGCCTATCTGGCGGAAGCCGTGCGCGGCGGCCTGCAGGCGATCCCCAAGGGCCAGTACGAGGCCGCCGACGCGCTCGGCCTGTCCTACTGGCAGAAGACCCGGCTGATCGTGCTGCCGCAGGCCCTGCGCATCGTCATCCCGCCGATCGTCAACCAGTTCATCAGCTGCTTCAAGGACACCTCGCTGGTCACCATCGTCGGCCTGTACGACCTGCTGACCGCCGCCACCGTGGCGACGACCGACCCCGAATGGCGCCCCTACTTCGCCGAGGTCTACGTCTTCGCCGGCATGATCTTCTGGCTCTTCTGCTTCAGCATGTCCCGCTACAGCCAGTGGCTGGAGCGCATGGCCAACCGCTACACCCGCCGCTGACCGGCCTTCTGGAGACACGTCATGACCGAGAACGCCATCATCGAACTCCGCAAGGTCGGCAAGTGGTACAACAGCTACCATGCCCTGCGCGACGTCAGCCTCAGCATCGGCAAGGGTGAGAAGGTCGTCGTCTGCGGCCCCTCGGGGTCGGGCAAGTCGACGATGATCCGCTGCATCAACCGGCTGGAGGCGCATCAGACCGGCCACATCATCGTCGACGGCATCGAGCTGACCGACGACGTGAAGGCGGTGGAGAAGATCCGCCGCAAGGTCGGCATGGTGTTCCAGAACTTCAACCTGTTCCCGCACCTGACCGTCCTGCAGAACCTGACGCTGGCCCCCATCTGGGTCCGCGGCATGGCGAAATCCGAGATCGAGGAGATCGCCATGATGTACCTGAATCGGGTGCGCATCCCCGATCAGGCGCACAAGTTCCCCGGCCAGCTGTCCGGCGGCCAGCAGCAGCGAGTCGCCATCGCCCGCGCCCTGTGCATGCGCCCGGAGATCATGCTGTTCGACGAGCCGACCTCCGCCCTCGACCCCGAAATGGTCAAGGAGGTGCTGGACGTGATGACCGAGCTGGCGGGCGAGGGCATGACCATGGTTTGCGTCACCCACGAAATGGGCTTCGCCCGGCAGGTCGCCGACTCTATTGTCTTCATGGCCGAAGGCTCGATCATCGAGAGCGGGTCGCCGGCCGAATTCTTCGGGAACCCGAAAAGCGAGCGCACCCGCCAGTTCCTGGGCCAGATCCTGGAACATTGAGGCGATTAGGGGCTCGGGCAAGCGGACGAGAGGGCCATGCCGGCGACCATTGCCATCACCGACGACGACGCGGTGACGCGCGAGACGCTGAAGTCCTACCTGACGGACGAAGGCTTCGACGTCCTGCTGGCCCGGAGCGCGGAAGAGCTGAAGGACCTGCTGGCGGCCAGCGAGGTGGATGTCGTCCTGCTCGACATCCGGCTGCCGCGCCAGGACGGGCTGACCCTGACCCGCGAGCTTCGCGCGGTGTCGGAGATCGGCATCATCCTGGTCAGCAGCCGGGCGGAGAAGCTGGACCGCATCATCGGGCTGGAGATGGGGGCCGACGACTACATCGCGAAGCCCTTCGAGCCGCGCGAGATCCTGGCGCGGGTGCGGAACCTGCTGCGCCGTCTGAAGGCGCCGGGCGACCAGCGCGACGACCGCCAGCGCCGCTTCGCCGGCTGGACCCTGTGGCTGGACCGCATGCGCCTGACCGATCCGCTGGGCCAGCCGGTCCGGTTGACCGGGGCGGAGTTCGAGCTGCTGTCGACCTTCGTCTGCAACCCCGGCCGGGTGATGAACCGCGACTATCTGCTGACGGCGACGACCCGGCGGAAGACCGACGCGACCGACCGCACCATAGACAGCCTGGTCCGCCGCCTGCGCCGCCTGATCGAAGCCGACCCCGCCGACCCCCGGCTGATCGTGACCGTCCACGGCACCGGCTACCTGTTCGCCGGCGACGTCACGCAGGATGATCCCCTCTCCCCCCCGGGGAGAGGGTGAGGGGGTCGCGCGGCGAGGATCCTCAAGAACCGCGCACTCCCCGTTCACCACCGAATCCACCCCCTGCATCCCCTTACCCCGAGCAACTCCCCCGTCGCGACAGTCTCGCGGCGGCCACCCGCTCGGTAGCCTGGGCCACGGGACATGCGAAAAATTCGCATGGATCCCGTGGCCCCACTTTCATGCCTTTCCCCAGGCAACCGGCCCATTTCAACGTCACGCTGGCGGAGGAAGCCCGAGTCGCTGCATAGTCCGCCCGGCGCGGGAGGCGGCGCGATCGGGCGGCGCCGCCGGTACGGTTATCGGGAGATGGATTGCGCGATGGGGCTGGTCGGGACTTTCCGGCGTTTCGCTGCCGGGATGCTGCTGGCATTGGTTGCGGTGCTGCCGCCGGCACAGGCCCTTGCCGGCGGCGGCGAAACGCTGGAGCGCATACAGGGCCGCGGCTTCCTGATCTGCGGGCTGCGCAGCGGGGTCAGCGGGATTTCCTTCTCCGACCCGCAGGGGCATCTGGACGGCTTCCTGGTCGATGTCTGCCGCGTCTTCGCCGCGGCGACGCTGGGCAACGCCCAGGCGATCCGCGTCGTCCGCCTGCCGGAAAAGCCCCAGGAATTCCAGGCGGTGGAGAAGCATGACGTCGACATCGCGCTGACCACCACGACCTGGACCTTCAGCCGCGAGCTGTCGCACGACATCGAGTTCCTGATGCCTTTGCTGCATGACGGCCAGGGCTTCGCCATCCACGGCGACGGCACCGCGCCGCCGCTCGACCGGCTGGGGCCGCGCACGGTCTGCGTCAAGACCGCGACCACCACCCTCCGCAATCTGGAAGACCATATCCGCAAATCCGACCTGCCCTGGTCGATCCGCACCTTCCAGACGCTGGACGAGGCGCTGCAGGCCTTCCTCGCCCATGAATGCGACCTGCTGACCACCGACCGCACGGTTCTGGTCACCTCGCTGGCCGGCTACCGCAAGGCGGGGATGGCCATCCACGTTTATCCGGACGTGATCTCGCGCGAGCCGCTGACCCCCTACGTCGCGCGGGGCGACCGCAACTGGTACGACATCGCCCGCTGGGTCCTCCACGCCATCGTGCTGGCCGACGCCAAGGGCCTCACCTCCGCCGACGTGCAGGCCGGCCGCATCCCCGACGATCCCGAACTGCACCGCATGCTGGGCCGGACCGGCACCGCCGCCCGCACGCTGGGCCTGCCCGACGACTGGGCCCTGCAGGTGCTGGCGCAGGTCGGGAACTACGGCGAGATCTTCGACCGCAACCTCGGCGTCCCCTACGGCATGGACCGCGGGCAGAACAAGCCCTGGACCCAGGGCGGCCTGCTCTATTCGCCGCCGTTCAGGTGAAATATATCATCGAGCGTAAGGTCTGACCCGTCAGACTTCACGCTCGCCCTCAGACGGTGGGCGGGGCGGCAGTCGCGGCCCTTACCGCCGAGCATAAGTCAGGACTTCCGCTCGGCGGTATTATCCCTCTCCCGAGGCGGGAGAGGGTATGTCACTACGCCGCCAGCACCACGCCCAGATGCCGTTCCAGCAGCGCCGTGTCGGTCCTCGCCTGCGCGGCCGGTCCGGCATGCACCACCCGGCCGCGGTCGAGGAAGACCACGCGGTCGGCGAACTCCAGCGCGCGGTCGACCTGCTGCTCCACCAGCACGACGGTCATGTCGAGACCGGACAGCGCCGCCATCAGCGTGTCGCAGATGACCGGGGCCAGCCCCTCCAGCGGTTCGTCGAGCAGCAGCACCGTCGGCTTGCCCAGCAGGGCGCGGGCGACCGACAGCATCTGCTGCTCGCCGCCCGACAGGTCGCCGCCGCCGTTGCGCCGCCGCTCGCCCAGCCGCGGGAACAGCGTGTAGGCCTCCTCCAATGCGCAGCGCGGCCGGCCCTTCAGCCCGGTGACGAGGTTCTCCTCCACCGTCAGCGACTTGAAGATGTCGCGCGTCTGCGGGACATAGCCCAGCCCCGCCGCCGCCCGCGCCGAGCTGCTCATCCCGCCGAGCTCCACGCCGTCCAGCCGGATGCCGCCGCCATGGCGGGTGGTCTGGCCGACCAGCGTCGCCAGCGTCGTCGTCTTGCCCACCCCGTTGCGGCCCAGCAGGGCCAGCCGCCCGCCCGCCGGCACGCTGAAGGAGATGCCGTCGAGGATCAGCGTCTTGCCGTAGCCGGCGCGCAGATCCGCGACTTCCAGGCTGCCGGGACTCTTGCCGCCGGGATCAGTGGGCATTGGTCCGGCTCCCCAGATAGACCTCGCGCACGCGCGGGTCGGCGGCGATCTCCTTGGCGGTGCCGCTGCACAGCAGCCGCCCCTGCGCCAGCACGACGATGGTTCTGGCGAAACGGAAGACGAGGTCCATATCGTGCTCGATCATCAGCACCGCCAGATCCTCGGGCAGCCGGTCGATGGCGTCGAGGATGCGCTGGCTTTCGGAATGGGGCACGCCGGCCGCCGGTTCGTCCAGGATCAGCACCTTCGGCTTCATGGCCAGCGCCAGCGCGATCTCCAGCAGCCGCTGCTGCCCGTAGGCGAGCGAGCCGACCGCCGTGTGCGCCACGGGGGTCAGCCCCATGCTGCCCAGCAGCTCCGCCACCTCATCGGCCAGACCGGCTGTCCTGGCGACAGTGGCGAACAGGCGGAAGGTGCGGCGGTCGCGCTGCAGGACCGCCAGTTCAAGATGCTCGCGCACCGTCATCGACTTGAACAGCCGCGCCACCTGGAAGCTGCGGATCAGCCCCAGCCGCACCCGCTCCGCCGCCGGCAGCCGGGTCACGTCGCGGCCGTCCAGCCGGATGGTGCCGGCGCTGGGCGGGATCACCCCGGTGACGAGGTTGACGAAGGTGGTCTTCCCCGCCCCGTTCGGCCCGATCAGGGCGCAGCGGTCGCCCGCCTTCAGCGTCATGGAAAGGTCGGACGCCACCTGGAGGCCGCCGAAATTCTTGGATAGCCCCTCGACCTCCAGCAGCGCCGTCATGCCCCGCCCTCCTTTCCGCGCCGCAGCCTGCCCAGCCGCTCCACCCCCGACACGATGCCGCCCGGCAGGAACAGGACGATGCCGATCAGGAACAGGCCGATGAAGGCCATCCAGTGATAGGGATCGTTGGCGGCCAGGACGTGGTGGACGCCCATGAAGGCGGCCGTGCCGATCACCGCGCCATAGAGCCGCCCGGTGCCGCCCAGCACCAGCATGACCAGCGCCTCCGCCGACCAGGAAAAGCCGGTGCTGTCCAGCCCGACGATGCCGCTGGTCACCGCGGTCAGGGCGCCGGCCACCCCGGCGAACACGCCGGCCACAGCATAGAGCACCACCAGATAGGCCTTGGGCGAGCCGCCGATGGCGGAGATCCGCAGGGGATCCTCTTTAACCCCGCGGCAGGCCAGCCCGAAGGGCGAGCGCACGATCCGCCGCGCCACCACCAGCCCGACCACCAGAACCGCCAGCGCGAACAGGTAGGAGGTGTGGCCGAACATGTCGAAGCGGAACATCCCCAGCACCGGCGCCGGATCGATGCCCGACAGGCCGTCGCTGCCGCCGGTCCAGTCACGTGCCTTGTTGGCGACCTCCTGCACGATCTGCCCGACCGCGATGGTCAGCATCAGCAGGGTCAGGCCGCGGGCATGCAGGATCAGCGCGCCGGTGACCAGCGCGAGCAGACCGCCGGCCAGCCCGCCGACCGCCAGCATCGCGAAGGGGTCGTTGTTCCAGTTGACCGCGACGATGCCGGCGGCATAGGCGCCGGTGCCGAACATCGCCGCCTGTCCCAGCGTGGCGATCCCGCCATAGCCGAGCACGAGGTCGAGCGACAGCACGAACAGGGCCGAGGCGGCGATGCGGGTCAGCAGCGCCAGATCGTCCGGCAGCAGCCAGTAGGCGGCCAGCCCCGCCGCCGCGATCAGCGGGATGCCGATCCAGTCCAGCTCGCGGCGGGCGGCAAGCGGGGGATGTCCGGTCATGGCGCCGCCCTTGCCGTCCCGCTCGGCGACGCTCGTCATGCCGCCCTCCCTTTGAAGAAGCCGTGGGGCCAGCGGAACAGGATCAGGATCAGGGCGGCGTAGAAGAAGAACTCGCCGAAATTCGGGATCAGGTATTTGCCGGCGGTGTCGACGATTCCCAGCGCCAGCGCCGCCGCGGCCGAGCCGAAGATGCTGCCCGCGCCGCCGACCGCCACCACCGCCAGGAACAGCACGATGTAGCGGATGGCGTAATAGGGCTCCAGCGGCAGCAGCTCCGCCCCCAGAACGCCGCCCAGCGCCGCCAGCCCGGTGCCGAGCGCGAAGGTCGCCAGATAGAGCCGCTCGGTCCGGATGCCCAGCGCCGCCGCCATCGCCGGATCATCCACCGCCGCGCGCAGCCGGATGCCGAAATCGGTGCGTTCCAGCAGCCACCACAGCCCCAGCAGGGTCGCCGCCCCGGCGCCGATCACGAAGGCGCGGTGGGTCGGGATCGCCTTCGGCCCCAGCTCCACCGTGCCGGTCAGCAGTTCCGGCAGCGGGATGCGCTTCAGCGTCGGGCCGAACAGATAGTTGATGCCGGCGACGATGACGAAGGTCAGGCCGATGGTCAGCAGCACCTGCGCCAGCTCGTTCGCCGAGCCGTAGATGCGGCGGTACAGCAGCCGTTCCAGCGGCAGCGCCGCCAGCACCGTCAGCGCCACCGCCACCACCAGCGCCACCCCATAGGGCAGCCCGGCGGTCTGCGCCGCATAGGACGCGACATAGCCGCCGACCATGGCGAAGGCGCCATGCGCCAGATTGACCACCCGCATCAGCCCCAGCGTCACCGACAGGCCGACGGAGATGATGAAGAGGATCATGCCGTAGGCGACCCCGTCGACGGCGATCCCGAACATGGTTTCCATCATGTCTCTCCACCTGCCCTCGCCCGCCCCGGCAGAGGGAGGGGGCCCATGGCGAAGCCATGGGGAGGGTGAGGAGCAATCCAGGAATCAGGCGCTTTAATCTTGCCTCCCCCCTCACCCTTCCCGCTTCGCGGGCCCCTTCTCCCAAAGTGGGAGAGGGATACCCGCCCCCTCATTTCCCCAACTTGTACCCATAGTCCGGCTGGTTCGGGAACGCCTCCTTCTCGACGTTCTCCAATTTGCCGTCGACCTTCTCGACGGTGCGCAGATAGATCGTCTGGGTGACGTGGCGGCTGTCGGGGTCGATGGTCAGCGGGCCGCGCGGGCTTTCCCAGCTCATGCCCTTCACCGAGTCCACCGCCTTGGCGCCGTCGATCTTGCCGCCGCCGTTCCTGATCATCTGATAAATGACATGCACGCCGTCATAGGCGCCGACCGAGCTGAAGGTGACGGTGTCGGTCGACCCGAACATCTCCTGGTGCTTGGCGAGGAAGGCCTTGTTCTTCGCCGAGTCATGGGCGCGGCTGTAGTTGAAGAAGGTGGTGATGCCCAGCGCCGCGTCGCCCAGCGCCGGCAGGTCCGGCTCCTGGGTCAGGTCGCCCGGACCGAAGAACTTGATGCCGGCCGCCTTCAGCCCGGTGTCGTTGAAGGCCTTGGCGAAGGCGAGCGTCGGCGGGCCGGCGGGCAGGAAGGCGTAAACCGCCTCGGCGCCCGAATCCTTGATGCGCTGCATGAAGGGGGCGAAGTCCGTGGACTTCATCGGCATGCGGATGGTGTCCACCACCGTGCCGCCATGCTTCTCGAAGGTGGTCTTGAAGGCGGTTTCGCCGTCGATGCCGGGGCCGTAGTCGCTGACCGCCGACACCGCCTTCCTGATTCCCTGCTTGGCCATGTATTCGGCCAGCGGCACCGTGTTCTGCCACAGGGTGAAGGAGGTGCGGACATAGCGCGGCGACTTTTCCGTGATGGCGGATGTCGCGGCGTTGAAGATCACGCAGGGGATGTTCGCCTCGTCGATCAGCGGGGCGACGGCCAGCGCGTCGGGCGTGAAGAAATAGCCGGCGAGGAAGGACACCTTCTCCTTGACGATCAGTTCCTGCGACAGCGCCTTGGACTGCGCCGGGTTGGCCTGGTCGAGATCCTTGTAGATGAACTCCACCGTGTCGTTGCCGATGGTCTTGCCATGTTCGGCCTGATAGATCTCGATCGCTTCGCGGAAGGTCTTGCCGACCACGCCGTAGGGCCCGGAGAACGGCGCGACGACACCGACCTTGATGGTGGCGGCCCCGGCCGAACCGGCCGTCAGCGCCAGACCGAACGCCGCACCCAGCAGCGCGTTGCGCAGAGTCCTCGTCATCGTCCCTCCCACATGTGACCATATGCCGGAGCCCGAATTCGCGGCCCCGATCGTTGACTGTTCCGTTCAGCGTACTGAGGGGCAGCCGAACCGTCAAGTGCGATATATGATATGAAGTGCGATCATCGCCCAAGACTCAAGTCAATAATAAATAATTGTTTAGTAACGGAAAAGCGAAGCCTCTCTAACTAATTTACTATGCTTGCCTCATGCTGCGGTGCGATTGGGGCGCTTACCGCACGAATACTCCTATGTTCGACCTTGACAGCCGAAACACCCAACGCTCAATCTGTGCGTAAAGGCGAATATACGGGCGGTCTTCGCACGATCGAGAGGTCATATGGCCAAGATCACGTCCCCGCGCGAGGCGTCGGCCAGGGCATCGCGGCGATGATCGAGCGGGTGTAGCCTCAGGTTCCAAGCGCCCTCCCGCACCAAAGTCGGGGAAGGGGCAAGAGCAACCAGCCGTTCCAGAACCGTCGACGGAAGACCCCATGCCCTTCATCGAAGCCGCCGGCATCACCCAGCACTACGACCTGACCGGCCCGGACGACGCGCCGGTGCTGCTGTTCGCCAACTCCATCGGCACCAGCTTCCACATCTGGGACGCCGTGGTGCCGCACCTGTCGCAGCGCTACCGCATCCTGCGCTACGACATGCGCGGCCATGGCCTGACCGAGGTGACGCCGGTCAGCGACGATGCCGGCTACAGCATGGACCTGCTGGCCGACGATGCCGCCGGCCTGCTCGACGCGCTCGGCATCCAGCGCGCCCATGTCTGCGGCCTGTCGATCGGCGGCATGATGGCCCAGCGCCTCGCCGTCAAGGCTCCCGGCCGCATCCATGGCCTGATCCTGTGCGACACCGCCGCCGTCATCGGCCCGCCGTCGGTCTGGACCGACCGCATCGCCGCCATCCGCGCCCGCGGCATGACGGCGATTTCCGACGGGGTGATGGCCCGCTGGTTCACCCAAGCCTTCCGCGACGGCCGCCCCGACCAGATCCGCGGCTACACCGCCATGGTCGCCCGCACCACGGAGGACGGCTATGTCGGCTGCGCCATGGCGATCCGCGACGCCGACCTGCACGCCGCCAACGCGGCCATCGCCGCGCCCACCCTGGTGATCTGCGGCGAGCATGACGTCGCCACCCCGCCCGATGCCGCCCGCGATCTGGCCGCCGGCATCCCCGGCGCGCGGTTCGAGCTGCTGCCCGGCGCCGCCCACATCCCCGGCGTCGAGAAACCGGCGGAACTGGCCGCCCTGATCGACGGCTTCCTGAGGACTCTGTGATGGACGGCCCCGACATGAAGGACAGGGTTCTCTACGACCGCGGCATGGCGGTGCGCCGCTCCGTCCTCGGCGACGCCCATGTCGACCGCTCGCTGGAGCGCGCCACCGACTTCGACGCCGATTTCCAGGAGTTCATCACCAAGACCGCCTGGGGCCAGATCTGGACCCGGCCGGGGCTGGACATCCGGACGCGCAGCATGCTGACCATCGGCATGCTGGCGGCGCTGGGCAAGGACGGCGAGCTGAAGCTGCACATCCGCGCCACCCGCAACACCGGCGTGACCCGCGACGAGGTGAAGGAGATCCTGATGCAGGCCGCCGTCTATGCCGGCGTCCCCGCCGGAAACCACGCCATCGCCCTGGCCCGCGCCGTGTACGCGGAGATGGACGAAGAGGACGCCCGAGAGGCTGAAAGGAAGGGGTGAGCGGCATGACCGGCATCCGCCCCCCGGCCGGCCATGCCGACCCGCTGCTCGACCCGCTCTTCACCACGGATGCGGCGGCCGACGCCTTCTCGCCCACGGCAAGGCTGCAGGGCATGCTGGAGTTCGAGGCGGCGCTGGCGCGGGCGGAGGCGGCGGTGGGCGTGATCCCGGCCCACGCCGTGCCGGCCATCGAAGCGGCCTGCAAGGCCGATCTCTACGACCTCGACGCGTTGGGGGCGGAGGCGGCGCTGGCCGGCAACACCGCCATCCCGATGGTCGGGCATCTGACCCGCGCCGTGAAGGCTACGGACGAGGAGGCGTCCCGCTACGTCCATTGGGGCGCCACCAGCCAGGACGCGATGGACAGCGGCCTGATGCTGCAGCTGCGCCGCTTTCTCGACGGGCTCGACGCCGATCTGGCGGCGCTGGCCGACGGCCTCGCCGATCTCGCCGAGCGGCACCGGGCAACGCCGATGGTCGCCCGCACCTGGCTGCAGCACGCCCTGCCGACCAGCTTCGGGCTGAAGGCCGCCGGCTGGCTCGACGCGCTGGGCCGCGACCGCCGGCGCATCGCCGCCGCCCGTGGCGGCCTCGCCCTGCAGTTCGGCGGTGCCGCCGGCACGCTGGCAGCCCTGGGCGACGCCGGCCCGGCGGTGGCGGAGGCTCTGGCCCGCGAACTCGACCTCCCCCTCCCCGCCCTGCCCTGGCATGCCGCCCGCGACCGCATCGCCGAACCCGCCTCCGCCCTCGGCATCCTCGCCGGCACCCTCGGCACGCTCGGCCGCGACATCTCGCTGATGATGCAGATGGAGGTCGCCGAGGCGTTCGAACCGAGCATCCCCGGCCGCGGCGGCTCCTCCACCATGCCGCACAAGCGCAACCCGGTGTCCTGCGCCGTGCTGCTCTCCACCGCCATCCGCGCTCCCGCCCTGGTCGGCGGGCTGCTGGCGGCCCAGGTGCAGGAGCATGAACGCGGCCTCGGCGGCTGGCATGCCGAGTGGCAGGCCCTGCCCGACCTCTGCCGCCTCGTCGCCGGCGCCGCCCGCCATGCCCGTGACACCATCGCCGGCCTGACCGTGGATGCGGAGCGCATGCGCGCCAATCTGGACCTGACCCGCGGCCTGATCCTGGCGGAGGCGGTCACCATGGCGCTGGGCGACCGCATGGGCCGCATGGCCGCCCATTCCCGCGTGGCGGAGGCCAGCCGCCTCGCATCCTCCACCGGCCGCCCCCTGCGCGACGTCCTGGCCGAGGATGCCGGCGTGGTCGAGGCGCTCGGCATCGGCGGCCTCGACCGCCTGTTCGACCCGCTGCGCTACACCGGCGCCGCATCCCATTTCATCGACCGCGTGCTGGATACCCATAGGCAAGCAAAAGGTCGGCAAAGCTGACCGCTCCCAAGGAGGGACCACCGAGATGGACACAGCCGTTCAGGAGACCGAGGGCGATTTTTCCCCGCGCGACTGGGCGCAGCATCCGCCCTACCTGTCGCCGCTCTACAAATCGACGCTGCTGCGCTCGCCGTCCAAGCCGCTGATCCCGATGAAGCAGTGCCTGTCGGTCCGCAGCGGCCCGGTCTTCGGCCATGACAGCGTCGATCCGCTCGACAACGACCTGACGAAGAACGGCCGCGTCAACGGCGAGCCGATCGGCGAGCGCATCATCGTCACCGGCCGCGTGCTGGACGAGAGCGGCCGGCCGGTGCCGAACACGCTGCTGGAGATCTGGCAGGCCAATTCCTGTGGCCGCTACATCCACCGCTGGGACCGGCACGACGCGCCGCTGGATCCCAACTTCTTCGGGGCCGGCCGCTGCATCACCGACCGGGAAGGCCGCTATCGCTTCACCACGATCAAGCCCGGCGCCTATCCCTGGGGCAACCACCACAATGCCTGGCGCCCGGCCCACATCCATTTCTCACTGTTCGGGCCGTCCTTCCTGACCCGGCTTGTCACCCAGATGTATTTTCCGGGCGATCCGCTGCTGCCGCTCGACCCCATCTACAACGGGGTGCCGGAGGGGGCGCGCGAGCTTCTGGTTTCCCGCTTTTCCATCGAGGTGACCGAGCCGGTGTGGGCGCTCGGCTATGAGTTCGACATCGTCCTTCGCGGACGCCAGGCCACGCCGATGGAGGGCTGACCGCCATGAGCCGGACGCTGAAACAGACGCCGTCGCAGACCGTCGGCCCCTATTTCGCCTATGCCTGGACGCCGGAACCCTACGGCCGCCGCCCGCTGGCGACCAACCGGCTGGCGACCCGCGACATGGCCGGCGAGCACATCCGCATCGAGGGCGCGGTCTATGACGGCGAAGGCGCGCCGATCCGCGATTGCGTGGTGGAGATCTGGCAGGCCGGCGCCGACGGCCGCCATGCTCCCGGTGCGGCCGGCTTCGGCCGCTGCGGCACCGACGACGGCGGCTATTACTTCTTCGACACGGTGAAGCCGGGCGTCTGCGACCCGGACCACGCCCCGCACATCGCGGTGACGGTGTTCGCGCGCGGCATGCTGAGCCACGCCTTCACCCGCCTGCACTTCTCCGACGAAGCCGAGGCGAACGCACGGGATCCGGTCCTGGCGAGCGTCCCCGCCGACCGCCGCGACACCCTGATCGCCCGCCGCGCCGAGGTGCCGGGCGGCGTGGTCTACCGCTTCGACATCCGCCTGCAGGGCGAGGGGGAGACGGTGTTCTTCGATTGTTGAGGGCGGGTGCCGCCGGCTGGCGATGCCCCCACCCAACCCTCCCCTCACCCCTCGCGGATCGTCGCCACGAAGCGCTGCACCTCGCCGCGCAGCTGCGCCGACTGGTGCGACAGCGTGTCGGCCGCCGTGCGGGCCTGGGCGGCCATGCTGCCGGTCTCGCTGGCGGCGCGGGTTACGCCGTCGATGTTGGTCGACACCTCGCGGGTGCCGGCGGCGGCCTGCTGGACGTTGCGGCTGATCTCGCGGGTTGCCGCCCCCTGCTCCTCCGCCGCCGCGGCGACGGCGGTGACCGTCTCGCTGATGCCGAGGATGGTGTGGCCGATGGCCTGGATGGCGCCGACGGCGCTGCCGCTGACCGCCTGGATCTCGGCGATCTGGGCGGCGATCTCGTCCGTCGCCTTGGCGGTCTGGCTGGCGAGGTTCTTCACCTCCTGCGCCACGACGGCGAAGCCCTTGCCGGCCTCGCCCGCCCGCGCCGCCTCGATGGTGGCGTTCAGCGCCAGCAGGTTGGTCTGCCCGGCGATGGAGCTGATCAGGTTCACCACGTCGCCGATCTTCTGCGCCGCTTCGGCCAGACCGGCGACGGTGCCGTTGGTCTTCTCGACCTCCCCCACCGCATCGTTCGCCATGCGGGACGAGGCGGCGATGCGCTGGTTGATCTCCTCGATGGAGTGGGCCAGCTCCTCCGCGGCGGCGGCCACCGTCTGCACGTTGCCGCTGGCGACGTCGGCGGCGCTGGCGACGGCGGCGGCCTGGGCGTTGGTCTGCTCGGCGATGGCCGACAGCCCTTCGGCGTCGGTGCGGAGCAGTTCCGCCTGCTGGGAGACGTTGGCGACCACGTCGCCGACCGTGCCCTCGAACCGCTCGGCCAGCCGGGCCAGTTCCTGCTTGCGCTGTTCGGCGGCGCGCTGCTCGTCCAGGCGGCGCTGCTCCTCCATCTCGGCGACGCGGCCGGCATTCTCCTTGAACAGCTGGAGCGCCTGGTTGATGGCGCCGATCTCGTCGGCGCGGTCGCGGTCGGCGACCTCCACGTCGCGTCGGCCGGCGGTCAGCGCCTGGATGGTGGCGATGATCCGGCGCAGCGGCTGGCCGATCACCACGCGGCTGGTCAGCCACAGCGCCAGCAGGAGCCCGGCGGTCAGCAGCACCGCGCCGACGGCGATGAAGGTCCGCAACTCCTGCTTCGGCACCTCGATCTTGTTGATCGGCAGGTTGACCAGGATCGCCCAGGGCGTGCCGGTGTTCCCGACCACGACCGGCCGGAACAGCTGCTTCACCTCCGTCTTCAGGCTGGCCGAAACCGACATATGGGCGAAGGGCCTGCCTTCGCGGATGGCCGGCATGGCGTCCTTCAGGCGCTCGTTGGTCTGCAGGATCGGCTTGCCCAGATGGTCGGGGTTGCTGTAGGCCGCCCAGGCCCCGCCATTGGAGATCAGGAAGACCGATCCCGTCTCGAACGGCTTGGCCGTCTTCAGCTCGTTCCAGATGTCGTCGGTGGCGATGTCCACGCCGGCGACGCCGATGAACTTGCCGTTGTCCATGATCGGCACCGCCAGCGACACCATCAGCACGCTCTTGCCGGCGACCGTGTAGCTGTAGGGCTCGACCATCACCTCCCTGCCGGTGCGCTTGGGCTGCTGGTAGAAGGCGCCCGCCGGGCCGGGATCGTCATAGCCTGCCAGCGCTTCGAGCTGGACCTTGCCGCCGCCGCGGTTCCAATAGGAGATGAAGCGGCCGCTGGTGTCGCTGCCGGGGGTGTTGGCGAAGGCGGAATCCTTGCCGTCCAGCGCGTTGGGCTCCATGCCCACCCAGACGCCGATCAGGCCGGCGTTGGCCTCAAGCAGGCTTTTCAGCCAGTCGTTCAGCGCGTTGCGCTCGACGACGCCGCTCCGCTTCAGGCTGAGCAGGGTGGTCCCCATCAGGCGGCTGAGGTCCATGGCGTCGTTCAGCCGGCGCTCGACGGTCGCCGCATGGTACTTGCCCAACTCCTCCCCGACCTGGAAGGACAACTCGTCGGTGTCCGCTCCGCTCTTGACGGTAATCACGACCGACCCGGCACCCAGCCCGATCACCAGGGCCAGTCCGATCGCCAGCACCAGCTTGGTCACCAAAGGCAACTTCTTGAACATCGACATTCCCCGCGGCACATCCGAATGACGGTACGACACACCGTCCGACTGTCCCGCAGTTCCGTTAAGTTCGCGTAAATTATTTTACAAATCAGAGGTGGAAATAAAGTTTCCACGGCCCTTTCCCAATATGACGCGAAGAAATCGGACGCCGAGTCCCCGCATCATAATTCCCGATCGAAGCAGCAGTCTTTCGCGTACATAGAAATCACCACGGCCAACCCTTGACTTATCCCCGCCCGGACAGACGAAGGGGCGGACCGGTCATCCCGATCCGCCCCCTGCCCTGATCCGACCTGCGTCGCCGCGGTTACTTCCGGACGGCGTCGATGGCGGCCTGGATCTCCTTCAGGACCTCCGCACCGCCGTCGGAGGCGTACTTGTCGAAGGCGGGCTTGACCATCTCGCGCATGCGGTCCAGCTCGGCCGGGCTCAGCTCGTTGATCTGCATGCCCTTTTCCGTCAGGTACGCCACGCTCTGGGCCGAGGCCTCGCGGCTGTCCTTGCGCTCGAACTCGCGCGAGGCGATGGCGGCCTCATGCAGGATCTTCTTCTCGTCGGCCGACAGGCCGTCATACCAGCGCTTGCTGGCCAGCACGATCCACGGGCTGTAGACGTGGCGGGAAATGGTCAGGTACTTCTGCACCTCGTAGAACTTGGACGACTGGATGGTCGTGACCGGGTTCTCCTGGCCGTCGACCGTGCCGGTCTCCAGCGCGGTGAACAGCTCGGAGAAGGCCAGCGGCACCGCGTTGGCGCCGAAGCGGTTGAACATGTCGATGTAGACCGGGTTCTGCATCACGCGCAGCTTGATGCCGCCCATGTCCTCCAGCTTGGTGATCGGCCGCTTGCTGTTGGTCAGGTTGCGGAAGCCGTTCTCCCAATAGACCAGCCCGACCAGCCCCTTGTGGTTCAGCGACTTCAGCAGCTTCTCGCCGAACGGGCCGTCCAGGACGGCATCGGCTTCCTTCTCGTTGTTGAACAGGAAGGGCAGGTCGTAGACGCCGAAATCCTTGACGATGCCGACGAGCGTGGCGGTGGAGCCCACCATCATCTCCTGCGCGCCGCCGATCAGGGCGTTCTGCATCTGGATGTCGTTGCCCAGGCTGGCGTCGCCGAAGCCCTTCATCTTGAACTTGCCGCCGCTGCGCTTGGACAGTTCCTCGGCGAAATACTTCACCGCGCGGCCCTGGTTGCTGCTTTCCGACAGGCCGTAGCCGAAGCGGATGATACGGGTCTTCACCTCCTGGGCCGAAGCGCTGGTGGCGGCGGCGACGGGCGCCAGCAGGGCGGCGGCGATGCCGGTGGCGAGAAGCAGTTTGCGGAACATGGTGGCGGTCTCCCTTCCTTTGGGCGTTTCGTTGTGGTTGGTCTTGAAGGCGTCAGCGGAAGAAATGCAGCGGCGCGGTGACGATCTCCGGCACGGCGATCAGCAGCCCGAGCAGCACGAGGTAGGTCAGCAGGAAGGGCCAGATGCCCTTGGTGGCGCTTTCCAGCGAGATGCGGGCGACGCCGCACACCACGTTCAGCACCGTGCAGACCGGCGGATGGATCAGGCCCAGCGTGCCGACCAGGACGAACATCACGCCGAAATAGGCGGGGTCGATGCCGGCCTTGATCGCCAGAGGCGTCAGCACCGGGCCCAGCACCAGGATGGTCGGCGTCAGGTCCATCACCGTGCCGACGGCCAGCAGCAGGCAGGCGATGGCCAGCATCAGCAGCTTCGGATTGTCCATCAGCGGGGCCAGAAGCTCCGTCATCTGCTGCGGCAGGTCGGCCAGCGTCACCATGTAGGACGACACCAGCGCCGCGGCGCACAGGAACATCACGGTGCTGGTGGTGCGCGCCGCCTGGACCAGCAGCGGGACCAGCTGCGCCAGCGTCACCTGACGGTAGACGAACATCGCGACGAACAGCGAATAGACGGCGGCGACCACCGCGGCCTCGGTCGGCGTGAAGATGCCGCCGCGCAGGCCGCCGATGATGATGACCGGCAGGGCCAGCGCCCAGATGCCGTCGCCCAGCGCCTTCAGCCGCTCCCGTCCGCTCGCCTTCGGCTGCAGCTTCACCGTCATGTCGCGGACGACGAACATCCAGGCGCAGACCAGACCGATGCCCATCAGCAGGCCGGGCACGATGCCGGCCATGAACAGCGCGCTGATCGAGGTGTTGGTGGTCACGCCGAAGATGATGAAGGGCATGCTGGGCGGGATGATCGGGGCGATGATGCCGCCGGACGCGATCAGGCCGGCCGAGCGCGGCACCGGGTAGCCGTGGTCGCGCATCATCGGGATCAGCAGCGTGGCGAGCGCCGCGGTATCGGCGATGGCCGACCCCGACAGGCTGGCCAGCATCACCGAGGCGCCGATGGTGACGTACCCCAGCCCGCCCTTGATGTGGCCGACCAGGCTGACCGCGAGGTTGATGATGCGCTGGGAGATGCCGCCCGCGTTCATCAGCTCGCCGGCCAGGATGAAGAAGGGCACCGCCATCAGCGGATAGTTGTCGGCGCCGCTCAGCATGTTCTGGGCGACCAGCTGGGCGTCGAAGAAGTCGAGGTGGACCATCAGCGCGACGCCGGTCAGCATCAGCGCGAAGGCGATGGGCATGCCGAGCAGCATCAGGCCGAACAGGGAGCCCAGGAAGATGGTGAGGGTCATGGCGGAATCTCCGTCCGCAGGAGGGCGTCTGGGCTCAGTGCTTGGCGACGGCTGCGCCGCCATGCGCGGCGGGTGCCGGGGGCGCCACGGCGGGGCCGAGCGATTCCGGACTGTCCATCATCGTGTCGGGATCGCCGGGGATGCGGGCGTCCGGCTGGTTGGTGACGATCCGCACAAGGTTGGCCAGCACGATCAACGCCATGGCGATGGCCGGGAAGAAGCCCGCCGCGGCGTAGAAGGCCATGGGGAAGCGCAGGACGGTGGAGAAGGTCTCCATCCCGATCAGCAGCTGGATCCAGCTTCCCTGGACGAACAGCCACAGGGCGTAGAGCATCATCAGGTGCGCGATCACCGCGCAGACGCGGCGGACCTTGGCCGGCAGGCGGCTCTGCACGATCTCCAGCCCCAGGTGCCGCTGGTGCCGCAGCGCCACGGTGGCGCCCAGGAACACCATCCAGACGAACATCAGCCGCGCGATCTCCTCCGCCGCGACGATGCCGCTGTTGAAGACGTAGCGCAGGACGACGTTGCCGAAGACGAGACCGACCATGATCGCCAGCATCAGCGCCATGATCCATTCGGTGATCCGCTCCAGCAGATCCGCCACGCGTTTCATGCGGTCCTCCCGGCGGCGGAGCCGCCATTGTTAGGGCCGGCGGCGGAGCCGCCACACTCAGGGCCGGCGGCCGGGCCGCCATTCTCACGGCCGGCGGCCGGGCCGCCATGAGTCATTCCGTTGCCGCCGGTCAGGCGGGCATGGGCGTCGGCGACGATGGCCTCGGCCGGCAACGTCACCTCATAGGACAGGACCGCCTCGTCGGCGACGGGCAATTCCAGGTCGGCGAACTGGCTGTCGACCAGGGCGGTCGGCATGAAATGGGCGGTGCGCGCCCCCATGCGCGAAGCGATCAGCGCCTTGTCGCCGTGCAGATGCAGGAAGACGACCCGCTCGCAATCGCCGCGCAGCCGGTCGCGGTAGCGCCGCTTCAGCGCCGAACAGGCGACCACCAGCCCGCGCCCCTCGCGATGCGCATCGGCGATGAAGCCGGCCAGCGTGCCCAGCCAGCCGTCGCGGTCGTCGTCGGTCAGCGGGATGCCGGCCGACATCTTCGCGATGTTGGCGGGCGGATGATGCGCATCGCCTTCGATGAAGGCATGGCCCAGCGCCGCGGCAAGGCTCTGGCCGACGCTGGACTTGCCGCAGCCGGCGACACCCATCACCACGACGATCGGCGGCGCGGCGGGCAAGCTGTCCGGCGGGCTGGCGCCGGCGGGAGACGGCGCGGTGGAGGGACCGTTCATGGGGCTCATGTTCCCGATTGCCGGTGCAAGGCGGCATCCGCGCCCGATCGGGTCACGGCGGCCACGCACTACAAAACCTTGTTAGCGCTATCATGTGCGGACCAAAGGAACACCCGCAGCCTTACGGCCCGAATGCACGGATGACGCCGACACGAGACAACAGTACTGTTAGCGCTAACCTTGACTGGCGTAAAGAGTTTTGTTTGAGTTGCGTACGAACCGGTTTGCAAGGGCGCTCGGACTTACCGTGGGTTGCAGGTGATGGCCGCCGGAACAAGCGGCTCTTGCCTGCCATGCTCCACGACGCTAATCAGCACCCCTGCGCGGCGCTTCTTCGCGCCGGCCACTCATCGGTCGGAAACGACCGGCCAAAATCGGAAGGATGGAGCCCTGTGACGACGCGTGGCGGTGATCGGCCTGCATCCCCGATGGTCAAGGCGCGCAAGCCGCGCTCCTCGCGCACCGGCCGGGCGACGATGGCCGACGTGGCGGAGCGGGTCGGCGTCAGCGCCATCACCGTGTCGCGCGCCTTCAAGCGGCCGGAGCTGGTCGGGCCGGATCTTCGCCAGCGCATCCTCGACACCGCGCAGTCGATGGGCTACGTGCCGAACCAGGCGGCCAGCGCGCTGGCGTCGGCGCGGTCGATGACGGTGGCCGTGCTGATCCCGTCGATGACCAACATGGTCTTCGTCGAGACGCTGGCCGGCATCCACGACATGCTGCTGCCGCGCGGCTACCGCGCCCTGATCGGCGTCACCCACTACTCCCCGGAGGAGGAGGAGCGGCTGATCCGCACCTATCTTCAGTTCCAGCCCGACGGCATCCTGCTGACCGGCACCGACCATACCGACGTCACCCGCACCTACCTGTCGGCACTGAGCAGCCCGACCGTCCACATGATGGAGCTGCTGGACGATCCCGAAAGCCTCAGCGTCGGCTGTTCGCAGGAGGAGGGCGGGCGGCTGATGACCACCCATCTGCTGGAGCGCGGCTACCGCCGCATCGGCTTCGTCGCCGTGCAGCTCGACCCCCGCACGCTGTCCCGGCTGGACGGCTACCGCCATGCGCTGGAGGAGGCGGGACTGTATGACGAGTCGCGGGTGTGGCGCCTGCCCGACCCCTCCTCCATCCATCTGGGCGCGGCGATGATCGACCGGCTGATGGCCGAGAACACCGACTGCGACGCCGTCTTCTTCTGCAACGACGATCTGGCGCAGGGCGCTCTGTTCCAATGCCAGCGCCGCGGCATCCGGGTGCCGGACCAGCTCGCCATCGCCGGCTTCAACGACCTGCCGGCGTCGGCCTGGACCACCCCCACCCTGACCACCGTCGCCACGCCCCGCTACGCCATCGGCCGCCATGCCGCCGCCATGCTGCTCGACCTGATGGACGGCAAGGAACCGCCGCGGCGGCGCGTCGACCTGGGGCTGACCTTCATCGCGCGGGAGAGCACCTGAGCCGGGCCTGTCAGCCAAGCCCGCCCAGGCTTCCCCGCCCCGATGGCGTCTTACGCCGCGCGCACCGTCGCGATGAAGGTTCCGACCTCCCGGCGCAGCCGCTCGGCTTCGGCGGCCAGTTCCTGCGAGGTGCCGCGGACGCGGCCGGCGGCGTCGCCGGTCTCGTGAACGGCGGTGCTGACGCCGGCGATGTTGCTCGAAACCTCCTCGGTGCCCTGGGCGGCCTGGGTGACGCTGCTGGCGATCTCCCGCGTGGCGGAGGCCTGCTCCTCGATGGCGGCGGCGATGGCGGTGGTGATCTCGCTCATGCGGCCGATGGTGCGGCCGATGCTGCCGATCGACTTCTGGGCGTCGCCGGTCGTGTGCTGGATCTCCTGCACCTTGGCCTGGATCTCGTCGGTCGCCTTGGCGGTCTGGGTGGCCAGCGCCTTCACCTCGCTCGCCACGACGGCGAAGCCCTTGCCGGCCTCGCCCGCCCGCGCCGCCTCGATGGTGGCGTTCAGCGCCAGCAGGTTGGTCTGGGCCGCGATGCCGCTGATCAGCTCCACCACCGCGCCGATCTGTTCGGCGGCGGTCACCAGTTCGCGCATGGTGCGGTCGGCGCCGTCGGCGTCGGCCACCGCCTGGGTGGCGATGCGGGTGGAGTTCTCCACCTGCTGGCCGATCTCGGAGATCGAGGCCGACAGTTCCTCCGTCGCGGTGGCGACGGTCTGTACGTTGGCCGACGCCTGTTCCGAGGCGCTGGCGACCAGCAGCGAGCGCTCGCTCGCCTCCTGCGCGGTGGCGGTCAGCGCCGTGGCGGCGTCGCGCATGCCGGTGGCGGCATTGGCGACGGTGTCGACGATGCCCTTCACCGTGCTTTCGAAGGTGTCGGCCATCTGCATCATGGTCTCGCGGCGGTGCTCGGCGGCCTTGCGCTCGCTCTCCTCCTGCGCCTTGCGCATGCGCTCCATCTCCAGCGCGTTGGTCTTGAAGACCTCGAGCGAGCGGGCCAGCGCGCCGATCTCGTCCCGGCGATCGGCGTGGGTGACGGCAACGCTCAGGTCGCCCTGGGCCAGACGCCCCATCGCCCCGGTGATGGCGCCGAGCGGCCGGGTGATGGCGCGCGAGATCGCCCAGGCCAGCAGCAGGCCGGCCAGCACGGCGACAATGGTGACCGCCGTGCCGCGCTTTTCGGCCGCCGCGACCTCGGCGGCGGCGGTGCGCTCCAGCTGAGCCAGGAAGTCGGCGGAGTTGGAGCGGATCAGGCCGATCTTGTCGCCGATCTCCTTGCCGGCCTTGCCCAGCGTCTGGCTGTTCAGCGACTTCAGATCGGCGCTCAGCACCGCGATGCGCTCGATCCCCACGCGGTAGGCGGGCAGCTTCGCGACGGCGTCGGCCAGCTTGGCCTTGACCGGGCCGTCCGCCATCCCGTCGCGCAGCGCCTCCGCCTTCGTGCCCAGGTCGGCCAGATCCTTGCGGATGCGCTCCAGATCCTCCGGCTTGGTTTCCGCCACGAAGCGGGCGACCAGCACGCGGACCAGCAGGAACTGTTCGCTGACATCGGCCGCGCGCACGACGCGGTCGAGGTTGCCGCCATCCCGTTCCGCCTTGACGGTATCGCTCAGCGTGCGGCGGATTTCGGCGCCCAGCGTGTTCACCACCGACGCGACGATCTGGTCGCGCTCCGTCCGCGCGGCGACGAGACTGTCGAAGCCGGCGGTCAGCGTCTGGTGCAGCGACGTGATCTCCTGCGCCGCCTGAAGGTCGGATGTCCGGGTCATCCGCTCGATGGCGGCTTCCAGCTTCTGGCGGAACATCACCATGTCGCTGCGGAACTCGTCGGCCACCGCGGGCGAGCCGCTGGACACGAACTCCTCCGCCGAGCCCAGGGCGTCGGCCATGTTGGTGTCCGCCTCCGCCACCGACATGGCGACATGCGACTGCACCGCGTATTGGCGGAGCGCGTCGTCGCTCGACCGCAGGCCGGTCCAGGACACCGCCCCCAGCCCGACCAGCAGCGCCAGCGTGACGCCGAAGCCGGTGTAGATCTTGGTCGCCGTATGAAGATTGGCAAAGGCTCCCGCCTTGGCGGGCTGGCTCTGGCTGGTTGCGTTCATGATGATGATTCCGGCATCCGCTGGCGATGGAGCGGTCTTTGTTCAGACCACTGAATGATGCCGCATCATACAAGAACAATACCAACGGACCATTAACGGTCGGATTGCTTTTCTACCCTACGAAAATGCCCTGAGTGGCAGGCCGACTGTCGGCGACCCGTCGCAGTTTGCAAAAAATCGCGTCAATGTTTTGCAATTTGTCGCTTCCATCGCTCCTAAACTGCAAAACCCGGCCGTTAGTTATAGAACTGCCCTCCATTCACCTCGATCACCTGCCCGGTGATGTAGCCGGCCAGCCGGCCGGAGGCGAGGAACAGGTAGGCGCCGACGCAATCCTGCGCCGTTCCCAGCCGCTTCAGCGGAATGCGCGCCACGGTTTGCATCAATTTGTCCGGGGTCGAATAGCGCTGGTGGAAATCGGTGTCGATGGTGCCGGGGGACACCGCGTTGACGCGGATGCCGTGCGGCGCGAGCTCCGTCGCCAGCGAGCGGGCGAGACTGGCCTGGAAGGCCTTGGCCGCGCTGTAGAGCGACGACCCGGCGCTGCCCCCGGTCCGGCCGGAGATGGAGCCGGTGTTGACGATGGCCCCCTTCGACGCGATCAGCGCCGGCAGCGCCGTCCGGCTGGCGATGACGGCGGAGGCGGCGTTCAGGTCGAACTGCTTCTGCAGGAAATCGTCGTCGATATCCCCCAGCGCCACCCGGCCCAGCATGGTGCCGGCATTGTTGATCAGCACATCCAGCCCGCCGAGCCGGTCCACCGCGCTTTCCACCACCCGGCGGACCTCCGCCTTGTCGGCGAAGTCGCCGGCCAGCGGGATCACTCCCGCCGCCATCCCCGCCGCCGCCATTCCCGCAGCAGCAGCCTCGACGGCCGCCGCGTCGCGGCCATGGATGGCGACGCGGGCGCCGAGTTGGGCGAAGGCCGCCGCCACCGCGGCGCCGATGCCGCGGCTGCTGCCGGTCACCAGAACCCGCTTGCCGCGGAACTCCTGCGCCAGCAGGTCGGCGGGCCAATCGGCAAATTCGGTCGCGGTCATGAACCCGTGCTCCCCTGATGGCAGGCCGCCTTATGTGTCCCCGGACTATGTTCGGGAATATTTTCGGAATCGAAAGGCAGCCTGATTGTTCGTGTTCCAATCCGATCATAGGGGCCGCCGCTTCCCCCCGTCAATCCAGGGCCGAACGTCAAGGGGCGATTGTTGTTTTTAGGCGAACAGTGTTGTCGGAACTGTCGGATTTATCCGGCGGCGGCCGATGGTTAACTTTCTCTTCACGGCCGACGCTCCCCGGCGCCGGTCGAATATCAACCTCCTGCCCCGCCCCGCGCCCGGTGACGAATCCCCCCGTCTCCGGGCGCACCCCCGGCAGGGCAATCTTCGAATAAGGACATCGTCATGTTCACGCAGAAGTTCGCCACCGCCGCCGTTGCCGCCACCCTGTCGCTGTCGGCCCTGACCTTTGCCGCCGGTTCGGCGAATGCCGCCCAGGATGCCGGTTTTGACAACCTGCTGGCCTCCACCTCCGCCGCCGTCGCCCAGTCCGATGCCCTCACCGCCGAGCGCACCGAGCGCGACGCCGCCCGCAACGCCCTGTCGGTCGCCCGCTCGCTCGCCGCGCAGGGCGACACCAAGGGCGCCAGCGCCTACCTGAACTTCGCCCGCGGCAAGCTCGGCCTCGCCACCACCGCTCCAGACGATGTCGTCGGCCTGTCCGCCTCGGGTGACTCCAGCATCCGCACCGATGCCATCCGCGGAGACGCCATCGCCTCGCACAGCTCCTACCGGTAACCTTTTGCCGGTAGCGCGTGCCCGAGCCCAAAGCACCCGTTCCCGATCCTGCCGCGGACGTCCGCCGACCGACATGAGCGGCGGCGCCGCGCGGCGACGGGACCGGCTCCCGCCTCGCCGTCCTTTCGCGAGAATCCTGTCGAAGACGGCCGGCCTTCGGGCTATGTAGGCGGGATGAACACCGACCCAGTCCATACCGACCAAGATTTCGAGATTTTCCTGGTGGCCGCCCCCGGCCTGGAACCCGTGCTGTGCGCGGAGGCCGGCGACCGCGGCTTCGCCAACCCCACCGCGGTGAAGGGCGGCGTGACGGTCACCGGCGGCTGGCCCGAGGTCTGGCGGGCAAATCTGGAACTGCGCGGCGCCACCCGCGTATTGGCGCGCATCGCCTCCTTCCGCGCCTTCCATCTGGCGCAGCTGGACAAGCGGGCGCGCCGCGTTCCCTGGGCGCAAATCCTGCGCGCCGACGTGCCGGTGCGGGTCGAGGCCTCCTGCAAGGGCTCGCGCATCTACCACGCGGGCGCCGCCGCCCAGCGCATCGAACGCGCCATCGCCGAGGAGCTGGGCGCCCCCATCGTCAAGGCCGCGCCCAAGAAGACCGGCAAATCCGCCGATAAGGACGCGCCGGAGGACGACACCCGCGCCGTCCAGATCAAGGCGCGCATCGACGACGACCTCTGCACCATCAGCGTCGACAGTTCCGGCGAGTCCCTGCACAAGCGCGGCCACAAGGAAGCGGTCAACAAGGCGCCGATGCGCGAAACGCTGGCGGCGCTGTTCCTGCGCCAGTGCGGCTATGACGGGCGCGCCCCGGTTCCCGTCGTGGATCCCATGTGCGGCTCCGGCACCTTCGTCATCGAGGCCGCCGAGATCGCCGCCGGCCTGAAGCCCGGCCGCTCCCGGTCCTTCGCCTTCGAGCAGCTCGCCAATTTCGACCCCGCCGTCTGGCGGAGCCTGCGCGGCAGCGGCGCGGCCACGCCGCCGACGGTGCGCTTTTACGGCAGCGACCGCGACGCCGGCGCCGTCGCCATGAGCCGTGCCAACGCCGAGCGCGCCGGCGTTTCCGCCTGGACCGATTTCGCCCACCACGCCATCAGCGACCTGACCCCGCCGGAGGGTCCGCCCGGCCTCGTCATCGTCAACCCGCCCTACGGCGCCCGCATCGGCGAAGGCAAGTCCCTGATCCCGCTCTACCACGCCATGGGCCAGACCTTGAGGACGCACTTCGCCGGCTGGCGCGTGGGCATCGTCACCAACGAAGCCGCCCTGGCCAAGGCGACGGAGCTTCCCTTTATGGAAGGCGGCGTGTCGGTGTCGAACGGCGGCATCCGGGTAACGCTGTATCGGACGGAGGCGTTGGCCTGACCCGGCCACCGTCCATCGGCCTCATCCCCGCGAAGGCGGGGATCCAGGCGATGCCCACAGCGACCCTGTCGCGGCGCCCGAGCGTCCAAAAACCGGCGCCGATGCGGGCAAACGCAAAAAAGCCCCGCAAACCCGCGAGGCCATGGCATTCCGAAGTGAAACAGACTGAAGTGGCGTCCCCGACGGGAGTCGAACCCGTGTCGCCGCCGTGAAAGGGCGGTGTCCTAGGCCTCTAGACGACGGGGACGTTGTACCTTCAAAACACGCTCTGACAACGCATCCAACCGGTGGCATCCAACGGTGGATGGCGTCCCCTAGGGGAGTCGAACCCCTGTTACCGCCGTGAGAGGGCGGTGTCCTAGGCCTCTAGACGAAGGGGACGTCTGGTCCCGATGTATGAAGCGGCGGTGGAGGCTGCCACCGGCCGCTCGACCCAACCTCGGAAGGTTGGCGTCCCCTAGGGGAGTCGAACCCCTGTTACCGCCGTGAGAGGGCGGTGTCCTAGGCCTCTAGACGAAGGGGACGTCATCGGCGTGGGCGGGTTTCTAACCAAGCCTGCCCCGCCGATCAAGCCTTTTCTTGCAGACTGCGCAAAATACCCAGCAAGCCGTCCACCGCCGCCGCCGGCGTGTCGAACGCCGTCACGAATCGCGCGGTGCCGTCATCCCAACGGTAAAAGCCGTAGCCGGCCCCCTCCAACGCCTCGGCATATGCCGCCGGCAGGCGGACGAACAGCTCGTTGGCCTCGACCGGATGGGCCAGCTCGACGCCGGGAAGCGCGGTCAGCCCGGCGGTCAGCCGGTCGGCCATCGCGTTGGCGTGGGCGGCGAGGCTCAGCCACAAGCCGTCGGCCAGCCAGGCGTCGAGCTGCGCCGACAGGAAGCGCATCTTCGACACCAGATGGCCGCCGCGCTTGCGGCCGAAGCCGAAATCCTCGGCCATCGCCGGGTTGAAGAACACCACCGCCTCGGCGGCGAGGCAGCCGCCCTTGGTGCCGCCCAGCGTCAGCACGTCGACCCCGGCCCGCCACGTCACGTCGGCCGGCGCGCAGCCCAGCCGGGCGATGGCGTTGGCGAAGCGGGCGCCGTCCATATGCACGGCCATGCCGTTGGAATGGGCGGCCTCGACCAGAGCCTCGACCTCCGCCGGGGTATAGACGGTGCCGGCCTCGGTCGCCTGGGTCAGGCTGAGGGCGGCGGGCTGCACGCGGTGGACCACGCCGACGCCGGCCCTGGCGATGTGGCGCGACACCGCGTCGGGCGTCAGCTTGCCATGCTCGCCGGCCAGCGGGACCAGCTTGGCGCCGCCGGTGAAGAACTCCGGCGCGCCGCATTCGTCGATGGCGATGTGGGCCTCGTCATGGCACAGCACGGCGCCATAGGGCGGCACCAGCGCCGACAGCGCCAGCGCGTTGGCCGCGGTGCCGGTGGCGACCGGGAAGACCGCGACCTCGGTCTCGAAGATCGCGCACAGCCGCTCCGTCACCCGCACCGTCCAGGGATCGTTGCCGTAGGGGGCGGCGGTGCCGGACGACGATGCCGCCAGCGCCGTCATCACCTGGGGCGCGGCACCGGCGACATTGTCGCTGCGGAAGTCATACATGATCGGGAACCCTGTTCTTCAAGGGACGGTCTTGCCGGAGTCGGGACCGGAGATCGGGCCGGCGGTGATGGTGGCGGTGACGGCGCCGTTGCGCGGGTCCATCAGGTAAAGGCGATCCGCCCCTTCCGGCAGGGTCACCTTGAACAGGACGCGGTTGCCCACCGCCAGAACCTCGCCGATGCGGGAACCGGCCGGGACGTCCAGCGTCACGTCGACGGCCTGAGCCGGCGCGGGGGCGTTGGCGGTCAGGGAGGTGCGGTTGGGGTCCGACATCCGCTTGTACACCTCCACCCCCAGAAAGGTGGAGCCGGCGATGATCATAACGCCCATGATGACGACGAGTGCCTTGAGGATCTGCACGGTTTGGGGTCCACTCCCGGACGATTGAAACAGGACGCGACACGCACGCCCGATGGCCGCAAAGACACCCGCCGAAATGCCCGCCGAAACACCCGACGACATGTCCGACGAATTCTTCGATCCGGAAGACGCCGGTTCGCCCGCGGAAACCGCCGGGCCGCTGGCCTACACGGTTCCCGACGAGGCGGCCGGCCAACGGCTGGACAAGGCGCTGGCCGCCGGTCTGCCGGACCTGTCGCGGTCGCGCGTGCAGGCCCTGCTGGAACAGGGCTGCGTGCGCGGCGACGGGCGGACGATAACGGACCCGTCCCTGAGGGTCAAACCCGGCCAGACCTTCGAGGTGCAGGTGCCGGGGGCGGAAACCGCCGAACCGGTGCCGCAGGACATCCCGATCGACGTGGTGTACGAGGATGCCGACGTGCTGGTGATCGACAAGCCGGCCGGCCTCGTCGTGCATCCCGCCGCCGGCAACCCGGACGGCACGCTGGTCAACGCCCTGCTCGCCCATTGCGGCGACAGCCTGTCCGGCATCGGCGGGGTGCGGCGGCCCGGCATCGTCCACCGGCTGGACAAGGACACCAGCGGCCTGATGGTGGTCGCCAAGAACGACCGCGCCCACCATGGCCTGTCGGAGCAATTCTCCGACCGCACGCTGAGCCGCACCTATCTGGCGCTGGTCTGGGGCGTGCCCAACCCGACACAGGGCCGGATCGAGGGCAACATCGGCCGCAGCAGCGCCGACCGCAAGAAGATGGCGGTGGTGACCGGCGGCGGAAAACACGCCGCCACCAAGTACCGCGTGGTCAAGAGCTTCGGCATGGCCGCCTCGCTGGTCGAATGCGTGCTGGAGACCGGGCGCACCCACCAGATCCGCGTCCACCTGACCCATATCGGCCATCCGCTGGTCGGCGACCCGCTCTATGGCCGCGGCCGGTCGGGACGGCCGGGGGGCAAATTCGCCTCCCTGCTGCCGGAACCGGCGCGGGGCAGCCTTGTTGGTTTTCCGCGACAGGCGCTGCATGCCGCGGCCCTGACCTTCCGCCATCCCGTCAGCGGCGAGATCGTGACCTTCCGCTCTCCAATCCCGGCCGATATTCATGAACTAATTGTCACCTTGGAAACGGTTTAAAACGGTACACCGGGAAATCTTTCTTGGTTAGACTCCCGGTCAATGGCGAGGTTCCGCCGACCGCTCATTGAAAGGGGCCTATGGAACCCGCACTGAAGAACGGCAGTGTGCGCTTGAATTCATGTCGGCGCGCACCGGCCGTCATAGAGGGGGTCTTAGAACCATGGCGACGGCGTCCAACCTTCCGGTGATCGGGTCCGAGAGCAATCTGTCCCGCTATCTCCAGGAAATCCGCAAGTTCCCGATGCTCGAGCCGCAGCGGGAATACATGCTGGCCAAGCGTTGGCAGGAGCATGAGGATTCCGGCGCCGCCCACCAGCTCGTCACCAGCCACCTGCGCCTGGTCGCCAAGATCGCCATGGGCTACCGCGGCTACGGCCTGCCTTTGTCGGAGCTGATCTCCGAAGGCAATGTCGGCATGATGCAGGCGGTCAAGCGGTTCGATCCCGACCGCGGATTCCGGCTGGCGACCTACGCCATGTGGTGGATTCGCGCGGCGATCCAGGAATACATCCTGCACAGCTGGTCGCTGGTGAAGATGGGCACCACCGCCGCCCAGAAGAAGCTGTTCTTCAACCTGCGCCGGCTGAAGGGCCAGATGCAGGCGATCGAGGAAGGCGACCTGTCGCCGGAGCAGGTCCAGGCCATCGCCACCAAGCTGGACGTGCCGGAACAGGACGTCGTCAACATGAACCGGCGCCTGGCCAGCCCCGACCATTCGCTGAACGCGCCCCTGCGGGCGGAGAGCGAGGGCGAATGGCAGGATTTCCTGGTGGACGAGAGCGCCAACCAGGAAATCATCCTGGCCGACCGCGAGGAGCTGGGAAAGCGCCGCAAGCTGCTGGCGAACGCCATGACCGCGCTGAACGACCGCGAGCGCGACATCCTGACCGAGCGCCGGCTGCGCGAGGTGCCGACGACGCTGGAGGATCTGTCGCAGAAATACGGCATCAGCCGCGAGCGCGTCCGCCAGATCGAGGTCCGCGCCTTCGAAAAGCTGCAGAAGGCGATCAAGGCCGCCGCGGTTGAACAGAAGATGGAAACGGAGGCGTAAGGGAGCCCGTCCGGCCGCTCCGCCGACGCCGCAACAGTGGCATGTCCAGGACGATGCAGGATCCCCAGGTTACGCTGGCACCCGTGGCCCCCCACGATCTGCCGGCCTTCAAGCAGGAGATGGAAGACTCCTTCGCCGTCGCCGTCATCGAGGAGTTCGGCTGCCTGCCGGAGGACTCGATCCCCCGCGGCGACGATCTCGACCACTCCATGACGGTGCCGGGCACCGTGCTGCTTCACATCCTCTGCGACGGCCAGCGGGTCGGCGGCGCCGTCGTCGTGATCGACGAGGAGACGAACCGCAACTCGCTGGACCTCTTCTTCATTTCGTCGCAGAAGCATGGCCGGGGCCTGGGTTTCAAGGCCTGGACGGCCATCGAGCGGATGTATCCGGCGACTCGCGTCTGGCAGACCCACACCCCCTATTTCGAAAAGCGCAACATCCACTTCTATGTGAACAAGTGCGGCTTCAAGATCGTCGAGTTCTTCAGCGACCGGCACCCGGACCCGCATTTCCCCGGCCCGTCCGGCCTGCCCGGCGGCGGCGAGATGTTCCGCTTCGAAAAGGTCATGTGATACCGGCGGGCGTAAGTCGGAACCAACGCTCCGCGGCGTCATACTGGCGGGCCAATGAATTGACCCGCCGTATCGCGTTCAAACGCCACGCAGGCTTTACCGCGCCCATGGGGGCGCGCCGCCGCCGCCGCGGCGGCCGGCGAACGCTTGAAAGGTCAGTTCAAGCGTTCGCCGGTATCACACCAGAATCGAGCCTTCCAGGTACAGCACCGCCTGCCCGCCGATCTTCACCCGGTCGCCGGCCAGCTCGCACAGCAGGTCGCCGCCGCGGGCCGAGACCTGACGCGCCGTCAGCACGGTCTTGCCCAGCCGCTCCGCCCAATAGGGGGTCAGCATGCAGTGGGTGGAGCCGGTGACCGGATCCTCGGGGATGCCCTGGGCCGGGGCGAACAGGCGCGACACGAAATCGGCGCCGCCGTCTCCCGGCGCGGTGACGCAGACGGCCCACAGATCGAGCTTCGACAGCAGCGCCATATCCGGCGCCAGCCCCCGCACCGCGTCGGCCGAGTCGTAGACCACCAGATAGTCGCGTCCGCTCAGCACCGCCGCCGGCGCCGGTCCGCCCAGCGCCGCCAGCAGATTGGGGTCGGGACGCTCCGCCGGGCTGGCCGGACGGTTGGGGAAGTCCAGCGTGTAGCGGTCGCCGTCGCGGGTGACGGTCAGCGTGCCGGCCTGCCGGGTGGCGAAATCCATATGGGCGCGGCCGGGTTCCAGAATCGTGGAGATGACGAAGGCGGTCGCCAGCGTGGCGTGGCCGCACAGATCGACCTCCACCGCCGGGGTGAACCAACGCAGCTCATATCCCCCTTCCACCCCTTGGCCGCTGCGGGTGAAGAAGGCGGTCTCCGCCAGATTGTTCTCCGCCGCGATGGCCTGCAGCTGCGAATCGGGCAGCCAGGATTCCAGCGGCACGACCGCCGCCGGATTGCCGGCGAAGACGCGGTCGGTGAAGGCATCGACCTGATAGATCGGCAGGCGCATGGTTTTTCCGCTCGTCGGCCCGGTCATGAAGTGGCTCCCTTACGTCTTGGGGGAGGCGTTCCCAGGGAAAGCGAGGTCAGCCCGCCTGCACCAGCGAGGCGAAGCGGGCGAGATCGACGTTGCCGCCGGTGACGACGATCCCGACGCGCTTGCCGCGCACATCCAGCTTGCCGGACAGCACCGCGGCGGCGGCGAGGCAGCCGGTCGGCTCCACCAGCATCTTCATCCGGCTGGCGAAGAAGCGCATGGCGTCGACCAGCTGGTCGTCGGTGACCGTGTCGATGTCGTCGACCAGCCGCTGCATCACCGGGAAGGTCAGCTGGCCGACCGCACGGCTCTGGGCACCGTCGGCGATGGTCTTCGGCGGTTCGATGCGGACGATGCCGCCGCTGCGCAGGCTCCGCTGGGCGTCGTTGCCGGCCTCCGGCTCGATTCCGATGACGCGGCAGCCGGGGTTCAGCGTCTTCGCCGCCATGGCGCAGCCGGCCAGCAGCCCGCCGCCGCTGGTCGGCACGACCAGGATATCGAGCGGTGCGCCGCCCGCCGCCGTCACGTCTTCGATCAGCTCCTTGGCGACGGTGCCCTGGCCGGCCATCACATGCGGGTGGTCGAAGGGCGGGATGTAGGTGCCGCCCCGCTCCTCCAGCACGCGGGCGACGGCGGCGTCGGGCGGCTCGGCATAGCGGTCGTACAGCACCACCTCGGCGCCATAGTCGCGGGTCGCCGCCAGCTTGGCCGCCGGGGCGTCCATCGGCATGACGATGGTGGCCTTCACCCGCAGCATCGACGCGGCCAGCGCGATGGCCTGGGCGTGGTTGCCGGACGAATAGGCGACGACGCCGACGGCGCGCTGCACCGGCGTGAAGCGGGCGATGGCGTTGTAGGCGCCGCGGATCTTGAAGGCGCCGGTGCGCTGGAAATTCTCGCACTTGAACAGCAGCGCGCCGCCGGTCAGCGCATCGGCGGTGCGGCTGGTCAGCACCGGCGTGCGGTGGGCGACGCCGGCGATCCGCTCCGCCGCGCCCGCCACGTCGGCGTAGGAAATGGCGAGGCCGGTGGTATCGGTTCCGCTTGCGGTGATCATGTCGGGCATGGCGGCGAAGTTCCCCCCTTGTCTGATACCAGGGCCTTGGTCCAGGGCCTTATTCCAGATCGGTGAACAGGAAGGCCTGTTCGTGCCGCTTCAGCCCGGCCTGCTCGTAGAAGCTGATGGCCTTGGGCGCCGACAGCAGCAGGCACATGGTGCCCTCCCCCATCGCGTCGCGGGTGCGGCGCATCAGCTCCTTTCCGATGCCGCGCCCCTGAAGGGCGCGGTCGACGGCGAGGTCGGACAGGTAGCAGCAATAGACGAAGTCGGTGATCGACCGGGCGACGCCGACCAGCCGGCCTTGGTCCCTTGCGGTGACGATCAGGCCGGCGTTGCGCAGCATCGCCTCCACCCGCGGGCGGTCGCCCACGGGCCGGCGTTCCGCCAGCCCGGAGCGTTCCAGAACGTCGATGAAATCGCCCGCGGTCAGGTCCGGTTCGACCGCGTACTGGACCTGAACGGATTGGAAGTGAACGGATTGGTCGGCCATCGTCTCATCCCCGCCAGAACGGCTTCGACGCTTCCCGTTCCACCTCGGCCCGGCTGACGCCGATGTCCTTCAGCAGATGGTCGTCGAGGCACATCAACGCCTGACGTTGTTTGCGCCGTTCCAGCGCGGAAAACAACAGGTCGAGCACCCGCCAGAGGGGACGCGAGGCGACACGGGCGACGCGGTCGGCGGCCGGGACGGCGCCCGGGGCTGCCGTGAAAGTGCCGGAACTGCGGGTCACGTCGGTGTGGCGCATCGGATCCTCCATAATCTGGCGCACATCGCTCGAACAATCGAGACAATCAGGATTATGGAGACGCAATCGTCGGGGTCAAATGGAACATTGTCACCATTACATTTCCGATGTCGGATGTATCTTTTCGGCCACAGGCCAGCTTCGCCTTTCACATTCAATCGGGAAAACCATTGAGAACGAAGGATTTTAGCCGTCTTCTCGGAAATGGTTGGATCACCCGAATGGTTTGCGTGACAAGTCAGGCTTCGGCCCGGTGATTGTCATGGCCCAATTGTACCGTCCGACCGGCCCGGCAGAGGCGGCGCAGCCTTGGAGCGATATGACCGGCCGCGCCATTGCACGGCACCGCTCCGCCGCCCTATGCTGATATATCACTTGGACTCACATCGGGAGAACGCCATGCAGCCGCCCTACCTTGCCGCCGAACAGCGCTACGCGGGCATGAGCTACCGCCGCACCGGCCGCAGCGGGCTCGACCTGCCGGCCATTTCGCTGGGGCTGTGGCAGAATTTCGGCGGGACCGACGTGTTCGCCACCGGGCGCGCCGTGCTGCGCCGGGCCTTCGACCGCGGCGTCACCCATTTCGACCTCGCCAACAACTACGGCCCGCCGCCGGGCTCGGCGGAGGAGAATTTCGGCCGCATCCTCGCCAGCGATTTCCGCCCCTACCGCGACCAGATGGTGATCTCGACCAAGGCCGGCTACGAGATGTGGCCCGGTCCCTACGGCAACTGGGGCTCCCGCAAATATCTGGTCTCCAGCCTGGACCAGAGCCTGAAGCGGATGGGTCTCGACTATGTCGACATCTTCTATTCGCACCGCGTCGATCCGCGCACGCCGCTGGAGGAGACGATGGGCGCGCTCGACCACATCGTCCGCCAGGGCAAGGCGCTCTATGTCGGCATCTCCTCCTACTCGCCGGAGATGACGCGGCGGGCGGCCGGGATCCTGAAGGAGCTGGGCACCCCCTGCCTGATCCACCAGCCTTCCTATTCCATGCTGAACCGCTGGATCGAAGGCGGGCTGCTCGACACGCTGGACGATCTCGGCATGGGCTGCATCGCCTTCTCGCCGATGGCCCAGGGCATGCTGACCAACAAGTATCTGGGAGACCGCCCGACCGACGCCCGCGCCGCCAAGGGCGGCACCCTGCGGGCGCATTTCCTGTCGCCGGAGAACCTGGAGCGCATCCGTGCGCTGGACGCCATCGCCCAGCGGCGCGGCCAGACGCTGGCGCAGATGGCGGTGGCCTGGGTTCTGCGCGACCCGCGCATCACCTCCGCCCTGATCGGTGCCCGCAACGTGGAGCAGCTCGACAACTCGCTCGACGCGCTGAACAACCTGTCCTTCTCGCCGGAGGAACTGGCGGAGATCGACACCCACGCCGTCGCCGACGCCGGCATCAATTTGTGGAGCGCCTCCTCCTCCGCCGAGGCCGGCTGAGCATGACGGGCCGGGGGACGGCATCGCCCCCCGGCCCGCGACCCGGCGTCAGCCGACCTGCCCGGCCGCCAGACGACCCAGGATCGCAGCATGGCTGCGGATGCCGTTGCGCAGGCATTTCAGCTCGAACTTCTCGTTCGGCGAATGGATGCGGTCGTCGTCCAGGCCGAAGCCGACCAGGATGGTGTCCAGCCCCAGATGCTCGCGGAACCAGCCGACGATGGGGATCGACCCGCCGCCGCCGATCAGCACGCCGTCGCGCTCCGTCGCATCCTTCAGCCCGCCGCGCACCGCCTGCATCCACGGCGTGTCGGTCGGCACCTCGATGCCGGGAGAGGAGCTGAAGCGGCGGAAGCTGACCGTGCAGTCGGCCGGCAGCCGTTCCTCGAAGAAGCGTTCGACCGACGCCTCGATGGCCGCCGGATCCTGGCCGGGCACCAGGCGGCAGCTGAGCTTGCACGACGCCTTGGCCGGGATGACCGTCTTCGATCCCTCGCCGGTGTAGCCGCCCCAGATGCCGTTGATGTCGCAGGTCGGCCGGGTCCAGATGCGCTCCAGCAGGGTCCGCCCCGCCTCGCCATGGCTGCGGGTCAGGCCGAGCGCGCCGAGGAACTGCGCCTCGTCCAGCGGCAGGCCGCGGATCTGCGCCAGCAGGTCGTCCGGCAGCTCGCGCACGCCGTCATAGAAGCCGTCGAAGCGCACCCGCCCGTCGGCATCGTGGATCTGGCCGAGGATGCCGGTCAGCACATTGATCGGGTTGGGCACGGCGCCGCCGAACAGGCCGGAATGCAGGTCGTGGCTCGGCCCGGTGACGGTGGCCTCCAGATAGAGCAGGCCGCGCAGCCGCGTGGTGATCGCCGGGGTGTCGACGTCCCAGGCGTTGGTGTCGGTGACGAGGCAGAAATCGGCGCGCAGCTCCTCCGCATGCTCCTTCAGGAAGCGCGGCAGCGACGGGCTGCCGGTCTCCTCCTCGCCCTCCAGCAGCACGGTGGCGCGGATGGGGATGGAGCCGTGGACGGCATGCCAGGCCTCGAAGGCTTCCATGAAGGTCATGGTCTGGCCCTTGTCGTCGGCGGCGCCGCGGGCGACGACGCGGCGGCCCCGCTCGGCCTCGACGATCGCCGGCTCGAAGGGCGGACTGTTCCACAGCTCGACCGGATCGGCGGGCTGCACGTCGTAATGGCCGTAATAGAGCACATGCGGCGTCTCCACACCCGCCGGCCCCGGATTATGGGCGACCAGGATGGGATGGCCCGGCGTCTCGTGGATCGTCACCGTGAAGCCCATCGCCGCCAGCCTGTCGGCGCACCATTGGGCGGCACGGCGGACATCGCCGGCATAGGCGGGATCGGTGCTGACCGAGGGAATGCGCAGCAGCTCGCAAAGCCGCCCGACCGACTCCTCGAAGGAGGAATCCACCTTGCGCAGCACGGCATCGACAGGAAGCATGACGGCCTCTTCATTATTGTAGACGCGCACGAAGCCCTCTCCCGCCCCGGGAGAGGGGAACACTCACCCCCCAAGCCCAAGCAATCTCCCCAGGATCGGCTGCCCCACGGCCGCTCCCAGCACGAAGCCGCCGGCCAGCCCGATCACCAGCCCGACAAGCCCCGCCCCCATCCCGCCGCGGCCGGTGGACTGCCCGCGCTCCGCCTGCCGGGCGCCGCCGCCGCCCGACGGCTCGTCCGCCTCGTCGATGGAGGAGGCGCGCCGCGCGCTGTAGGAGGTGTCGGTCGCCT